>JBDSDD010000035.1:0-7365 GCA_039920745.1 Burkholderiaceae bacterium | reverse complement strand
CGACCTGCCCTGGCCCACGACGCTGCGTCGCCACTGGCCCGAGTACGCCGTGGAAGCCCTGTTCCTGGCTACCTTCGTGCTGGTCGCCGGCATCGTCTCGGCGTGGCTCGAAGGCAGCGCCTTCAAGGGCGCGTCCGACCTGGCCCTGCGGCGCGGCGCGGCCGGCGTCACCATGGGCCTGCTGCTGATGGCGATGATCTATTCACCCTGGGGTCGGCGTTCCGGCACGCACCTGAACCCGGCCATCACGTTCGCCTGGCTGCGCCTGGGCAAGATCGGCCGCCCGGACGCCCTCTTCTTCACGCTGGCCCAGGTGGCCGGCGCCATGCTCGCGGTCACGTTGCTGCGCAGAGGGGCCCTGCTGCCCGCGACGACGCAGCCGTCGCTGCTCCTGGCCTCGATCGGCCCGACCAACGAATGGGCGGCCTTCCTGACCGAGTTGGTGCTGTCGGCCAGCGCGATGCTGTTGATTTTGTACACCAGCAACCATGCAAGCTGGTTTCGCTGGACCGGCGTGCTGTACGCGCTGCTGGTCATGCTGATCGTGGCCTGCGCCGCGCCGCTCTCCGGGTTCGGGATGAACGTCGCGCGCCTGCTCGCCGTCGACCTCTCGGGCGACCTTGCCAACGCGCGCTGGCTCAACCTGGTGCCGCCGTTGCTGGGCATGCAACTGGCGGTCGAGGGGTGGCGGCTGATGACAGGTCGGTCACAGGCCCTGTGCGCCAAGCTCGCGCACAACACGCATGGGCGCTGCATCTTCCGCTGTCAGCATCCGTACCAGACGCGTGCGCTGGCCCTGGAGGCCATCCGGCGTCGGGCCGCGCACGGACACCACCCCTGAAGCGACATCGGGTCAATAGCCCCGACAAGCAGTACGCGAGCCCCACACGGGCCAGATGCATGGGATATCGGTCGCAAGCCTGGATGCAGATACTGCATGGGGGCAGTGTTGCCCCGGCCCAGATCTCACTCCTGCGGAGGACATTCCAATGATCCCTAAGCCCCTGCGCGTCGTCGCCGCCTGTGCAGCCACCGTGGCCGCCCTGTCGGCCCACGCCGACGGCGTGACGTTCAATGACTTCTCCAGCACGGCGGGCCTGACCCTCAAGGGCAACGCCGGCACTGCTGTCACCGCCGATGGCACCGTGCTGCGCCTGACGCCAGCGTCTCCGAGCCAGGCCGCGGCCGCCTACAGCACCACGCCCATCACGCTCGGCACGAACGACACGTTCAGCACGACGTTCAATTTCCGCTTCACGCAGCCCGGTGGCTGGGATCCGGCCGACGGCATCACCTTCGTCCTGGCGGCCAACCCAAGCGGACTCGGCGGCGCTGGCGTCGGCATGGGCTACTCCGGCGTGCCCAACAGCGTCGCGATCGAATTCGACACCTACAACAACACCGGCTACGGTCTCGGTGCCGACGACGGCAAGAGCAGCAACCACGTCTCGATCGACACCGGTGGCAACTTGGCCAACGCCAACCTGACCAACGTCTATGGCAACACCTCCTGCGGCTTCCCGTCCGGCGGCAACCCGAACCAGGACGACTACACCGCGCCGGGATGCATGTCGAACGGCGACGTGTGGAAAGTGACCATCGGCTACGACGGCACGGGCCTGAGCCTGCAGATCCAGGATGGCGCGATGCTGGCCGACACGATCTACAGCAACCTGCCGATCGACATCGCGTCTGCCCTCGGCACCAACCAGGCCTACGTCGGTTTCACCTCCGGCACCGGCGCCGGATGGGAGAACCACGACATCCTGTCCTGGGAGTTCTCCAACACGACGCAACTGGGGCCGCCGTCGCCGGTGCCCGAGCCCGCGCCCGCCGCGTTGATGCTGCTGGGCGCGGCGCTGGTGTCCACGTTCGCCGTGCGTCGTCGACGCGCCTGAAGACGAGCGGCGCGCCAGTGCGCCCCGGTCGCGCCGCGATCGCTGGCTTCCCTCATCGGCCTCGCCCATCCCGGACGCGGCCGATCGACTGTGTCAGACCAACTGCGCCGGCTCTTGCATTTTGAACGCGTTGTTGCCCGTGCCCACGATCTGAACCTGGCGGCGAAGTCTGCGCGCGCCATCGGCCGACAGTCGCTGGAGCGGCATCGCGGCAAAGGAGTCGAATCGACGGGCTGGCGACGCAGCGACAGCGAGATCGAGACCTGCACGGCCTCTTTCGCGTCAGCATGGCCCTGGCGCGTGGCAGAAGCGGCCGCATGAGGAGGCCTCCCGCGATGCATTGCTCCCGGAATCGGGACGCGCGCGTCGGACGTTTGAATGCCGAACCGTCGTGAGCGCCGACCTGCCGCGCAGCCCATCCCAAACTGTGGGGGCGATGCCCGCCGCACCCGTTTCTACAGGCGCCTGGTCCACCTGGCATTGCGCAGATCGAAGTGATTCCGGCCAACACCTGGGATGGGGGATAGCGATCGTTCGTGTCAGTTCAGGTGCTCTACAGATCGACGCCAGGCGCGTTGTCGCACCGTCACGCGTTTCAGGCGGGCAAAGCCACCGATGCGATGACGACGCTCGCGAAGCCAATCCAGCAAGCGGTGCAGAACGCGGCGTCCTGGACGTTGCGGTCGTGGCGCACGCTGTGCAGCGCGGCGAGAAGATGCCTTTTCATGGAGGCCAGTCTCGGTGCGCCGCAAGACGGCGGCGTGACAGCATGACGGCCAGTCATCAATCCATGAACTTTGTCACGCAGCCGCGCCGGATCCCCGAAAGAGCCACGTCGAAAAGGAGACGATCAATACTCGCCAGGGCCTTGATAGTCCGGCGCGAGGTTCTCGAACTTCGTCCATTGCCGCAGAAATGCCAGCTTTGTCGTCCCGACAGGGCCATTCCGCTGCTTGGCGATGATGATCTCGGCGACGCCCGGCTCCTTGGTTTCCTTGTTGTAGTACTCGTCGCGGTAGATGAACATGATGATGTCCGCGTCCTGCTCGATGGCACCGGATTCGCGCAGGTCGGACATCATCGGGCGCTTGTCAGGCCGCGTTTCCACGCTGCGGTTCAGCTGCGACAGCGCTATCACCGGGCAGTTCAGCTCCTTGGCCAGCGCCTTCAATCCGCGCGAGATCTCACCGATCTGGGTAGCGCGGTTCTCCTGGTCGCCACCCGAGCCGCTCATCAGCTGCAGGTAGTCGATCACGATCTGGCCGAGCTGGCCGCACTGGCGCGCCTGGCGCCGCGCACGGGCACGCAGTTCCGGGCCCGTGAGCGCCGGGGTCTCGTCGATGAAGACGGACGACTTCGACAGCCGCTCCACGGCCTCGGTCAGCCGGCCCCACTCGTCGTTGTCCAGGCGGCCGGTGCGCAGGTGCTGCTGGTCGATGCGGCCTTGCGAGCCGACCATGCGCAGCGCGAGCTGCGAGGCGCCCATTTCCATCGAGAACACGACGACCGGCAGGCCTTCGTTGACGGAGACGTTCTCGGCGATGTTCAAGGCAAAGGCCGTCTTGCCCATCGACGGGCGCGCCGCCAGGATGATCAGGTCACCCGGCTGCAGGCCCGCGGTGTTCTTGTCCATGTCATAGAAGCCGGTGCGCACGCCGGTGACGTCCTCGGCGCCGTTCTCGGCGAGCTCGGTGACGCGGTCGATCAGCTGCACCGCGAGCACGTCCATGCTCTGGAAGCCCTGCTTGTTGCGGTTGCCTTCTTCGCCGATCTTGAAGATCTTGCCTTCGGCCTCGTCGAGGATCTGCGTGACGGAACGGCCCTGCGGATTGAACGCGTTGGTCGAGATCTCGTCGCTCGCTGAGATCAGCTTGCGCAGGATCGCGCGCTCGCGCACGATCTCCGCGTAGCGGCGCATGTTGGCCGCGCTCGGCACGCTCTGCGCCAGGGCGTTCAGGTAGGCCAGGCCGCCCGAATCCTCGGCCTTGCCGGCCATCTGCAGGTGTTCGTAGACGGTGATGACGTCGGCCGGTTTGCTGGCCCCGATCAGCGCGCCGATCGCGCCGAAGATGATCTTGTGCTCGAAGCGGTAGAAGTCGGCCTCGGTGACGACGTCTGCCGCGCGATCCCACGCGCCGTTGTCCAGCAGCAGCCCGCCCAGCACACTCTGTTCGGCCTCGATGGACTGGGGCGGGACGCGCAGCTTGGCGACGTCCAGGTCACGGGTTTCGCCGCGGCTGGGCAATGCGGAGTCGAAGATGGTCGTCATGTAGGCGAGAAAGGGCTAGCGTTCCAGACTAATTGACAGCAGGCCCGCGATCACAGAACCCCTGTGGATTGCCAGGGAGTTGTGGGCAAGCCTGTGGAAAACCTGTGGGGCCGCCGCACTGCGGGGCACCATGTGGACAAGCTGGGGGTGAGCTGTGGACAGTTCGGGACAACTGGCCTCGGAAATAAAAAAGGGTCGACGCGAGTCGACCCTTTCGAGTTGCAGGCGGGCGCGAAACCCGCGCGAAACTTCAGTCTTGCTCGGCAACCACTTGCACAGTGACGTCGACAACGACGTCCGTGTGCGCGGCAACGGCAACGGCATGCTCGCCGACGGTCTTCAGCGGACCGACGGGCAGGCGCACTTGCGACTTGACAACGGCGAAACCGTTCTTGGTCAGCGCTTCGGCGATGTCGGCGTTGGTGACCGAACCGAACAGACGACCGTCAACGCCGGCCTTCTGCGAGATGCGGACGGTCTTGCCGGCCAGCTTCTCGCCGAATGCTTGCGCGGTGGCCAGCTTGTCGGCGGCGGCCTTTTCGAGCTCAGCGCGCTTGACTTCGAATTCCGAGATCGCGGTCGCGGTGGCGCGGCGCGCCATGCGGGTCGGGATCAGGAAGTTGCGTGCGTAGCCGTCCTTGACCTTGACGACGTCGCCCAGGTTACCGAGGTTGGCGACCTTTTCCAGCAGGATGATTTGCATGGTTGGTGTCTCCTCAGACGCGGTGTTGGTCGCTGTACGGCAGCAGGGCCAGGAAGCGCGCGCGCTTGATGGCGGTGGTCAGCTGACGTTGGTAGAACGCACGGGTGCCCGTCAGGCGAGCCGGCGTGATCTTGCCGTTTTCACCGACGAAGTCGCGCAGGACGTCAACGTCCTTGTAGTCGATGTGATCGACCTTGGCGACGGTGAAGCGGCAGAAGCGCTTGCGGCGGAACAGCAGCGATTGCTGGTTGCGCTTCGGACGCTTGTCCTTGGAAAACCTTGATTTTGGCGGGGGCATGTGATGACCTCTGAAATGTGATCCGACTAATTGGGAATGGGGGACGTGCTGTCAGCAGCGACTTCGGTCACGTGGAAGACAAGGCCCTTCGCATTGCGAGAGGGAGCGATGAAGCCGGCGAAGCTGGCGACCTGACCCAGGGGGAAAGTCGCGAGTCTGCGCGTGATCTCACCGATCGCCACCGCACGCATCGTCATGATGACCTTGCGCGGGCGCTTGTCTTCAACCACCTCGGATTCGTGCTTCAGGCTCAGGTCGAGCGCTGGAAGTCCGGCCGGGGTGTACCGGGTCGCACCGCGTTCCACCAGCTCGGCAGAGAGAATCAATCGATTCATCGCTGCACCTCAGCGGCAGATTGCGGCGGTTGCCTTCAGGCCGTCGCCTCCTGCGACGATGCCGACTTGCGGGCTTCTTCCTTCTCCACGGCCTTCATCATGACGGACGGGGCGGTGTCGGCCTTGTCGCGCAGCACCGTGAGGTGGCGCAGGACGGCATCGTTGAAGCGGAAGCCGGTTTCCAGTTCCTTGAGGGCTTCATTTCCGCATTCGATGTTGATGCAGATGTAATGAGCCTTGGCAAGCTTCTGGATCGTGTAGGCCAGCTGGCGGCGGCCCCAATCTTCCAGTCGGATCACCTTGCCACCGGAATTGGTGACGAGGGCCTTGTAGCGTTCCAGCATGGCCGGAACTTGTTCGCTTTGATCCGGGTGGATCAGCAGAACGATTTCATAGTGACGCATGGACACTCCTTGTGGATTTCCGACGTGAGTCGGATGAAGCCGCCCCGAAAGCGTCAACTACGGCATTTCGCGTCCTGAGACGAAAACACCCACGGGTACGGCAAGGAAAGCCTGCGATCATAGCACAAGGTGTCGGCCCCACGGTCGCTCGCGCTCCCTGCCCCCGAGGGGCCGGCCGCGAGCAGCCCGCCAAAGCCGGATCTGCCGCTCCCTTGAATCTTCATACAGCCTCTGGGCGCCAGCGGTAGCCGCGGGCGTCGGTGATCCGCAAGGCGCGGGCGTCGGCAGACGGCTTCATCTCGATGATGAAGATGTCCTGCTTGTGGGCCTCCATATTGGCCGCGTAGGTGATCGCGTAGACCTTGGCCGTCCACAGTTCGGCACCCGAGCCCGCATCGTGCGCGACCACGAAACCGCCGTTCTGGCCCATCCCCTTGCCCTTGCCGTCGGCCGGCTTCTCGAAGCGCACCGCGCCGATCACGACAGGACCGACGGGCCCCGGGCCGGACCGCTTCTTGGCGACCGGAGCGGCCTCGGCGCTGAAACGAAATACAGCCCGTCGAAGCGGGCTGTCGTGACGGCGCGCGCGGGCTACTTGCGTGCTGCGAGCGCGGTCCAGGTCTCGACCACCGAGTCCGGGTTCAGCGAAATCGACACGATGCCCTCGTCGGCCAGCCAGGCCGCGAAGTCCGGGTGATCGCTGGGGCCCTGGCCGCAGATGCCCACGTACTTGCCGACGCTGCGGCAGGCGTTGATCGCGCGCGAGATCAACGCCTTGACGGCCGGGTCGCGCTCGTCGAAGTCCTCGGCCAACTGGGCCAGACCGGAGTCGCGATCCAGGCCGAGCGTCAGCTGGGTCAGGTCGTTGGAGCCGATGGACATGCCGTCGAAATGCTCCAGGAACTGGTCGGCCAGGATCGCGTTGCTGGGCACTTCGCACATCATGATGACGCGCAGGCCGTCGACCCCACGCTTGAGGCCGCGCTCAGCGAGCATCTCCACCACGCGCGAGGCCTGGCGCACGGTGCGCACGAACGGCACCATGATCTCGACGTTGGTCAGGCCCATGTCGTGGCGCACGCGCTTGAGCGCTTCGCACTCCATCGCGAACGCGTCCTGGAACTCGCCACTGATGTAGCGAGACGCGCCGCGGAAGCCCAGCATCGGGTTCTCTTCATCCGGCTCGTAGCGCGAGCCGCCGATCAGCTTCTTGTACTCGTTGGACTTGAAGTCCGACAGCCGCACGATGACCGGCTTGGGCCAGAACGCGGCGGCGATCGTGGCGATGCCCTCCGCGAGCTTGTCGACGTAGAACGCACGCGGCGAGGCGTGGCCGCGGGCCACCGATTCGACCGCCTTCTTCAGGTCGGGATCGATGTTGGGGTAGTCGAGGATCGCCTTCGGGTGGACCCCGATGTTGGTGTTGATGATGAACTCGAGCCGGGCCAGGCCGACGCC
>JBDSDD010000034.1:0-11160 GCA_039920745.1 Burkholderiaceae bacterium | reverse complement strand
GGGCTTGGTGGTCGTTCTCACGCTCGCGGCCTGGATCGGTCCGGGCCGCGCGATCCCGGCCGAGACGCAGGTGTTGACGCTGGACAACGAGGCCTTGCAACGGCGTCCGGTGGACGCCCACGCGAGCGGGCGCGAGACGCGCTCGGCGCGCGGGTGGAAGTCGAGCTGCAAGGAGTTCACGTCAGGCCGCCAGGGCTTGTGGCAAGCTCGCCAGCGCGCAGACATGGACATGCGTCCACGTGCCGTCACGGCCGAGCGCGAACCATTCGCGGCGCAGCACAAGGTCGAGCCGATCGAGACCGCCGGCCACCAATGCCACGCGCAGCGGTCGGCCGTCTTCCAGCAACATCAGGGTCAGCGTGCCGCTGCCCGGCACCACGATCCAGGCGCTGCCTTGCGACAACGGCGCGGTGATCGCGTTGAAGGCGTTCATCAGCGCGGGCTGCACCGACTCCAGCACCACGCCGCGCTCCGCGCTGACTCGCTCGAGGTCGCCGAGCAGGCCCGAGCCCATCGCACAGGCCAGCGCCGCGCTGCCGAATCGCGCGGGGTCGACGCGCACGACCCAGTCGCGCGCGAGCTCGCCGTAGATCTCGCGAAAGCAGTGCTCGGCGAAGACCTGGCGAGCCTTGCGGGCCTGCATGCCGGCGTTCCACGGCACGAGCAGGTAGCGCGCGAACGGCGCCGGCACCACGCACGCAATGCGCGCCCCGCGCGGCAACGCGAGGTCGTCGATCTGCACGGCGAGTGCAGCGACGGCATCCGCCACGACCAAGTTGTCGGGCAGCAACAGGGGCAACGGATCAGGACGCCAGCGTGACACGGTTCACCTCGGCCAGGCTCGTGTGGCCATCGAGAAAGAGTTCGACGGCGGCGTCGCGCAGGAACCGCGTTCCCTTGCGCAGCGCCGCCTCCTTGATCTGGCGCACTGGCGCCCGCGCGACCACCAGCTCGCGCAGTTCGTCGTCCAGGATCAGCAGTTCGCCCACGGCCTTGCGGCCCTTGTAGCCGGTGCTGCGGCACTTGCTGCAACCCTGCCCTGCCCGAAGCATTCGACCCTGCACGCGCTCGGGGGCGATCAGGGAGGCCTGCAGCTCGTCGGGCGACGGGTTCACCGGCACGGCGCAATGCACGCAGTTCAGGCGCAGCAGGCGTTGCGCGAGCACGCCGCTCAGCGCGGACACGAAGCTGTACGGATCGACGTCCATGTGGGTGAAGCGGCCGATCACGTCGAACGCGTTGTTCGCGTGCACCGTCGACAGCACCAGATGACCCGTCAACGCGGCCTGGATGGCGATCTGCGCGGTGTCGGAGTCCCGGATCTCGCCAACCATGATGCGGTCGGGATCGTGGCGCAGGATCGAGCGCAGGCCGCGCGAGAAGGTCAGGCCCTTCTTCTCGTTGACCGGGATCTGCAGGATGCCCGGCAGCTGGTACTCGACTGGATCCTCGATCGTGATGATCTTGTCGTTGCCGTGGTTGATCTCGGACAGCGCCGCGTACAGCGTCGTCGTCTTGCCGCTGCCCGTGGGGCCCGTCACCAGCAGCAGGCCGTATGGGTCGCGGCTGAGGCGGCGGAAGGCCGCGAGCGTGGTCTCGTCGAAGCCGAGGATGTCCAGCCGCAGGCCCGCGGCCTGGTTGATCATGGCCTGCTTGTCGAGCACGCGCACGACCGCGTCCTCGCCGTGGATGCTGGGCATGATGGACACGCGGAAGTCGATCTCGCGGCCCAGCGCGCGCAGGCGGAAGCGGCCGTCCTGCGGAACGCGGCGCTCGGCGATGTCGAGCTCCGCCATCACCTTCAATCGAGACAACACCTGCTCGGCGAGCTCGCGGCCCTCGGGCGCGCCGGCCTGGATCAGCATGCCGTCGAGGCGGTACTTGATCACCAGCCCGCTCAGGTGCGATTCAAGGTGGATGTCGCTGGCGCCGCTCTTGAGCGCGTCGTAGAGCGTGGATTGAACGAGCCGTACGACGACGCTGGTGCCCTCGCCGATCGAGCGGATCGACAGGTCTTCCAGGCCGCTGTCGTCCGCGCCGGCGGCGATGCGGGCGGGCAACGCGCTGTCGATCGCGCGCATCGAATCTTCATGGCGCGCGAGGAAGGCCGCGATGTCGTCGGCCGGCGCGAGCCACCATTGCGGCACCACGCCCAGCCGCGCGTTGCACCAGTCGGTCAACCCGTCGTCGAACGGATCGGCGACGGCGACGCCCCACATCGCGCCATCGTCGAACGCGATGCAGCCGCGCTGGGCGGCCTCGGCGTACGGCAGGCGGTCGAACGCGGGCGTCAACGCGGCCATCCGACCCATGCCGATGACGTCCAGCCCCAATGCGGCGCCAATCACGTCGGCGAGCGCCGCGGCGTCGATAGCCAGGTCTTCCTGCAGCACTTCCAGCAACGGACGGCGAAGGCTCGCCGCGCGCTGGCGTGCAGCATCCAGCATGCGCGGCGTCAGCCGCCCCGCCTGTTCGGCCGCGCGCAGCTCCGAGCTCATGCCGGCGTTCATTGGATACTCCCGGCAAGCTCGAAGATCGGCGCGTACATCAGCAGCACGATGACGCCGATGATCAGCCCGATGCCGATCATCAGCACCGGCTCGAACAGGCGGATGAACCAGTCGATGGCCTCGGCGATGTCTTCCTCGTGGAAGATTGCCGTGCGCTCCAGCATCTCGCCCATCTTGCCGGTGCTCTCGGCCACGCGCAGCAGGCGCACGGCGACGACGGTGGTCAGGCCATTGGCCTCGAAGGCGTCGGACAAAGCGCGCCCTTCGCCAATGTCGCGCCGCGCACCCGCCAGCGACGCGTGCAGGCTGGCCGGCAGCAAGCCCACCACCATGTCCAGCGCCGGCAGGATCGGGATTCCGGCCTGCTGCAGCAGCCCAAGCGCGCGGTAGAAGCGCGCGAGCTGGTAGGTGAGGACGTACTCGCCGATGCGCGGCAGGCGCGTGATGCGACGCGCCAGCGCGCCGCGCACGCTCGGCATGCGCAATGCGAGCACCGAGCCGACGACCAGCCCGATCATCGCCACCAGCACCGCCGGGCCGTGCGCGTGCACGAACTGGCCCCATTGCAGCAGCAAGCGCGACATTGCCGGGATGCGCTCCCCCATGTCCTCGAACACCTGGCTGAAGCGCGGAATCACGAACAGCAGCAGGAAGCCGATCACCAGCACGCCAACACCGAGGATCAACGTCGGATAGACAGCCGCGCCGACGATGCGCTTGCGCAGCTGGTCGGCCTGCGCGCGGTAGAGGATGAAGCGCTCGATGGCCTCGACCAGGCCGCCGCTGCGCTCGTTGGCACGCACGCCCGCCACGTACAGCGCGGGAAAGACGTCGCGATGACGATCGAGCGCGGCCGACAGCGACAGGCCCATGCCGAGCTGTTCGCGCAGGTCCTGCAGGATGCGTCGCGCGTCGGCGCGCGTCTCGCGCTCGGCCAGCGTGTCGATCGCCTCGACGATGGACAGCCCCGCCTGCAACAGGATCAGCAGGCTTTGGTTGAACTGCAGCAGCGGGAACGCCGAACGTCCACGCCACTTGAACCACTGCCCCCGCGCGGCGCGGATACCCACGACCGCATAGCCCTTGGCCTCCGCCTGCCGACGCGCGTCGGACACATCGAACGCCTCGATCTCCAGCGAGACCGACTGCATGCGGTGGATGGCATGGATCGCGAACTGCATGGCGTCACCAGTTGCCGAGGTCCGCGTCGAGCCCTTCGCCGCCAGCCGCGCCGTCGCGGCCCAGCGAGGTCAGGTCGATCTCGCCGTGATCGCCCGGCGACTTGTAGACGTACGCATGGCCCCACGGGTCCAGCGGCACCGACTTGGCCAGGTAGGGGCCGTCCCACTTCGCGACGTTCGCTGGCTTGGTGATGAGCGCGGCAAGCCCTTGCTCGGTGCTCGGATAGGCCCCCACGTCGAGCCGATATTGCTCAAGCGACTTCTCGAACGCAACGATCTGCGCGCGCGCGGTCTTCACCTCGGACTTGCCAATCTGCGAGAAGTACTTCGGGCCCACGTACGCAGCGAGCAGGCCGATGATGACCATCACCACGAGGAGTTCTAGCAGCGTGAATCCGCGATGTCGTTGACGGGTCATGTACACAGGCCTGGGAGCGAAGTGCTGCAGTCTGTGCCGGCAATGTGACGTGGTAGTGAAGTGTGTCGAGCCCGTGTTGCTGGATGGCCCTCCGAGCTATGTCATTCAACGCGCCGCGGTGACGGGCAGTGATTCGGGACGCGTGGCAGGACGCATGCGTTCCAGCGAGGCATCGAGACGTTCGAACACTGCGGTCGTGCCGAAGTTTCGTTGCGCATACTCGCGCGCCGCGACACCGAGTCGCAGCCGACGCGCCTCGTCGCTGGCGAGTTCGAGAATCGCGCTCGCGATGCCTTGCGCGCACTCCGGCGTGGTGACGACGCCGCAGCATTCGACCACCGTCGCGATCTCGGTGCCAGTGGCCGCCGCGGCAACGACCGGACGGCCGCTCGCGAGCATGCCGCCGAGCTTGGACGGCATCACGAGATCGGCCGCGCCGCGCAACTGCGGCAGCAGGTGGATGTCGGCCATGTTCAGCAGCGCGTTCAAGGCTTCGAGAGGCTGCAGGTCGAGGAAGCGCATGTTGGCGAGGTCGCGCGACGCGTCTTCGAGCGACGCGCGCAGTTCACCGTTGCCGCAGATCACGAAGACGATGTCGCGATGCTGCGCGAGCAGGCGCGCGGCATCGACGACGGCGCCCAGTCCTTGCTTGCGATTGAGCGTGCCGGAGAACAGGCACACGACCTGGTGCTCGTCGATGGACAGCCTGCGGCGCAGCGCGGGAGAGCGATCGCCAGGCGTCACCTGGTCGAGGTCGACCCAGTTGGGCAGCAGCTCGCGACGCTCGACGCTCACGCCCTTCGCATCGAGCTGGCGCAACATGCGGCGCGAGATCGTCGACACGCGGTCGAACGCACCCATCAGGCGGCGCTCGAAGCCGCGCACCAGGTCGCGCACGAACGCGCCCCTGAGGATGCCCAGCTCGAACGCGGCGTCCATCTCGAAGTCCTGCACGTGCAGCCACGCGGTGGCGCCGGCCAGGCGCGCGGCCATCCAGCCGGCCGGCGCGGCAAACAGCGCAGGCGCGACGACGAACACCAGCGCGGGCTTGGACATCACCAGGCGCATCAGTACTGGAAAGCTGGAGATCGCGAAGCTGGCGAGATGGACGAGGCGCGACAGGCCACCCAGCCGCCTGGGCAGCCACACTGGGCAGCGCAGCACGGTCAGGCCCGGCTTCGGCTGCTCGCGCGTGTAGGCCTGGTTGGAATAGCCCTGGCCCAGGTCCCACTGCGGGTAGTACGGCGGCGCGCACACCACCGTCACTTCGTGACCGCGGCGCACCAGCTCATCGGCCATCTCGCCCGAATACTTGCCGATCCCGGTGAGCTCGGGAGCGAAGTTCATGCTCAGCAGGATGATTTTCATGCGTGTCGCGCCAACCGAAGGATGTTTCTTCTATCTGGTCGGAACTGCCCCAGTGCGAGCGAGTGTGGTCGCGCAAAGTGACCCGGCCGTGTGACGCTGCATAGTCCGAAGTAGCCTCTCCCCGCGCAAGAACTCCGGGAATACACCGGGTCGTCACATTGGCCGCGCAGAGTGGCGAGTCCCCGTTTCCGAAAACGCCCAGACGCCATGACCTTCCCGTTCCGCCTCGCCGCCCTGGCGCTGCTCGTGCACGGCGCCTGCCACGCCGCCACGGCCGGGACCGACACCGTCCTGGCCGCACTGAAGCAGAAGTACCCAGGCACCGCGTTCACCAGCGTCAGCCCGGCGCCGGTCAAGGGCCTCTACGAGGTCGTGATGGGCCGCAAGATCGCCTACACGGACAGCACCGGGCGCTACTTCATGTACGGCTCGCTGGTGGACATGAAGACCAAGGCCGACCTGACTGCCGCGCGGCGCGATGACCTGATGCGGGTTGATGCACACAAGCTGCCGCTCAAGGACGCCATCGTTCGCGTCAACGGCAAGGGCCGACGCACGCTCTATGTCTTCAGCGATCCGGACTGCCCGTTCTGCCGCCGCCTCGAGCCCGAGCTCGACAAGCTCGACGACGTGACGATCTACCTCTTCCTGTACCCGATCGAGTCGCTGCATTCGGACGCAGCGCGCAAGGCGCAGGCGATCTGGTGCGAGGGCGACGAGAAGAAGCGCCTGGACCTGTGGCACCGCGTCGTGCTGCGCACAGACAACGTCGCCACGGCCGAATGCGAGAACCCGCTCAAGCGCAACCTCGCGCTCGGCGACTCGCTGGGCCTGCAGGGCACACCCACGCTGATCGCCGCCGATGGGCGCACGCTGCCGGGCATGGTGCCGGCCGCGAACATCGAGGAATGGCTCAGCCCGAAGAAGGTCGTCGCGTCCATGCCCTCCACGCACTAGGTACCGGGTTCACCCGCGTCACGCGACGCGGACCCCCGTCGAGTCACGATACGGTCACTGGTATCTCCGACATTTGCAGATCCTGCGCCGGACCCACAAGGGACGCGCGCCTCGAATGACACCCGGAGAGACACTGATGAGCAAGCAACTGATGGCGGCGGCCCTGGCCGCCGCAGCCGTTATCGCCGCGCCAGCGCATGCAACCAGCGTGGCGCTGCCCGCCGATGCAAGCTGGACGGAATTCACCGTCGACAACACCGTGGGCCCCGCTTTCGGCAACGGCTGGATCGACTACTCGAACGGCTCGGCCATGAGCTTCTCGTTCGCCATCGCTGCCGGCAGCGTCGGCACATTGAGCATCGTCGACCTGGGTTTCGCGGGCGACACGTTCAACATCACCAACTTCGGCGCCGCACTCGGCACGACCAGCAGCGTGCCGGTGGGCACCGTCGACGGCGGGGTCGAGACCGACTACGCCGCAGCACTCGCCAACCCGGCGTACAGCCACGGTGTTTTCACGCTGGCCGCTGGCAGCTACAGCATCAGCGGCTCGCTGCTGCAGTCGGTATTCGACAACTATGCTGGCATCGACCTCGACTCCACCTACGGCGCCGTGAGCCTGACCACCGCTGCAGCCGTACCGGAGGCATCGAACGCCGCAATGCTGCTGAGTGGTCTCGCTGCCGCCGCGCTGCTTGCCCGTCGCCGCAAGTCCACCCCGTCGATCTGAGGCACGCACCATGACCAAGACTCCTCTGCTCGGCCTGGGCCGCACGCTGCTGGCCGCGACGATCGCGACCGTCTTCGCTGGCGCGGCCATCGCGCAAACGACACCCGGCCCGATCACCATCAAGATCATCGGTTTCAACGATTTCCACGGCAACCTGCAGTCGCCGGGCACGTTCGGCCAGAACACCATCGTCCCGACGGCCCAGCGCCCCGCGGTCGGCGGCGCCGACTACATCGCCGCCTACGTCGCGCGCCTGAAGGCGCAGAACCCGCTCAACGCCGTCGTCGGCGGCGGCGACTTCATCGGCGCTTCGCCGCTGATCTCCGCGCTGTTCTCCGACGAGCCCACCATCGAGGTGATGAACCACGTCGGCGTCGACTTCACGTCCGTCGGCAACCATGAGTTCGACAAGGGCTCCACCGAGCTCAAGCGCCTGCAGAACGGCGGCTGCAAGATCACCAATGGCCAGCCCGACCCGAACAGCTGCCGCGGCCTCGGATCGCGCGCACCCGGCACCTTCGACGGCGCCCGGTTCAAGTGGCTGTCCGCCAACGTGATCGAGAACTCGACGGGCCGCAGTCTGCTGCCGGCCTATGGCATCAAGTCGTTCAACGGCGTCAAGGTGGCCTTCATCGGCATGACGCTCAAGGGCACGCCCGGCATCGTGACGCCCACCGGCGTCGCGGGCCTGACGTTCCAGGACGAGGCCGATACGGTCAACGCCCTCGTGCCGCGGCTGCGCTCGCAAGGCATCGAGGCGATCGTCGTACTGGTGCACCAGGGCGGCTTCCAGTCCAGCCCGAACGTCGGCGACATCAACGGCTGCGACGGCAACCTGCTCAACGCCAACGGCAGCAAGTCCGACATCGAGAACATCGTCAACCGGCTCGACGACGCCGTTGACCTGGTGATCAGCGCGCACACGCATGCCGCGTACAACTGCTCGGCCAACACCGTCGACGTCACGAAGGTCGGCACCGCCGCCGTGTCCACGGCACGCCCAACGGGCCTGGCCAACAAGGTCGGCCGCCTGATCCCGGTGACAAGCGCCAGCGCGTTCGGCCGCATCATCACCGACATCGACGTCACACTCGATCCAAAAACGCACAACGTGACGGCCGTTCTGCCGACGAACCGACTCGTCGACCGAACCGACCCGGCGATCAACCAGGCGATCGCGACGGATCCGACGGTGCGCAACATCGTCGCCGGCTACAACGCCCTCGTCTCGCCGCTGGCGAGCGCGGTCGTCGGCACGATCACGCAGGCACTGCCCTCCACCGCGAACGCCGCTGGCGAAGAGCCCGCCGGCGACCTGATCGCCGACGGCCAGTTGATGGCCACGCAGCCGGCCGCGCTTGGCGGCGCACAGATAGCGTTCATGAACGCTGGTGGCGTGCGCTCGCCGGGCTTCGTGTCGGCCGCGGCGTCGTACCCGTACGCGCTGACCTACGGCGACGCGTTCACGGTGCAGCCGTTCGGCAACAGCCTGGTCACGCTGACGCTGACCGCCGCGCAGCTGAAGGCGTTGCTCGAGCAGCAGTTCAGCGGCTGCAACGGCCAGACCGCCAACCGCGTGATGCAGACCTCGAACGGCCTGAAGTACACGTGGAGCGCCAGCGCCGCGGCGTGCTCGAAGATCGTCGACGTCACGTTCACGCCGACCGACGTCACGCAAGTGCCGCCGGTGGCCACGGGCGCGCCGATCGTCGTCGTGTCCGGCGGCGTCGTGCTGAACCCGACCCGAACCTTCCGCGTCACCGTGAACAACTTCATGGCGACCGGTGGCGACGGCCTGACGACGCTTCTCGGCGGCACCAACTCGCTGGGCGGCGCGCAGGACATCGACGCGCTGGTGGCCTACTTGGCCGGCTACAAGTCGCCCAACGCGGCTTACGACCCGACGCAGCCGGCGATGGGCATCCCGCGCGTGACGCAGCTGCCTTGAGCGTTTCCCGCGCCCGTCGCGCGGCCGCGGCGGCCCTCGTGCTCGTGGCGTGCATCTCGGTGCACGCCCACGACGACGAGGCTGCGGCGGCTGCGCGCATTCCCCAGCGCGTCGCGCTGCTGCAGCGTGCGCAGTCCGAACTCGAACGCGGTGACGCCATCTCGGCGCTCGACGACTTCGAGCGCGCGGCGATGATGCTGCACGCCTCCGACGCCGAACTGGGCCTGATCCGTTCGGCGAT
Source organism: Burkholderiaceae bacterium (assembly GCA_039920745.1). Classification (GTDB taxonomy): domain Bacteria; phylum Pseudomonadota; class Gammaproteobacteria; order Burkholderiales; family Burkholderiaceae_C; genus Scleromatobacter. The sequence continues at coordinate 1,807 of JBDSDD010000034.1, read as the reverse complement.
GCAGGACGGCCAATACCGCCGTGCGCTCGCGTTCTGCGCGCACACGGCCGGCGAGCACACCGACACCCCCGACGGCGGCGCGCTCTACGCGTGGCTGCTGCGCATCGGTGGCCAGGCGGCGCAGTCGGACAAGGTGCTCGCGGATTTGCACGCGCACGCGCCAGACGACGCACTCGTGACGACCATCGAGTCCGCCCTCGCCACCAGCTCACCGGTCGCCATCGGCCTGCTGCTGGCGCCGGCTACCCGCATGGCCCCCTGGCCCGTGGTGCGCGAGACACAATCTCCACCGCCGTCCACGGCCCGCTTCGCCGGCAACGCGACGCTCGCAGGTGACGGCAGCACGGCGCTGGTGCCTGCAGCGTCCCTCGCGAACGTCGTGGGCGCGCGCCTGTGGGTTCGCAACGGCCTGGGACAGGCCACAGAGGCGACCGTCGAACGCGACGACGCGTCGCTCGCGTCACGCGGGCTCGCACGCCTGCGACTGCGAGCCAGCCTGCCCGTGGGCGGGTCGCACGAATCGAGCGCACGCCCGCCGTTCGCCGGCAGTCCGGGCTATGCGCTGCAATTCGGCGCCGGCGACGCGCCGGCCTGGCCGATGCTCGCGCAAGGATTTCTCGGCAGCGTCGTGGGCGATTCTGACCGCCGCAAGCTCGGCTTCGCCTCCTCGGCGGGCGCCCCCGTGCTCGATTCGAAGGGGATGCTGATCGGCATCACGCTGGGTACGGCGGGCATGCAGGCGACCTGGATGCCGCTGTCGGCATTGCAGGCATCGGCCGCTGCGCCGGCATCCGCATCGGCGGCGCAAGCCATGGTGCTGGTCGCCCCTGACGAAATCTACGAGGCCGGGCTCCGCCGCGCGCTACAGCTCCTCGCAGCGAACTGACGGCCAGCAGCAGCGGAACTGCAGCACTTCCTCGCGCGTTCGGCTAACTGCTCGACTGAACAGGAATCCCGACTTTGAAGCCTGTACCCGCGCGGGCCGCGACGGGACAGCCGCGCCGTCGGGATGACGAACCTCACACGCCCTTGAACTCACCCAGCGCGAATGGCACGGTGCGTCGGCTCTGCGCGGACTCGTCGAGGTACCCCTGCAGGCGACACCCCCGACGCGTCCGGTCATCGATGACACCCAGCAACGTCGGCTTGATCCACGCGCCAGCGCGGTTGAACAATTGGCGCGGTGCGTGATGGAAGTCGAGGTACCAGTGTCGAGACGCGCTCGACCTCGAAGCTCCAGCTGCTCAAGATGATCGCGCGCTGCAATGCAGCTTTCGTTTGCTCGTACGGAGCGCACCTGACGATGCATGCCGTGGGCGCCGATAGCCCGGTGCCGTGGCATACGAGGCCGCGAGCGAGTCACTCTCCTTGGAGGCCGTGCACAGCTTGTCCAGGTGCAAGCGGGCCGTCCAGCCGGGGTGCTCGCGGTATCGGATCGTCAGCGCGGCAACCTGATTCGCGGGGCGGCGGTCGGGCAAAGCCCGAATCCGTCAACTTCCGAAGTGCAAGAAGGCTGCGAGGCCACGCCAAGTATTGTTTCTGTGAGCGCCTGTTCGCCAACGTCCGCGAAAGCTCGCTCGCAGGCGGCAAAACGATTGCTCCTGCGTTTACCCCTGCGCTTACCGCTCAGGGCCCAGAAAGTCAAAAGGGTTAGCTTCTTTCGAAGCTAACCCTATGATTTCATTGGTCGGGGCGGCGGGATTCGAACTCGCGACCCCTTGCACCCCATGCAAGTGCGCTACCAGGCTGCGCTACGCCCCGACTGAGCCTATGATTCTAGCCCAGAAAACGGCGACTCTTGAAGAGG
>JBDSDD010000033.1:0-10159 GCA_039920745.1 Burkholderiaceae bacterium | reverse complement strand
GCGCCAGGGACAGGCCGGCCTCCTCGGTTAGGTACGCGAGCGCCAGCGTCACCAGCAGCAGGTTCAGGACGAACAGCTCTTCGCTCTTGAGCCGCGCGACGATCGTCAGCCACCAGCGCATCACGCGCTGGCCACCGACCAGCAGCACCGTCAGCAGCGCGGCGGCCTTCAACGCTGCGAGCGCGAGTGCGGCGAGCAACTCCTGCGGCTCCGAGCCGAGGGCCGGGATCAGCACCAGCAGCGGCACGACCGCGAGGTCCTGGAACAGCAGCACGCCCATCACGCGCCGGCCGTGTTCGCTTTCGAGCTCCAGCCGCTCGGCCATCAGCTTGACGACCAGCGCGGTGCTCGACATCGCCATCGCGCTGCCCAGCACCGCGGCGGCCTGCCAGCTCAGCTCCCAATGGCGCCCGAGCAGCGTGAACACCCAGATCAGCACCAGGTTGCCGCTCATCGCGCCCAGGATCGTCAGCACCACCTGCGAGGCGCCCAGCCCGAAGACCAGTGTGCGCATCGCGCGCAGCTTGGGCAGGTTGAACTCGAGTCCGATCACGAACATCAGGAACACGACGCCGAACTCGGCCAGGCTGCGCACGCCGGCGGTGTCGTGCGCCAGCTGCAACGCGTTGGGCCCGATGATGACGCCGGCCACCAGGTAGCCCAGCACCGGCGGCAGGCGCAGCATGCGAAAGCCGACCACGCCGGCGATGGCCGCGGCGAGGTACAGCAGGACGAGTTCGAGGGTCGAGGCCATGCGGGACCGGGTTGGGCGCGAGGCGAGGCGCGCGAGTGAAGGGTCGGGCAGTGCCATCTCCCGCGCATGGTCGCTGGGGGCTCGGGACACTAGAATCCCCCCATCCTAGAACACAGGCAGCCCACTTTGAAAAACGACTTGCCGTTCGACGCAGAACGCGCATTGCACCTGGCCCGCGAAACGTTCGCGATCGAGGCCGAGGCCCTGCTGGGCATGCAGCGGCGCCTGACCGCCGAGTTCGCGCGCGCGGTCGAGACCATCCTGCACTGCCAGCACCGCGTCGTCGTCATGGGCATGGGCAAGAGCGGCCATGTGGGCCGCAAGATCGCCGCCACGCTGGCGTCCACCGGCACGCCGTCGTTCTTCGTGCACCCGGCGGAGGCCGCGCACGGCGACCTTGGCATGGTGACCTCGGGCGACGTCTGCCTGCTGATCTCCAACTCGGGCGAGTCCAACGAACTGAGCGCCATCATCCCGGCGCTGCGGCGCCTGGGCGTGACGCTGGTCGCGCTGACGGGCCGCTCAGACTCGTCGCTGGCCAAGGTCTGCGACATCGTGCTGTCCTGCGCCGTCGACAAGGAAGCCTGCACGCTCAACCTCGCCCCCACCGCCAGCACAACGGCGCAGATGGCCATGGGCGACGCGCTGTCGGTGGCGCTGCTCGACGCCCGCGGTTTCCGCGAGGAAGACTTCGCGCTGTCGCACCCCGGCGGCGCGCTCGGCCGCAAGCTGTTGATGCACGTGTCCGACCTGATGCGCACCGGCGACGGCGTGCCCAGCGTCGCGCGCGACGCGAGCTTCTCGACGCTGCTGCAGGAGATGTCCGTCAAGGGCCTGGGCCTCGCGGCGGTCGTCGATGGCAATACACCCGTAGGTATCTTCACCGATGGCGACCTGCGCCGCCTGATCGAGACCGGCGCCGACCTGCGCCAGCGCGTCGCCCACGAGGTGATGCACCCGCGACCGCACCTGATACGCTCAGGTGCACTGGCCGTGGACGCCGCCGACCTGATGGAGCGCCACCGCATCACCAGCGTGCTGGTGGTCGACGCCAAGGGCGATCTGGTCGGCGCGCTCAACACCTACGACCTGCTGCGCGCGAAAGTCATCTGATGGCCTCCACTCCCAAGTCGCACCTGAGCTTCGCCCCCGAGGTGCTGCTCAAGGCCCAGGGCGCCGGCGCCGGCATCAAGGCGGCGATCTTCGATGTCGATGGCGTGCTGACCGACGGCACGATCTGGATCACCGAGGCCGGCGAGACGCTGAAGAACTTCAACGTGCTCGACGGCCAGGGCCTGCTGATGCTGCGCAAGGGCGGCATCACGCCCATCGTCATCACCGGGCGCGATTCGGCGGCCGTTCGGCGGCGCGTGGCCGACCTGGGGCTGGCGCACGCTGCGTTCGGGGCGTCCGACAAGGTGGGCGTCGCCAACGACATCCTGCAGGCTTTGGGCGTCGACTGGGGCGACGTGGCCGTGATCGGCGACGACTGGCCCGACCTGCCGCTGTTCGCCAACGCGGGCTTCGCGTGCGCGCCCGCGAACGCGCACGCGGAGGCGCTCGGGGCCGCGCATCACGTGACCACGCGCGAGGGGGGGCGCGGTGCCGCGCGCGAGTTCTGCGACCTGCTGCTGATGGCCAACGGCCTGTACCTGCCGCTGATGACCAAGCTGTTGGTGACGCTGGATTCGAAGTAGTTGGCGATGCAGGCCGAACTCCACCTGCCCGACCTGCCGGAGATCCCGGTCGCGCTCAGTCCGCTGAGCCCGCCGCTGGACGACCAGCAGCGGCGCGTCCGCCTGAACTGGCACGCGCGCCTGCGCGAAGGCGTCGTCGGCTACCTGCCGCTGGTGTTGATGGTGGGCTTGGCGCTGGGCACCTGGCTGGTGGCCAAGAACACGCCTGGCCTGCTCGCGTCGTCGGGGCCGGCCGCCGTCAAGCACGAGGCCGACTACACGCTCGACCACTTCACGCTGGAACGCTTCGACGCCACCGGCGCGCTGAAGGTGGAGATCGAAGGCGAGCACATGCAGCACTTCCCCGATGACGACATCATGGAGGTGGAGCAGATCCGCGTCACCACGCTGGATCCGCAAGGCCGCAAGATGTCCGCCACGGCGCAGCATGGCCGGGCGCGCGGCGACAGCAGCGAGGTGTGGCTCGACGGCCAGGCCCAGGTTGTCAGCGTCGCCGAAGGCGACTTGCCGATCCAGATGAACGGCGAGCACTTGCACGCGATGCCCAAGCTGCGCCAGATCGACTCCAAGTTCATGGTGATCGTGCGCCAGGGCAACAGCGAGTTCAACGCCGACGGCCTGGAATACGACGACAACACGCGCCTGGCGACGCTGCACGGCAACGTGCACGCGCTGATGCAGCCGGTACTGCGCAAGGTGGTGGCGAGCCGGGCGGCACCCGCCAAGCGATGAGCGCGCCGCTGCTGTTCATCACCGGCGCGTCCAGTGGCATAGGCCAGGCGATGGCACTCGAATGGGCACGCCGCGGCGGCCGGCTCGCGCTGGTGGCGCGGCGCGGCGACGAAATGCGCGCGTGGGTCGCGACGCAAGGCTGGTCCGCCGAGCGTGCCGCGGTCTACGTGGGCGATGCGCGCGACGTCCAGGCGATGACGGCCGCCGGCCGCGCCTGCATCGCCGCACAAGGCCTGCCGGACGTGGTCATCGCCAACGCGGGCATCAGCATCGGCGTGGACATGGGCGTCGAAGAGGACATCGACGTGCTGCGTCGCGTCCTCGAGACCAACAACGTGGGCATGGCTGCCACGTTCCAGCCGTTCATCGCGCCGATGCGCGAACGACGCAGCGGCCGCCTCGTGGGCATCGCCAGCGTCGCGGGCATCCGTGGCCTGCCGGGGCACGCTGCCTATTCGCTGAGCAAAGCCGGCGTCATCAGTTTCTGCGAGAGCCTGCGCGTCGAATTGCGCCCGTTCGGTGTGCGCGTCGTAACGATCGCGCCGGGGTATATCGATACCCCCCTGACGCAGGGCAATTCATACTCCATGCCGTTCCTGATGCCGGCCGACAAATTCGCCCGCCAGGCGCTGGACGCGATTGCCGCGGGTGTCGGATTGCGCGTGATTCCGTGGCAGATGGGCGTCGTCGCCCGCCTGCTGCGCATACTGCCCAACTGGATTTATGACCGCGTGCTGGCGAGTCGACCGCGCAAGGCGAGGCAGGCGCAGTAAGCCTTTGGGCGTGACGTGAGTCGATGCGGGAGCGTCGGCGTGAGGTCGCAGGCGCTGTGCACACCACAAACAGACCGTCTCAGGCGAGCCGGTCCTTGGCGCGGGGACCCTCCGCGCTCACGGGTCCATCGCTCGCATCGAACTGGTCGATCAATTGAAAAAGCCCCGGTGCCGCGAGGCGCCAGGGCTTTCTTCATTCAAACCGACAGATGCGTGTCAGTAACAGTGAGCGTTGCTCAGTAGCCGCCACGGCCACCGCCGCCGCCACCACCGTAGCCGCCGCCGCCGCCAGAACGGCCACCGCCACCACCACCGTAGCCGCCACCACCGCCGTCACGGCCACCGCCGCCACCGCCGTAGCCGCCACCACCGCCGCCACCACCGTAGCCGCCACCACCACCACCGCCGGAACGGCCACCGCCGCCGCCGCCGCCATACGGGCTACGGGGGGCGCCGCTGAAGCCGCCCGGACGCTCTTCGCGCGGACGTGCTTCGTTGACGACCAGGGGACGGCCTTCAAGGGGTTGGCCATTCATGCCATTGATGGCTGCTTGCGCTTCCGGATCCGAGCTCATTTCCACGAAGCCGAAGCCCTTGGAACGACCGGTTTCGCGGTCCATCATGACCTTGGCGGACGTGACGGTGCCGAACTGGCCGAAAGACTCTTGCAGTGATTCGTCGCGGACGCTATAGGCCAGGTTGCCTACGTACAGTTTGTTTCCCACGGGGGAAGCCCTTTCAAAGATAAAAAACCATGTGGAGCTTCAACCCAGCGTGATCCATCAAGCGAAGGCGCCGCAACCAGACACAGCATCAGCGGGAGACAGTTGCGCGAAGCAACCGCAGCCCTGGAATGATTATGAGCCTAACAAATCACGAAATGCAAAGCGCAGTCAAGGAAATTGTTGTTTTGTCGTTTCCGGGCGGTGAACCCCCTTCTTTGCAGCGGAAAAAAGCCGGCTTCGGGAGGTCCGCCAGGGTTTGAACCAACGGGTTTTCCCGCAACGAAAGCGGCCATCCGGACCGGCGAGCGGAACTTCGTTGCTCGGATCGACTCAGCCGCGGCGAGAATCGCGGAATGGACCTGCACCCGCTCAAGCCGCTCGTCGCCTTGCTGGCGATCGTCAACCCGATCGGGGCGATCCCGTTCTTCCTGCACTTCACGCACAACCTGACGCGGGAACAGCGCCAACGCACGATCCGCGTGGCCTCGATCGCCGCGTTCACGGTCGTCGCGATGAGCGCGATCTGCGGCTTGCAAATCATCGAGTTCTTCGGCATCACCATCGCCTCGTTCCAGGTTGGCGGCGGCCTGCTGCTGCTGATCTCGTCTCTGAACATGCTCAACGCGCAGCAGGCCGAGAGCCGCGGCTCGGACGTCGGCGACGGCCAGGCCAAGGCCGACGCCGGCGACTCCATCGCCATCGTCCCGCTGACAATCCCGCTGCTGACCGGCCCGGCCACGATCTCGACGATGGTCATCTACGCCGACAAGACCCGCGGCCTGCTCGAGCATGCGGTGCTCGTCGGCTACGGCGTGGTCATCGGCGTGGCCACGTTCGCCGCGTTCTCGGCCGCCGGCCGCATCGCCAAGCTGCTGGGCCGCACGGGCATCAACGTGATGACGCGGCTGATGGGCCTGATCCTCGCGGCGATGGCCGTCGAGCTGCTGTCGGACGGCCTGCTCAAGCTGTTCCCGGCGCTGTCCGGGCTGCCGGCCTCCAATTGAGTTCGCGCATCCTCCTGCTCGAGGACGATCCGGCGATCGCCGGCACGGTGGCGTTCGCCTTGCAGCGCGAGGGCTTCGCGGTCGACCACGTGCTGCTGGTCTGCGCCGCGCGCGCCAGCGTGGCGGCCGCGCGCCCGGCGCTGGCGATCCTCGACGTCGGCCTGCCGGACGGCAGCGGGCTGGACCTGTGCCGCGAGTGGCGCCAGTCGGGGGCCGACGCACTGCGTGCGCTGCCCATCCTGATGCTGACGGCGCGGGCCGAGGAGCTCGACCGCGTCGTTGGCCTCGAGCTGGGCGCCGACGATTACCTCACCAAGCCATTCAGCCCGCGCGAGCTGGTGGCACGGGTGCGCGCGCTGCTGCGGCGCGCGGCGTTGTCGCCCCCGGCCGCGCCGGCACCCGCGGCCGGGCTGTTCGAGCTCGACGCCGATGGCCAGCGCATCCGGTTCGCCGGCCAGTGGCTGGCACTGACCCGGCTCGAGTTCTGCCTCCTGCGGGCGCTGCTGCGCACCCCTGGGCGCATCCGCTCGCGCGAGGCGCTGCTCGACGAGGCCTGGGGCGCCGACGGCGAGGCCACCGACCGCACCGTCGACACGCACGTCAAGACCTTGCGTGCCAAGTTGCGCGCCGTACGCCCGGACCTCGAACCCATCACCACGCATCGGGGCATGGGCTACGCCCTCGACCTCGACGTTGCCTGAGATGCGCCTCGGCCTGCGACTGCTGTTCGCGTTCTTCGTCATCACCGGCCTGGCTGGCTTTTTCGCCTTGCAAGTGTTCCAGAGCGAAGTCAAGCCGAGCGCGCGCGAGGTGATGGAGGACGCTCTGGTCGACACCGCCAACCTGATCGCCGAGCAGGCCGCCGCTGACCTGCACGCCATGCCGCCCGGCGGCACGCTGCTCGACTCGCGCCTCGCCCACGAGGTCGACGCCTACCGCCGGCGCCCGGTCGACATCCAGATCTGGGGCCTGCACAAGCGCACGCTGGACCTGCGCGTGTACGTCACCGACGCCGGCGGCCGCGTCGTGCTCGACTCCGGCTTCGGCCCGGACGCGCCGGGCACGCCCGCCAGCTCCGCCGTCGGCGCCGACTACTCGCAATGGCGCGACGTCCACCTGACGCTGCGTGGCGAGTACGGCGCGCGCGCCACCCGCAGCGTGGCCAGCGACGACGCGAGCTCGGTGATGTACGTGGCCGCGCCGGTGCGCGACGGCGGCCGCATCATCGGTGTCGTCACGGTCGGCAAGCCGCTGGCCACGGTGCAGCAGTTCATCGATCGGGCCCAGCGCCGCATCTTCGTCGCCGGCTTCTGGCTGCTGGGGCTGTCGGCCGCCGTGGGCGTGCTGGTGACGATCTGGGTGGTGCGCTCGGTGCGCCGCCTCAAGACCTACGCGACGCAGGTGCACGCCGGCGAGCGCGTGCCGGTGCCGCAGCTGCCGGGCGAGCTGGGCGACCTGGCCGTGGCCGTCGACGAGATGCGCGAGCGCCTGGAAGACCGCGAGCGCCTCGAGCACACGGTGCGTGCGCTGACGCACGAGCTCAAGAGCCCGCTCACCGCCATTCAGGGCGCGGCCGAGCTGCTGGGCGACGCGTTGCCCGCGCCCGACCGCGCGCGCTTCTCGCAGCAGATCCAGGAGCATTCGCTGCGGCTGCGCGACCTGGTCGACCGCATGCTGGAGCTGTCGCGCCTGGAAGGCCAGCGCGCGATCGCCAATCCGCGCGCCATCGTGCTGTTGCAGCTGATCGACGAGGTCGCCAGCGCCCACGTGCCGCTGGCGATCCAGCGCGGCATCGGGCTGGTGTGGGAGGCGCGCGCCGATCTGGTGCTGACCGGCGAGTCGGAGTCGCTGCTGCTGCTGTTCTCCAACCTGTGGTCCAACGCGCTGGACTTCGCGCCCGAGGGCTCGGCCATCACCGTCTCGCTGCGCCGCGTCGGGCCGGAGGCCGTCTTCACGATGCGCGACATGGGACCCGGCGTGTCGGACTTCGCGCTGCCGCAGCTGGGCCAGCGCTTCTTCTCGCTGCCGCGCCCGCGCGACGGCCGGCGCGGCAGCGGCCTGGGCCTGGCCATCGTGCGCCAGGCGGCCGCGCTGCATGGCGGCAGCGTCGCCTTCGAGCCCGCGTCGCCCGGCCTGCGCGTGACGGTGCGCCTGCCGTTCTGAGCGGCTTCACGCTCGCCACACAAACCTCATCACGCCCTCACGGCCCGACGGCATCGTCGCGGCATCGGCGCCACTTCATGGCGCGCCAGAGGAGCGAGAGATGAAGTTTCCGTTGTTGGCCAAGGTGGGCGCGATCGCGCTGGTGGGGCTGATGCTTGTGTTCGTGCTGTCGCGCATCGAGGGGCTGGTGCAGGAGCGCAAGGGGCGCGGCGAGGAGGCGGTGCGCGGCGTGGAGCGCTCGCACGCCGCGGCGCAGTCCGTCGTCGGGCCGCTGCTGCAGCGCGAGTGCACCGAGGAGTGGGACGTGGTCACGGGCACGGGCAAGGACCGCGTGGTCACGCCCAACAAGCGCGAGTTCACGCTGATGCAGGTGCCCAACCGGCTTGCGGTGGATGGCCGCACCAAGGCCGATCCGCTGTGGCGCGGTTTGTTCAAGATCAATGCCTACGCAGGCCACTTCAGCGTGGCGGCCGACTTCGTGACGCTGACCCCGCTGCAGCCCAAGGCCGACCATGAGGGCGGCAAGCTGCGGTGCGCCGCGCCGGTGCTGCTGCTCGCGCTGAGCGATGTGCGCGGCGTGCGCGCGGCCACCGTCAACGTCGACGGGCAAGCGCTGGACGTGCAGTCCGGCACCTCCAACGCGGCCTACGCGCGGGGCCTGCACGCGACGCTGGCCTCGGCACGCGCGGACGGCGATGCCGGTGCGCGTCCGTTGTCGGTGCGCCTGGAGCTCGACCTGATCGGCACCAGCAAACTGGGCTGGGTGCCGGCCGCGGACAGCACGCGCTGGACGCTCAATTCGGACTGGCCGAGCCCCTCGTTCGGCGGCCAGTTCTCGCCGGCCGATCGCGCGGTGCGTGCCGACGGCTTCACGTCCACCTGGAACCTGTCGTCGCTGGCCACCAGCGCGCCGGCGGACATCGCCAAGGGCCTGCCGCTGTGCACGCCGACCGGTGTCGTCGACAGCGACGCTGAATCCGCCGACGGCACAGGCGGCCAGGCGGCCAAGTGCCTCGACGTGATGAGCGTGGCCTTCATCGACCCGGTCAACCCGTACGTGCTGAGCGACCGCGCGGTGAAGTACGACCTGCTGTTCATCGCGCTCACCTTCATCGCCGTCGGCCTGATCGAGGTGCTGTCCGGCCGTCGCGTGCACCCGGTTCAGTACCTGCTGGTCGGCCTGGCGCTGTCGCTGTTCTTCCTGCTGCTGCTGTCGCTGTCGGAGCATCTGGCGTTCGAAACCGCGTACGCCGCGGCGGCCACGGCCTGCGCGCTGCTGCTCGGGTTCTACGCGAGCTCGATGCTGGGCCGCCTGTTGTCGGGCGTGCTGTTCGGGCTGGGCATCGCGCTGTTGTACGGCGTGCTCTACGTGCTGCTGCAGATGGAGCAGAACGCACTGGTCATCGGCTCGGTGATGCTGTTCGTGGGCCTCGCGGTGGTGATGATGCTGACGCGCCGCATCGACTGGTACGCGCTGTTCGCGCGGTTGCGCGCGCCGGTGGCCCCGGCCGCAGCGGACGCGCGGGGTTGATCGTGGACCTGCGCAGCTGGCGCCCCAGCACGTTCGGGATGCTCTTCATGCTGTTGGTGGGCGTCATCCTCGCCAGCGTGCCTGGGTGGCGCGCGGTCTACTTCGTCTGGATGGTGCCCAGCGGCATCATCCTGGCCGTGCTCGCGTTGTCGACGCTCGGTGCAGGGCTCGCGCACGCTGTGCGGTGCGAATGGCGGGTCTTGCGCCTGGACGTGATCCAGTTGTCGATCTTGGTCTTGGGCATGGCCGCTCTCCCAGCCTTGCTGCACCTGTCGGACTGGGTGGAGAGGCTGGAGTCGTGATCTCTGAAAGCGGCGCCCGCCGCACCAGCTGGCTCGACGCCTGGGCCACCGCCTGGACCAGCGACCACGGCATGGACACCCCCACCTCGCTAAGATGCGCCTCCATGCATCTGGGCGATCCGTTCGACTTCATCGTGATCGGCGCCGGCACGGCCGGTTGCCTGCTGGCCAACCGGCTCTCGGCCGATCCGCGCCACCGCGTGCTGCTGGTCGAGGCGGGCGGGCGCGACACCTACCCGTGGATCCACATCCCCGTGGGCTACCTGTACTGCATCGGCAACCCGCGCACGGACTGGCTCTACAAGACCGAGCCGGACCCGGGCCTCAACGGCCGCGTGCTGCGCTATCCGCGCGGCAAGGTGCTGGGCGGCAGCTCCAGCATCAACGGCATGATCTACATGCGCGGCCAGGGCCGGGACTACGACGGCTGGGCGCGGCGCACCGGCGACCCGGCCTGGGAATGGGCCAACTGCCTGCC
>JBDSDD010000032.1:0-18945 GCA_039920745.1 Burkholderiaceae bacterium | reverse complement strand
AAGCTGGAAAAGAACATCGGCGGCATCCAGGACATGACCGCACTGCCCGACGCCATCTTCGTCATCGACGTCGGCTATCACAAGATTGCCGTCGCCGAAGCCAAGAAGCTCGGCATCCCGGTCATCGGCATCGTCGACACGAATCACTCGCCGATCGGCATCGACTACGTCAGTCCCGGCAACGACGACTCGGCCAAGGCCGTGGCGCTGTACGCCAAGGCCGTCGCTGACGCCGTGCTCGAAGGCCGGGCCAACGCCACGAACGACGTCGTGCAGCAGGTCGCCGCGTCCGGCGACGAATTCGTCGAAGTCGGCGCCGAAGGCTGATCCCCCAAGCCCGACGCGAGTCGGGTCTGTGATCAAGGGGGCTTCGTGGCCCCCTTTTCACAGGAGCGAAGCTCCTGGGAGTCAAGATCTCTACAGGACGGACGTAATTTGTTCACTGTCGGCCAGCAAACTGGCCGGCGCAGATGATGGAGTTTGAAGATGCCCGCGATTACCGCAAGCATGGTTGCTGAACTGCGCGCCAAGACCGACGCGCCGATGATGATGTGCAAGAAGGCCCTGACCGAAGCCGACGGCGACGCCGTCAAGGCCGAGGAAATCCTTCGCGTCAAGCTCGGCACCAAGGCCGCCGGCGCCGGTTCGCGCGTCACGTCCGAAGGCGTCGTCGCCTCTTATGTCGGCGACGGCATCGGCGCGATGGTCGAAGTCAACTGCGAGACCGACTTCGTCACCAAGAACGACGATTTCATAGGCTTCGCCAACAAGATGGCCAAGCTGATCGCTGAGAAGAACCCGGCCGACGTGGCCGCGCTGTCGGCCCTCGAATTCGAAGGCTCGACGGTTGACGCCGTGCGCCTGGCGCTGGTCGGCAAGATCGGCGAGAACATGTCGATCCGCCGCTTCCAGCGCGTCGAGAACGCCCAGCTCGCGTCCTACCTGCACGGCACGCGCATCGGCGTGGTCGTCCAGTTCGAAGGTGACGACACGGCCGCCAAGGACGTCGCGATGCACGTCGCCGCGATGAAGCCCAAAGCGCTGTCGCAGGCCGATGTCCCGGCGCACCTGGTCGAGACGGAGCGCTCGGTCGCCACCGCCAAGGCTGCCGAGTCCGGCAAGCCGGCCGACATCGTCGCCAAGATGGTCGAAGGCTCGGTCACCAAGTACCTGAAGGAAGTCTCGCTGCTGAACCAGACGTTCGTCAAGAACGACAAGCAGACCGTCGAGCAGATGCTCAAGGCCGCCAACACGACCATCAAGGGCTTCACGCTCTACGTCGTGGGTGAAGGCATCGAGAAGAAGGTCGACAACTTCGCAGACGAAGTCGCTGCGCAAGTCGCCGCGGCCCGCGGCCAGTAAAGCTGTCCAGCAGACCGCAGGAATGAGTCGGGGCCTTCGGGCCCCGGCTTACACTGCAACACCGAATAACTTACCCAGCGCCTTCGGGAGCCTCGATCCATGCCGGCGTACAAGCGCATCCTTCTGAAACTATCCGGCGAAGCGCTGATGGGCGATGACGCCTACGGCATCAACCGGGCCACGATCGTTCGCATGGTGCAGGAGGTGCAGGAAGTCACGCGCCTGGGTACCGAGGTGGCGGTCGTCATCGGCGGCGGCAACATCTTCCGCGGCGTGGCGGGCGGCTCTGTCGGCATGGACCGCGCCACGGCCGACTACATGGGCATGCTCGCGACGGTGATGAACGCCCTCGCGCTGGCCGACACGATGCGCCAGGAAGGCATGGTCGCCCGCGTGATGTCGGCGATCTCCATCGAGCAGGTCGTCGAGCCCTACGTGCGGCCCAAGGCGCTGCAGTACCTCGAGGAAGGCAAGGTCGTCATCTTCGCGGCCGGCACCGGCAACCCGTTCTTCACCACCGATACCGCGGCCGCCCTGCGCGGCGCCGAGATGGGCGTGCAGATCGTGCTCAAGGCCACCAAGGTGGACGGTGTCTACAGCGCCGACCCGAAGAAGGTGCCGGACGCCACGCGTTACACGTCGATCACGTTCGACGAGGCCATCGGCCGCAACCTGCAGGTGATGGACGCCACGGCCTTCGCGCTGTGCCGCGACCAGAACCTGCCCATCAAGGTGTTCAGCATCTTCAAGCCGGGCGCCCTCAAGCGCGTCGTCCTCGGCGATGACGAGGGCACGTTGGTGCACGTCTGACGAAAAGTTGAACGCATGTTCGAAGCACGGCGCCCTTCGCGGCCCGTGTGTGCCAGTGAGGAGTGACAAAAGATCATGAGTACCGCCGACATCAAGAAGACCGCCGAGACGAAGATGGGCCGCACCATCGACTCGTTCAAGGGCGAACTGCAGAAGATCCGAACCGGCCGCGCCCATCCGGGCATGCTGGACCAGATCCACGTCGACTATTACGGCTCGCCAGTGCCGCTGAGCCAGGTGGCCGCGCTGTCGCTGCTCGACGCCCGCACCATCGGCGTCCAGCCGTGGGAAAAGCCGATGATCCAGAAGGTCGAGAAGGCGATTCGCGAATCCGACCTGGGCCTGAATCCGTCGACCACGGGCGACGTCATCCGCGTGCCGATGCCCGCACTGACCGAAGAGCGCCGACGCGACCTGACCAAGGTCGTCAAGTCGCAGGGCGAGGACTCCAAGGTCGCGATCCGCAACCTGCGCCGCGAAGCCAACGAGCATGGCAAGAAGATGCTCAAGGACAAGGTCATCACCGAGGATGACGAGCGTCGCCTGACGGATGACATCCAGAAGCTGACCGATCGCACCATCGCGGAGATCGACAAGCTCGTGCAGTCCAAGGAAGCCGAGATCCTCGCGGTTTGAAGCGCGCCGTGAATCCGCCCGTGTCCAACTTCGGAGCGCCGACGACGACGCGCGATCCCGACGTGCCGCGCCACGTGGCGATCGTCATGGACGGCAATGGTCGTTGGGCCAAGAAGCGCTTCATGCCGCGCATCTTCGGCCACAAGCACGGTGTCGATGCGCTGGTCAGCACCATCAACGCGTGCGCCAACCGCGGCGTCGAGCACCTGACCGTGTTCGCGTTCTCTTCCGAGAACTGGAAGCGGCCCGAAGAAGAAGTCTCCGGCCTGATGGGTCTGGTGCTGAGTGCGATGACCCGCTACCTGACCAAGATCGCCGGCGACGGCGTACGCGTGCGCATCATCGGCGACCGCGCGGCGGTCTCGCAGACGGTGCGCAACGCCTGGGAGCGCGCAGAGACCACCACCGCCCACAACACGCGCATCACGGTGTGGGTCGCGTTCAACTACGGCGGCCGCTGGGACATCGTCCAGGCCTGCCAGCGCGCGATCCGCGACGGCGTCGGCCCCGACGACCTCACTGAAGAAACGCTTGCGCGCTACATGGCGCAGCGCGAGGCGCCGGATCCCGATCTCTTCATCCGCACCGGCGGCGAGGTGCGCATCAGCAACTTCCTGCTGTGGCAAGTCGCCTATTCCGAGCTGCACTTCACGGATTGCCTGTGGCCGGATTTCGACGACACGGAACTCGACCGCGCATTCAAGGTCTACGCCATGCGTGACCGCCGTTTCGGCGGCGTGAAACCCGAAGCGGCCGTGCTGGCCGGGAGCCCCGATGCTGCTTGAACGCGTGATCACAGCGTTGGTCCTGCTGGCGCTGCTGATTCCGGCCGTGATGGCCAAGTCACCGCTGCCATTCGCGCTCCTGACCATCGTGCTGATCGGCGCCGCCGGCTGGGAGTGGGGTCGCCTGTGCGGGCTGCCGCGCGCCGCCGCGATCGCCTCCGGCGTCGTGCTCGGCCTCGCCTGCGCCGCCATCGCGCCGCTGGGCGGGGGCATCGGCGGCGTCGAGTTCCCGGCTGAGGCCTGGGGCGCCGTCTCGGTGCTGTGGGTGGTCGGCGGGGCGCTGGCGTTGCGCGCCGGCCCGGACGGCTTCAAGAAGCTCAATTCGGGCGTGCGCTTCGTGGTCGGCTGGATCCTGATCGCCGCCGCGTGGGCCGCGCTCATCGCGTCGTGGGAACGCGGCCTGGCCTACCTCGCCGCGGTGTGCGGTTTGGTCTGGTTCGCTGACATCTTCGCGTACTTCGGCGGGCGCGCGCTCGGCAAGCGCAAGCTCGCACCGACCATCAGTCCCGGCAAGAGCTGGGAGGGCGCGATCTGCGGCCTGCTGGCGGTGATCGTGTCGGCGGTGATCGTCGTCGTCGTTGCGGTGCATCCGCACGGCAACCTGTTTGCGCTGATGCGCGATCGCTTCGGCATGCTCGGCATGATTGCCGGCTGCACTGCGCTCGTCGCGCTGGCGATCGTTGGCGACCTGGTCGAATCGCTCGTCAAGCGCGCGGCCGGCGCGAAGGATTCCAGCGGCCTGCTGCCCGGACATGGCGGCGTGCTTGATCGCATCGACGCGCTGCTGCCGGTTTTCCCGGCCGCGCTCGCGCTGGTGATGAATCTCTGAGATCTCGATGAGTTCCAACCTCCGCCGCCAGCGCGTCTGTATCCTCGGCTCCACCGGTTCGATCGGCACCAGCACGCTGGACGTGATGGCGCTGCACCCAGACACTTTCGAAGTCTTCGCACTGACCGCGCAACGCCGCATCGACGACCTGTTCGCGCAGATCGTGCGCTGGCGCCCGCGCTACGCCGCGATGCCCGATGCGGCCGCGGCCAACGAGCTCGGCTTGCGCGTCAAGCAAGCTGGCATCGCCACAGAAGTGCTGTCGGGCGAACGCGCGCTCGAGGAGCTCGCCGCGCATCCCGACGTCGACCAGGTGATGGCCGCCATCGTCGGCGCCGCCGGCTTGCCCGGGTGCCTGGCCGCCGCGCGCGCCGGCAAGCGGCTTCTGCTGGCCAACAAGGAAGCGCTGGTCGTCGGCGGTCAGCTGTTCGTCGACGCGGTGCGCCAGGGTGGCGCCACGCTGATCCCGATCGACAGCGAGCATTCCGCCATCTTCCAGTGCCTGCCCTCGGATCCGTCGGCGTGGGACGCGGCCGTCGACCACATCGTCCTGACCGCGTCGGGCGGCCCGTTTCGCACGCGCGACCCGGCCACGCTCGCGAGCGTCACGCCCGACCAGGCGTGCGCGCACCCGAACTGGGTGATGGGCCGCAAGATCTCGGTCGACTCGGCCACGATGATGAACAAGGCGCTCGAGGTGATCGAGGCACGCTGGCTGTTCGACCTGGCGCCGGAGCGCATCAAGGTCGTGATCCACCCGCAAAGCATCATCCACTCGATGGTCGTCGCCCGCGACGGCGCGGTGCTGGCCCAGCTCGGCACGCCCGACATGAAGGGCCCGATCGCGTTCGGCATGTCCTGGCCGTCGCGCATGACCTCGGGCTGCGCCGCGCTCGATTTCACCAAGTTGGCCGCGCTCACCTTCGAGGAGGCCGACGCCACGCGCTTCCCGGGCCTGCACCTGTCGTGGGCCGCACTGCGCGCTGCGCCCGGCTCCACGGCCGTGCTCAACGCCGCCAACGAGATCGCCGTCGAGGCCTTTCTCGCAGGCCGGCTGCGCTTCGACGGCATTCATCGCGTGAACGCGCAGGCGCTCGAGCGCGTGCTGCCGTCCGCCAGCGATGCCAACGCCATCGAGGCGCTGATCGCGCTCGACGTGCGTGCGCGCGACGTGGCGCGTACCCACGTGGCGGGATTGGCGGGGCAGCGCTGATGCTGAGCTTTTTCTCCGATGTCGGCTGGTACCTGGTCGCTCTCGCGGTGCTCATCACCGTGCACGAGTACGGGCACTACCGGGTCGCCGTTGCCTGCAACATCCGCATCTTCCGCTTCTCGGTCGGCTTCGGTCCGGTCTTGTGGCGTCGCCCGTTCGGCGAGCCAGGCTGCGAATTCGCGATCAGTGCCATTCCGCTGGGTGGCTACGTGATGATGCTGGAGAAGCCTGACGAGGACACGCCGCCCGAGGACGTCCCACGCTCGCTGAGCCACAGGCCGATCTGGCAGCGCGCCGCAGTGATTCTGGCCGGCCCGCTGGCGAACCTGGTGTTGGGCGTTGTTCTTTACGCGGCGGCCCAGTTTGTCGGCATCCAGCAGCTCGTTCCGGCCGTCAGCCAACCTCCCGCGGGCAGCATGCTGGCGCTGGCAGGCGTCCGCTCGGGAGATCGCGTCGTGGCGTCGACAGAAGACGATGCGGACGGCCCGACCGCGCCACGCTGGCGCGATGTGCGCTCCTTCGATGATCTGGGCGAGAGCATGGCCGTCGCATTGATGGATCGTCGCCCGCTGAGCCTGCGGATCCGTCACATCGGCGAACAGGACGCCCATGCCGTCACGCTTCCCCTCGATACGATGGGCAAGAACGAACTTGATCTGGAGTCGGTCACGCGCATCGGTCTGACGGCGCCGTATTCACCGGCAGTCATCAAGGAAATCATCGCAGCAGGTCCCGCTGCCAAGTCTGGCCTGCTGGTAGGCGACATCGTCCAGTCCGTCGGCGACGACCACATTGGCGACGCAGCGAGCCTGATCGCCTACATTCGCGCCTCGGCTGCCGACGGTGCCGCCAAGACGCTGCAGTTGCATGTCCTGCGTGGCGCCAACCAGTTGACGATTCCCGTGACTCCTCGCGTGGTGTCCGAAGAGGGCCGACATTTTGGCCGCGTGGATGCCGGCATCGGCGGGAAGTACGCCAAGGAACTCGTCAATGATGGCTTGCTCGACTCGATGGCGTACGGCGCCGAGCAAACCTGGTTTCGCTCGGTATTGAGCCTGCGCATGTTCGGGCGGATGTTGGTCGGCAAGGCCTCCGTGAAGAACTTGAACGGCCCGATCAGCATCGCCGATGCTGCCGGGCAGTCGGCCAAGCGTGGCCTGGCCGACTTCCTTGCGTTCCTTGCGAACGTGAGCGTGGGAATCGGCGTGCTGAACCTGCTGCCTATCCCCATCCTCGACGGGGGACGGCTGCTGTATTATCTCTTCGAGGGTGCGACCGGTCGTCCGGTCTCGACGCCGTGGCAGACGTGGCTGCGGTATGGCGGGGTTTTCGCGATCCTGCTGTTGATGTCTCTCGCCCTTTCCAATGACTTGGTCCGTTTCCTGGGCCGGTAAAAAACACCTGATGTCTTCACTCATTCCGAGCCTGATGCGCCCTGTTGCTGCCTGCGTGATCTTCGCGGGCGCCGTGTTGCCTTTTGCAGCGCAAGCGATCGAACCTTTCCAGATCCGCGACATCCGCGTCGAAGGCCTGCAACGCACCGACCCGGGCAGCGTGTTCTCGGTCATGCCGTTCCGTGTCGGCGACAGCTACAGCGACGAAAAGGCGGCTGCCGCGCTGCGTGCGCTGTTCGCCACGGGCCTGTTCAAGGACGTGCGCATCGACGTCGAAGGCGACGTGGTCGTGGTCATCGTCGATGAGCGCGCCACCATCGCGTCCGTCAACTTCCTGGGCACCAAGGAGTTCGACAAGGACACGCTGGTCAAGGCCCTCAAGGACGCTGGCATCGGCGAAGGGCTGCCGTTCGACAAGGCCATCGTCGACCGCGCCGAGCAGGAAATCAAGCGCCAGTACCTGGGCCACAGCCTGTACGCGGCCGAGGTTGTCACCACGGTCACGCCGCTCGAGCGCAACCGCGTCAACGTCACGTTCAAGGTGTCCGAAGGCGACGTCGCGCACATCCGCGACATCCACATCATCGGCAGCAAGGCTTTCTCCGAATCCAAGCTGATCGACCAGATGGACCTGACCACGGGCGGCTGGCTCACGTGGTACACCAAGTCCGACCGTTACTCGCGCACCAAGCTCAACGCCGACCTCGAGAAGCTGCGCGCGTTCTACCTGAACCAGGGCTACCTCGAGTTCGACATCACGTCCACGCAGGTCACGATCTCGCCGGACAAGCAGACGATCTCGGTGACGATCACCGTCACCGAAGGCCAGCCCTACGTCGTCACGGCGATCCGCCTCGAGGGCAACTACCTCGGGCGCGAGGCCCAGTTCAAGAACCTGATCCGACTCAAGCCGGGCGCCGAGTACCACGGCGACGACGTGACCGCCACCACGCGCACGTTCACCGACCTGTTCGGCACCTACGGCTACGCGTTCGCGCACGTCGAGCCGCATCCCGAGATCGACCGCAAGACCGGCCAGGTCGTGGTCGTGCTGGCCGCCGACCCGGGTCGCCGCGCCTACGTGCGCCGCGTCAACCTGTCGGGCAACACGATCACCCGCGACGAAGTCATCCGCCGCGAATTCCGCCAGTTCGAGTCGGCGTGGTACGACGGCTCCAAGATCAAGCTGTCGCGCGATCGCGTCGACCGCCTGGGCTTCTTCAGCACCGTGGACGTCGACACCAACGACGTGCCGGGCGCGCCCGACCAGGTCGACCTGACCGTCAACGTCGTCGAGAAGCCCACCGGCAACCTGACGCTGGCCGCCGGCTACTCGCAGGCCGACAAGATCTCGCTGACGGGCTCGATCAAGAAGGAAAATGTGTTCGGCTCGGGCAACTACATCGCGCTCGACGTGAGCACGGCGCACACGAACAAGAACCTGTCGATCAGCGAGACCAATCCGTACTTCACGGACGACGGCATTTCGCGCACGTTCGACATCTACTACCGCACGTCGCGCCCGCTCAACAGCTCGGGCAACGCGTACGCCGTGTCGACGCCGGGCGCGGACATCCGCTTCGGCCTGCCGTACTCCGAGTTCGACACCGTCTTCGTCGGCGTCGGCGCCGAGCAGACGCACATCGGCTCGCTCGAGGGCGTGCCCAACAGCTACTTCCTCTTCGTCGGCCAGTACGGTTCGTACGCCAACTCGTTCCCGATCACCGCGGGCTGGGCGCGCGACGAGCGCGACAGTGGCGTCTCGCCGACGGCGGGCCGCTACGCGCGCGTCAACACCGACTTCTCGATCTTCGGCGACGTCCAATACGCCCGCCTGAACGCGCAGGTCACGCAGTACTTCGACCTGGGCAACCACTTCTCGCTGGGCATGAACGCCGAACTCGGCTACGGCACGGGCCTGAACGGCAAGAAGTACCCGGTGTTCAAGAACTTCTACGGCGGCGGCCTGGGCTCCGTGCGGGTGTTCGAGCAGGGCTCCCTCGGCGACGAGTCGGTCGACCCGACCGGCGCCTTCATCGGCGGCGCCAAGAAGTTCAACTTCAACAACGAGCTCTACATCCCGGTGCCCGGCGCCGACAAGGACAAGAGCCTGCGCCTGTTCGCGTTCTTCGACGCCGGCAACGTGTGGTCGGAGCGCGAGCGCATCGACTTCGGCACTCTGCGCGCGTCGGCCGGCCTGGGTTTGAGCTGGACGTCTCCGGTGGGTCCGTTCAAGCTGAGTTATGGCTTGCCCGTGCGCGCCCTGCCTAACGATAAAATCCAACGGTTCCAGTTCCAAGTCGGTACCGCGTTTTGATGAAAGCCCGTTCCATGAAATTGCTTTTTGCCCTGCTGCTGACCTGCGCATCGTCCATCGCGGTCTCGGCCCAAGCTCAAGAACTGAAGATCGGCTACGTCAACAGCGAGCGCGTGCTGCGCGAAGCCGAGCCGGCCAAGAAGGCCCAGGCGAAGCTGGAGGCCGAGTTCGGCAAGCGCGAGAAGGACCTGAACGACCAGAACGCCGCGCTGCGCGCCCAGGCCGAGAAGCTGGATCGCGAGTCGCCGACGCTGTCGGAAGCCGAGAAGACGCGCCGCCAGCGCGAACTGGTCGAGCTCGACCGCGACCTGCAGCGCAAGCACCGCGAGTTCCAGGAAGACCTGACGCAGCGCAAGAACGAAGAGCTGTCCAGCGTCGCTGAGCGTGCCAACCGGGCCATCAAGGCCATCGGCGACGCCGAGCACTACGACATCATCCTGCAGGACCAGCTGGTCATCTTTTTCAGCGGCCGTGTCGACCTGACCAAGAAGGTCATCGACGCGCTGAACGCCGGCAAGTGAAATGACAGCACCCCTGGCGCTTCGCGCCTCCCCGCCAGGCGGGGGCACTCGCCCTTCGGGCGGCCGGGCGGGCAGTGAAATGACAGCACCCCTGGCGCTTCGCGCCTCCCCGCCAGGCGGGGGCACTCGCCCTTCGGGCGGCCGGGCGGGCTCGTAGAGGAAGTGGCGACATGAACTCAGTTCGCCTGGGTGAGATCGTTGCGGCGCTGGGCGGAGAACTGCGGGGAGACCCCGCGCAGGAGATCGCACGCATCGCCCCGCTCGAGACGGCCGGTGGCGACGCGATCACCTTCGTCGCGCAAGCCAAGCTGCGGCCGTTGCTCGAGGCCAGCCAGGCCGCAGCGATCGTCGTCGCTCCCTCGCTCGCCGCCGCTGCGCCCAACGGCCGGCCGCTCATCGTCACCGACGATCCCTACCTTTATTTCGCGCGCCTGACCCAGTTCTGGGCCCGGCGACTGCGTCCGGCTCCGGCCGCCGGGGTGCACCCGAGCGCCGTCATCGCCCCCGGCGCCACGGTCGCCGCCAGCGCCGTCGTCGGCCCGATGGTGGTGATCGAGGCCGGCGCGGTCATTGGCGACCGCGTGCAACTCGGCGCGCACTGCGTCGTTGGCGCGGGCTCCTACATCGGTGCCGACAGCCTGCTGCATCCACGCGTGACCATCGCCGCCGGCTGCCGCGTGGGCGAGCGCTGTGTGTTCCAGAGCGGCGCGATCATCGGTGCGGACGGCTTCGGCATCGCCCCGGTGCAAGGCCGCTGGGAACGCATCGAACAACTGGGCGGTGTGCGCATCGGCAACGACGTCGACATCGGCGCGAACACCTGCGTGGATCGAGGGGCACTCGAAGATACCGTGCTGGAAGACGGCGTCAAGCTCGACAACCAGATCCAGATCGGTCATAACTGCCACATCGGTGCGCACACGGTGATGGCGGCCTGCGTGGGCATCGCCGGCAGCACCAAGGTGGGCCGCAACGTGATGATCGGCGGTGCCGCGATGATCCAGGGCCACATCGAGATCGCCGACGGCGTCACCGTGTCGGCCTCGACGATGGTGATGCATTCGCTGCGCAAGAAGGGCGTCTACACCGCGATCTTCCCGATCGACGAGCACGCCAGTTGGGAAAAGAACGCGGTCACGCTGCGCAACCTGTACGCATTGCGCGAACGCGTGCGTTCATTGGAAAAGGCGCTGGTCAAAGCGCCCGAAAAGAAAGACTGAGACCGCCATGTTGATGGACATCCACCAGATCATCAAGAAGCTGCCGCACCGCTATCCGTTCCTGCTCGTCGACCGCGTCGTCGAGTTCGAGAAAGATGTGCGCATCAAGGCACTGAAGAACGTCACGATCAACGAGCCGTTCTTCCAGGGCCATTTTCCCAACCGTCCAGTGATGCCCGGCGTGTTGATGCTCGAGGCACTGGCCCAGGCCTCGGCGCTGCTGTCGTTCTCGTCGGAAGGCGAGGAGTCCAACGGCGAGCGCCTGTACTACTTCGTGGGCATCGACGGCGCACGCTTCAAGCGCGTGGTGGAGCCGGGCGACCAGCTGATCCTCGAATCGCGCATCGAGCGCAAGAAGTCGGGCATCTACAAGTACGCGGCCAAGGCCATGGTGGGCGACGAACTGGCCGTCGAGGCCACGCTGATGTGCACCGTGCGCAACGTCGCATCCTGAGCGCACGCGCAGCCCGGCAGCCGTCATGACGCTCATCCACCCCACCGCCCTGGTCGATGCGGCGGCGCAGCTTGACTCGTCCGTCAGCGTTGGTCCCTACGCGGTCATCGGGCCGCACGTACGCATCGATGCGGGCACCCACGTGGGACCGCATTGCGTGATCGAGGGCCGCACCACCATCGGCCGCGACAACACGTTCTACCAGTTCGGCTCCATCGGCGCGATGCCGCAGGACATGAGCCACAGGGGCGAGCTCACCGAGCTGCGCATCGGCGACCGCAACACGATCCGCGAGTTCTGCACGCTCAACACCGGCACGCACAAGGAAGAGGGTGTCACGCGCATCGGCTCGGACAACTGGATCATGGCCTACGTGCACGTCGCCCACGACGTGCGCCTGGGCGACCGCACCGTGCTGGCCAACGGCGTCACGCTGGCGGGCCACGTGCACGTCGGCGACTGGGCCGTCGTCGGCGGACTGTCGGGCGTGCACCAGTTCGTCCACATCGGCGCCCACGCGATGATCGGCTTTCAGGCCCACGTGGCTCAGGACGTGCCGCCGTTCATGGTGGCCGAGGGCAATCCGATGGCGCTGCGCGCCGTCAACCTCACTGGCCTGAAACGGCGCGACTTCGGCGCCGAACGCATCTCCACCATCCGCAACATGCACAAGGCGCTGTACCGCAAGAGCCAGACGCTGGAGCTGGCCAAGGCCGAGATCGAGGCCATGCGCGGCGACGACGCCGGCGTCAACGGCGACATCGACGCGATGTTGACCTTCATCGCGTCCGGCACGCGCGGCCTCGTCCGCTGACCGCGCCCGATGAGCCCCGACCCCGCCCGAACGCTCCTGCCCGACCCCGACGCCCTCCAACTGGGCATGGTCGCCGGCGAGACTTCCGGCGACCTGCTGGCCGGACTGCTGCTGCAAGGCCTGAAGGTGCGCTGGCCCGCGCTCAGCGCCGGCGGCATCGGCGGCCCGAAGATGGTCGCGCTCGGCTTCGACGCCTGGTGGCCGGCTGAGAAGCTGTCGCTGTTCGGCTATGTCGACGTGCTGCTGAACTACCGTGAGCTGGTGGGCATCCGCAACGCGCTCGGCGATCGCCTCATCGCCGAGAAGCCGGACGTCTTCATTGGAGTCGACGCGCCCGACTTCAACTTCGGCCTCGAGAAGCGCCTGCGCCAGGCCGGCATCAAGACCGTGCACTTCGTCTGCCCGTCGATCTGGGCGTGGCGCGGCGAGCGCGCGAAGACGCTGGGCGAGTCGGCCGACCACGTGCTGTGCCTGTTCCCGTTCGAGCCCGGCCTGTTGCGCGCGCACGGCATCAAGGCCACCTATGTCGGCCATCCGCTGGCCCAGGTCATCCCGCTGGAGCCCGATCGCATGGCCGCGCGCGCCGTGCTGAACCTGCCCGACACGGCGCAGGTCGTCGCGCTGCTGCCAGGCAGCCGGCGCTCCGAGATCAAGCTGATTGCGCCGCGCGTGCTCGCGGCGGCGGCGATCCTGCATCGGCAGCGCCCCGGGCTGCGCTTCGTGCTGCCAGTAGCACCTGGCATGCGCTCGCTCGTCGAGCCGCTGGTGCTGCGTTTCGCGCCGGGCGTGCCGATCGAGCTGCTGGAGGGTGGCTCGCACGACGCCCTGGCCGCCTGCGACGTCACCGTCGTCGCCAGCGGCACCGCCACGCTGGAAGCCGCGCTGTTCAAGCGGCCGATGGTTATCACCTACGTCGTGAACTGGTTCAACTTCCAGCGCATGAAACGCCTGCGGCTGCAGCCGTGGGTGGGCTTGCCCAATGTGTTGTGCCGGGACTTCATCGTGCCCGAGCTTCTGCAGGAAGCCGCTACCCCCGAAGCGCTCGCACGAGCGACAATCGAGTGGCTGGACGACGCTGCTCGCTGCGAGCGCGTGCGCGTCCGGTTCCTCGAACTGCACCACCTGCTGCGCCGTGACACGGTGCGGGAGTCCGCCGATGCCATTGCACAAGTTGTCAAAGCCTGAGCAGATCTCGTTGCGATTCGACAGCAATGACGGTCTGGTCGCGGGTGTGGATGAAGCGGGTCGCGGGCCGCTGGCCGGGCCGGTCGTGGCCGCCGCGGTCATCCTCGACGACATGAAACGCATCAAGGGCCTCAACGACTCCAAGCAACTCACGGCGCTCAAGCGCGAGCGCCTGTTCGACGAGATCCGCGCCCATGCGCTGGCGTTCTGCGTCGCCGAGGCCACGGTCGCCGAGATCGACGAGCTCAACATCCTGCATGCAACGATGCTCGCGATGAAGCGCGCCATCGAAGGCCTGCGCCTGCCGCCGCACATGGTGCTGGTGGACGGCAACCGGCTGCCCCAGATCCGCATCCGCGCCGAAGCCATCGTCGGCGGCGACGCGAAGGTGGCGTCCATCTCGGCTGCGTCCATCCTGGCCAAGGTCACCCGCGACCGGATGTGCGTCGCGCACGAACTGCACTATCCGCAGTACGGCTTCGGTACGCACAAGGGCTACGGCACCGCCGCGCACCTGGCCGCGCTGGAGGAGCACGGGCCCTGCGCCTGGCACCGCCAGTCGTTCGAACCCGTGCGGCTGGCGGCGCTGCGTCGCGCCTGCATCGAATGACGATCGTCCGCCAGGTCACCTCGCGCCACAACGACCTGTTCAAGGATCTGCGCAAGCTGCTCGCCGAGCCGACCGCCTACCGCAAGCTGGGCCGCGTCTGGCTCGAAGGCGATCACCTGTGCCGCGCGCTGCTCGAGCGCGGACGCGCGCCGGTGCGCGCGATCGTCACCGAGTCCGGCTGGGCCACGCCCGCGCTCGCGGCGCTCGCGCGCAACGCGCCCGAGGTCGTCTGCATCCCCGACGCGTTGATGCGCGAGCTGAGCGGCCTGGAGTCGCCGGCGCCGATCGGCTTCCTGATCGATGCCGACGCCGGCGTCACGGCGCAGCCGGGCTGCGACACCATCGTCCTCGACCGCCTGCAGGATCCGGGCAACGTCGGCAGCATCCTGCGCACCGCGTCGGCGATGGGCTTTGCCCAGGTCGTCGCGCTCAAGGGCAGTGTCGCGCTGTGGTCGCCCAAGGTGCTGCGTGCCGGCATGGGGGCGCATTTCGCACTCACGCTGGTGGAGGGTGCGGCGATCGCCGACGTCGCAGCGCTGGGCTTGCCCATCGTCGGCACGCACCTGCGCGACGCACAGTGGCTGCACGAGACGACGCTGCCGCGGCCGCTGGCCTGGGTCTTCGGGCACGAAGGGCGGGGCATGAGCGACGCCGTCACGGCGGCCTGCACGCTGCGCGTGCGCATCGCGCAGCCGGGGGGCGAGGAGTCGCTCAACGTGGCGGCGGCAGCGGCGATGTGCCTCTATGAATCGGCGCGATTGGCGCGACTGACGCGCTGATGCCGATTTCCTGGCGCCGTGGCGGCGGTGCGACGTCGGCTAGCGGCTCAGGAGGTCGCGCGCCATCAGGATCGAGGTGGTCGGCTCGAGTGGCGGAACCGCGAGCCGGCGCCATCCGAAGACGTGCGGATGATGTTCGGTTGCCACGAGCCGGGACAATGCAGGCGCGTGCTGGTGCGCGGGGAAATGCGCCATGGCCAGTTCCGGCCGCCGTGGCCGTCGCGAGGAATGGCCCATCGTGAGCACGGTACGATCGGCCTTGCGATGCGGCGACTCGTGGTGGAACACGCGCGCCGAATCGGCGATCACCAGCGTGCCGGCCGGACCGGTGCAGCGCTGCCAGCGCTGCCGCGGCACGTGCACTGCCATCTCGTCATCGGAGCACATGCCCTGATAGCCGACCGCGTGCATGGCCCCGGCCTGGAAGGCCCGAGGCACGTACTCGAACGGACCGCCGTCCTCATCTACATCGTTGAGGTACAGCACGGTGCGCAGCACGTGGAAGTCTTCGGCATCGCGGTGCCAGCGGCGCGGGCCGCCCGCGCGGCCGTCCACGAACGAATGCCGGAGCACGGCGCCGTGATAGGCCACGGGCAGCCGCAGATACTGTTCCGCGATCGACAGCATCGTGGCGTTCAGGCCAAGCATGAAGAGTGCAGGCAGTCGATCCAGCAGTTCGCCGTGCGCGAGGTCCGTCGAGGCATCGGCGGGGCGCCACTGCGTGCCGTGGCCTTGCTTCAACCTGTGCGCAAGCGACGCGGCGTCCGCCATCGCCTCCCGGCACGCCGGTGCGGCCTCGCCGAGCAGGCGTTCCACCGTGGTCACGTACACGCCGTCGGCGCGCAGCGCCTGGGCCACTTCGGTGGCGATGGCACGGCCCTCTATCCTCGGCGCAGGGGGAGCGAGTGCGGCTACGACCTGCTGGGACGCTTCAAGCAGGCGGTCGCGGATTCTTTCAGCGATCGGTGGACGACGGGCGGACACGGGTGAGGGGCTCCAGGCCAGGGACGGCGGCTGGGCCGGATCGGGCAAGCGAACGAGCGCACCCGCTCGCCCTGCAGCGCCTTGCGCAGCGCTCGACATCCCCAGCCCTCCAAGCAGCGCAGCGAGCGACTCTTTTGATCCCGAGGCGTCGCCAACTGTTCAGTTGCCAGTTTGTGACAGGCGCGTGGCGGCGTCAATGGCTCGACGGCCGTGTGGCGAGCGCGTCATAGGGCCGGCCGCATCGACCGACTGTTGCGCCGACGCAGCGGAAGCCCGCGCGCACGCGCCAGTGGCGCCCAGGAGCTGCCCGAATCGGGCATCGCATCAGCCTGGCGCAAGGGGAGTCAGTAGATCAACTTGTCCGGGCGGATGTCGCGCAGGATCGTCGCCGCAATTTCCTCGATCGACTTGTGCGTCGACGACAGCCACGCGATCCCGTTGCGCTTCATCATCGCCTCGGCCTCGCGCACCTCGTAGCGGCAGTTGTCCAGCGCGGCGTACTTGCTGTTGGGGCGGCGCTCGTTGCGGATCTGCGTGAGGCGTTCGGGGTCGATCGTCAGGCCGAAGCACTTGGCCTTGAACGGTGCCAGCGTGGAGGGCAGGTGGCCGCGCTCGAAGTCTTCGGGGATCAGCGGGTAGTTGGCGGCCTTGATGCCGTGCTGCATCGCCAGGTACAGCGTCGTGGGTGTCTTGCCGCAGCGGCTGACGCCCACCAGGATCACGTCGGCCGAGGCCAGGTTCTTGGACGACTGGCCGTCGTCATGGGCCAGCGAGAAGTTGATCGCCTCGATCCGCTCGTGGTACTCCTCGCTCTTGGCGGCGTCCGAGAAGCGGCCGACGCGGTGGTTCGACTTCATGCCGAACTCCTGCTCCAGCGGCTCGACGAAGGTGCGGAACATGTCCAGGACCACGCCGGCGCAGTCGGGGGCGGTGACGATGGCGCGGATGTCCTCGGTGGCCACCGTGATGAAGACGATGGGCTTCTTGCCCTCCAGCAAGGCCGTGTGGTTGATCTCCCCGACCACGGCCTGGGCCTTTTCGACGGTATCGATGAACGGCCGCCGCACCTTGCGCGGCTTGCCGGAGAACTGGGCCAGGATCGATCCGCCGAAGGTCTCGGCGGTGATGCCGGTGCCGTCGGAGATGAAGAAAACGGTGCGATTGGGCATGTCTTGTGATCGGGTTAGGGCAACTGTCCTACGCGATCATAGGCAGATCCTCCGTAGAATCCTGACCAACTCAGTCCTAAATCTTTCCGCACGTCCTGTTTCCATATGGCCCGCTTCGAACCACAAGTCCAACCAAAAAGCGTCGAAGCGCCTGGGAAGCCGTCCGCGCGGAGCTCGGTTTTTCATCATCAAGGAGCTTTCCCATGTCCAACCCCACGCTGGCCACCCGACTAGTCGTACCGTTCGAAGAGCTGAGGATGACCGACGTCGACGTCGTCGGCGGCAAGAACGCCAGCCTCGGCGAAATGATCAGCCAGCTGGCAGCCTCGGGCGTTCGCGTCCCTGGCGGCTTCGCCACGACCGCGCACGCCTTCCGCGAGTTCCTGAAGTTCGGCGGGCTCACCGAGCGCATCGCCGCCCGCCTGAAGCTGCTCGACACCGACGACGTCCGCGCGCTGGCCGAGGCCGGCACCGAGATCCGCAACTGGATCGTCGCCGCGCCATTCCCGCAGGAACTGGACGCCGGCGTCCGCGCCGAGTTCGCTCGCTTGTGCGCCAGCGACGCCAACGCCTCGTTCGCCGTGCGTTCGTCGGCCACCGCCGAAGACATGCCCGACGCGTCCTTCGCCGGCCAGCAGGAGACCTTCCTGAATGTCGTCGGCATCGAGGACGTGCTGCACAAGATGAAGGAAGTCTTCGCGTCGCTCTACAACGACCGGGCGATCAGCTACCGCGTCCACAAGGGCTACGCCGACACCGAAGTGGCGCTGTCCGCCGGCGTCCAGCGCATGGTGCGCTCCGACCTCGGCGCGGCTGGCGTGATGTTCACGCTCGACACCGAGAGCGGCTTCACCGACGTCGTCTTCATCACCTCCAGCTACGGCCTGGGCGAGACGGTGGTGCAGGGCGCGGTCAACCCCGACGAGTTCTACGTGCACAAGCCGGCGCTGACTGCCGGCAAGTTCCCGGTCATCCGCCGCGGCCTGGGCTCCAAGCTGATCCGCATGGAGTTCGCTACGCCCGAAGAAAAGGCCAAGGACGGCAAGCTGGTGCGCACCGTCGACACACCGCCCGAGATGCGCAATCGCTACTCGCTCAACGACGCCGACGTGATCGAGCTCGCCAAGTACGCGATGATCATCGAGAAGCACTACGGCCGCGCGATGGACATCGAGTGGGGCAAGGACGGCGGCGACGGCCTGCTCTACATCCTGCAGGCGCGTCCTGAGACGGTCAAGAGCAACGCCGGCAACCAGCCCGAGCACCGCTACAAGCTCAAGGGCTCGGGCACCGTGCTGGTGGAAGGCCGCGCGATCGGCCAGAAGATCGGCACCGGCCCCGTGCGCGTTTGCCGCAACATCTCCGAGATGGACCAGGTGCAGCCGGGCGACGTGCTCGTGGCCGACATGACCGACCCGAACTGGGAGCCGGTGATGAAGCGTGCCGGCGCCATCGTCACCAACCGCGGCGGGCGGACCTGCCACGCGGCCATCATCGCGCGCGAGCTGGGCATCCCGGCCGTCGTCGGCTGCGGCGACGCCACCGACCTGCTGCACGACGGGGCGCTGGTGACGGTGGTCTGCTCCGAAGGCGACACGGGTTTCGTCTACGACGGCCTGCTCGAGACCGAGGTCAGCGAAGTGGTGCGCGGCGAGATGCCCTACAGCGCCATCAAGATCATGATGAACGTCGGCAACCCGCAACTGGCGTTCAACTTCTCGCAGCTGCCCAATTCGGGCGTCGGCCTGGCCCGGCTCGAGTTCATCATCAACACCAACATCGGGGTCCACCCGAAGGCGATCCTCGACTACCCCAACATCGATCCCGACCTGAAGAAGGCGGTCGAATCGGTGGCCCGCGGCC
>JBDSDD010000031.1:0-15751 GCA_039920745.1 Burkholderiaceae bacterium | reverse complement strand
GCCTTCTCCGAAGCCTGAGCCGCGCTGACGTTGTGGTCCAAGACCACGGCCCGGGAGACGCATCCTGCCGATGCTGCGGCAACGAGGCAGGCGGCGGCGAGGCGGATGGCTGCTGGAAGAATCATGGATGGGACGAGTCGCGAAAATCGCGAGATTATATTGTTCGAGCAGCCAGTGCCCTCATCTAGTTTTCGCCCGCCCCGACTCGGGCTCGGAACAACTCCACCACCCCGGCGCCCGCGGCCCCGGGATCACCTCGAAGGCGTCACGCGCGGCACCCGCACCGCCAGCCAGAACCCGCACCAGCGTGACTGCGTCACCATCTTGCCCGCGTGCGCGAAGCCCAGCGTCTCGTTGAAGCGCGCGTCGGGCAGGATCCGCAGCAGACTGATCGCCTCCCGCGTGGAACGCGTGACGTTCGTCGAAACCGTTCAGAATCACGGCGCCGTCGCTGACGTAAAGGTCGCTGCCATCGCATGTGCAGGGCTGTGAAACACCTTCGCCGACCGCCTAGAGTCGGCCATGAGCTGTCGGTCGTCGACGGCGGCTTTCGGGTACCGGTCGTACGGTGCCGACCGCAGACGGCGTGCTGCCGTCCAGGAGCATGCGTTGGCGAAGGGCCGCGTTCCACAACGAAGGAAGACCCGTGCGATTGCGTTCCGCGTTCACGATGGTGGTGAGTATTGTCCTTCTCGCGGTGATCACCGTCCTAGTCGTAAGCGTTGTGTTCATGCGCTCTCAAACGCGCGCGGTCGATTCCTTTTGCGCAGAGGTAGCGGCAGGAGATACGTCGCAAAGTCTCGGCGCGCGTGCGGGTGCCAAAGGACTTTTCTTCACGAAGTGGCAAGGCACGGACGACGTCTGGATATTGAACAAGCCAT
Organism: Burkholderiaceae bacterium; assembly: GCA_039920745.1. Taxonomy (GTDB): domain Bacteria; phylum Pseudomonadota; class Gammaproteobacteria; order Burkholderiales; family Burkholderiaceae_C; genus Scleromatobacter. The sequence continues at coordinate 14,870 of JBDSDD010000031.1, read as the reverse complement.
TGGAGGCGCGTCCGTTCTTCCGATTTGCGTGTGTCGTGAAGTTCAAGAATGGCGCTGTGTCGGGCAAAGAAGTCATCGACGCGGACTGATTCCGCAAGCCTGGGCGGCTTGTTTGAACGACCGCTTCTAGGTGGCCAAGTCGCCGAGACGAACGACTGCAACGGGTCGGGCGCCGGCAGCATGGTCTGCGGCATGAACGTCGGCTGCCTGGCGGGCAGCAGACATCCATCGCCGAGCGACGGCTCTCCTGCACGGAGCTGCCGTTCGGGTATCGTCGGGGGATGCCGGCAGCCGGCCACAACCAGGCGGTCGCGGGCGGCTAGTTTCGGGTAGGCTAAAAGTTGCCGATGCACGGGCCCGTCAAACGCTCGTTCGCGTGATTGAAAGGATCCGACTGCGCCCGGGGTGTCGGAATTAGGCGGAAGCACTCTCCGTGCAGGTGTACCTCGGTGACGCCGTGCGGCAACTCAATCAACGTCATTCCGTCGCCAGCCAACTGGTCGTAAGGAGAGGGCTTCGCTGCGTGCGGCGCGAGCTGTGCCAGCGTGGGCCTGTCCTGCGCGATCAGGGCCCTGATCTGATTGCGAGAAAGCGTTAGGTTCAATGGCACCGACGCCGCGCTGGCTGGCGGTGCCAGCGCGTTCTCCGGTTGTGCGATTGTCTGAGGCTCAAGCACTGGCGGCACGAGGGCACGAGGCTCTGCGACCGCACGCGGTTGTGAACGGAGGTGTGGTGTGCGGACGGGTGGCGGCGTTCGGTCTGCGGGATGAGAGGTTCGCAGGGGTAGTGACGACACAATCATCGTTTCGACGGTCCGGCCGTCGTCGTCCCGCTCCTTTGTCAATCGGGCACTCGACATCAGTATCAACAAAGCGGCATGCACTAGCAGCGCAAATGCGAACACCGCTGTGCGTCGCCCGCGGGCACGCGCACGCCAGCTGTCCATCGATACCCCCGGTCCAATTGTTGGGAGTGGACACGGTTCCCGCTGTAGAGTTCCATCGAGCTGGCGTGACGGTCGCTGCTCTTTCCTGCGATCGTCGGCTATGCTGCCGACGGTGGTCGGAAGCGCGGGCAGCCGAGATGACGTGCAGCCTGTCGATCCACGCCGACGGCGCATGTCGGCCAGTTGCTGCCTGTCGCGAACGACTGTTCTTGGGTATGCTGACCCCATGACACTGGATGAGCTCGCCAGCGACGTGCGAGATAGATTTCCGACTATCTCGGAGGCTGCTGATCGGCTTTATGAGCGGAAGTTCGGACCGCCGGTGTACACGTACTCCTGGTTCGAGGCTTTGGCGGATGGGGTCAACGCCGAGATGACTTGTGGAACGGACCCGAAGTCGCACGACGCTTTGATCGCCTATCTTGAGAACGCGTTGCATTCTTCTGACGAGGTGTTCAAGTGCTTGGATGTTGCTTTCGTCGAGAATCTCTTCTGGCAAGTGCCCGTGCGCAAGGCCGAGCCATATTGGCAGCGACTGCCTGCGAAGATGAAAGCTCTCTATGAAGGGTTTCATCATCGGACACCGTTGGACTGACGCCAACAGACGGCAACAGGCGGTCAGACCGTGCCCGTCGCGACAGACCGGTATTGGGCTGGCTACCTGTCGTACGATGCCGATCATCGACCGCGCGCAGTCGGCCACTTGCAGTCGGTCGCGAGTGACCGGTTTCAGGTCGGACCCTGCGCGTGAAGTCACAGTTCACACACTGTGCTTCAAGCTGTAGGTTGCTCCGAAGCGGGCGTCTCGCAAGCGCTGAGCGGAGCGCAGGCCGCGACGCGGTGACGGCTTCGAGTCGAGAGGGCCGTGAACTCAGGCGGAGCCCGGCTCGGTGACGACGAGGCCGGAGAGTCCGGTTTCGGCCACGATCTTCTCGATGGCTTCTTTGCCCGCATCATTTACATAGATGCGGCTGCGCAGCTTGGCCGGGTCCTTGAAGACAGTTGCCTGGGTCGGCACTTTGTCTGAATGGAAGGCTTCCTTGGCGATCGATCCCGTCTCCCGGCGAACCGACAACTCGGGATCGAGGCAGTCGATGACCGTCGTGACGTTGAAGTACCAAACCGGCTCGTCCGTGCAGTCGAGCGGAACGAGTTCGCCAAACTGAGACAGGAATGGGCCGAGCGCATCTTTGGCGCGAGAGGTCAGTGCCAACGCGCCATTGATCAGCATGGGCACGTCTGCGCGAGGCAGATCCTTCGTGCGCTTGTCGACGAGAAATTCCACCTCAGGCGGCGGCGTCCACTCCTTAGGTCGGCCATCCGCGAACAGCAGCGACGAACGACGACGGTCGTCGAACTTGATGACCAACGGAGCGAACGCGTCAAGGCGTCCGCTTTTCAGTTCCCAGACAGTCACAGTTGCTTCCGGTAAGGAAATTCGTCGGCCATGATTTCCTTCCTCATGGACCTGAGCTCTGCTCGGGCGCTGCCGACATCATCACTGGCGACGTCGAGAAGTCGAGCTTCGACGTTGTAATGGTACGTGAAGGTGTGGATGTAGTCGTGCATCGTCGCCTTCGGCAACTGTGAGGGGCGACCGTAGATCAGTTGCGGCAGGTAAACGCCGTTGTCCGCATCGTTGATCCCGATTCCCCAGTCGAACAACATCGTCCGGGAGGTCTCAGCCTCCGGATCTTTCGATGCAACGATGTGGTGGGACGCCGCGCCGTAGGGCCTGGAGACGCCGGTCGAATTCTTGATGGTTCTGCCCAGCGATTCGCTGTGGCTGTCATTGCTCCGCCGCTCACAGTCATGGCGCAGGTGTTCCGCCGAATAGCCGGGGCGCGTCGTCCCGGTCTTCCGGTCGTAGTGGACGCGAACCTTTCGTCTCTGCTCCAGGATCGCATTGCGAGTCTTGTAGACATCGAGGCCTGGCTTGCCACGAGCGGTCAAGTTACCCGCAATGGTCAGCTTGAGAATGCTCTCGGCCGTGTCCTTCGGAGGTCCGCCAGAGTCCGCTTTTTCCTTTGCCAATCTAGTTCTCCCTTACTGCCGCGGTGGCTCAGGCGCTCGGAGCGCGGCGCCCACCTGTGGCTGGAGAGTTTGCCATCGGTGAGGCGTCCGAATCGCCGCAAACAAGGGATAGACACCCCTGGCCTGATCAAGGAGTTCGACTCTTCGCTCTTGCGGGCGCGTTCCCTGGCGCCGTTGAAGTTTGGCTCCGCGGAGGTAAGGCTTTCAAATTCGCGGCCGTTGCTGCCTGTCAGGTCGAGGGCTGAGGCGGCCCATTCCAGATCAGATCAAGCGGTTCATTGAGGAACGCCGCCAGGCTTCGCCGAGTACGCCCGACTTGGGTCGAAAGTTGATGCGGCGACCGTGGCTGCCCCAATGCCCGGTTCGCGGCAGGCAGGCTTGATGGGGTGAGCTGCTGCGACGGGTCGGGCCACGCTGCTCTACCGCCCGCGTCGACGGGCAGGTATGCTGCGCACAGCAGACAGTCGTCGTAGGGCGTTAGTCGGTGACGCCTCGTTCAGCCTGGCCGGTGGCGTCGTGAGGCTCTTGTCGGCCAGTTGCAGTCGTTCGTGAACGGCGGCTCTCGGGACGGCTCGATACTGGCATGACCAGTCCGGGGCCCTTCCCATGAATAATTGTTCAGAGCGTGCCATGGCTCGGCCACCCTTCATTTTGGCGATTGGGCTAGTTCTGTCGCTCCTGGCGGCGTGCTCTCATCGCGATCCACCGAAGTGCTTCGATGCGGCGCAGGTTAACCATGGGCAGACCGATGTCGAAACCCGCGCTCTCGCTGATGCGCGACGACGGGAGGGTGGGTGGTGTGAGAACTTCCAATGCGGGTTTTTTGTGTCCAAGCTCGAATCTGGAGAAGTTAGGGTGCGCGTGGAACACGCCTCAGCCCAAGGTGATGCAGGTACAAGTTGTTTGGTGCCAGTGGATTCGGACACCCAATATCTTTACTCGGCCGCAGGAAACCTTGAAGAGTGGCAGCGTGGCACTGGGCCTGTGCATCGTAGCTAGAAGACTGCTGGCGGCCACAAGCTGTCGTTCGCCGATGACCGCTTTGGGGAAGCCCAGTGAACGGGATGGCTCTGGGAATGAAGACCGAACGCGCTATGACCAATCCCGGCGATCGCAAGCTTCTCATCTTCGACTGTGACGGTACCCTCGTCGACAGCGAACTGCTCTGTAACATCGCTCTCGAGTGTTGCCTTGCGCGGGCCGGTATCGTTGAGCACGCTGCGTCGTTGCTGACTCGCTATCGAGGCTCCCGGTTGTCAAGCATCCTGTCGGAAATTTGCAGCCTGCACCGCTGTTCCTTGCCAGGAGACTTTGTCGAGGGCTATCGAGACGAGGTCGCCGCGTTGTTCGAGCGTGAACTGAAAGCAACCGACGGCGTGGCCGACGCGCTCGCGCAGCTTGGGAACGCGAAATGCGTAGCATCCAGCGGTCCGATTTCCAAGATCAGGCATGCACTCGCGCTGACGCATCTCAGCCACTTCTTCGACGAAAGGCTCTACAGCTCATATGTGATTCAGAGTTGGAAACCCGATCCGGCGATCTACCTTCACGCAGCAAGTGGTGAAGGCTTCCGACCCGAGGATTGCATCGTCATCGAAGACAGTCTCCTGGGCATCCAAGCAGCGCAGCGGGCGGGGATGGCTTTCCTACTGTACGACCCGGAAGAGCAGGTCGCCCCGATCTGTCCTGCTGGCGGTCTGTACTTTTCCAAGATGACTGAGCTGCCTGGCTTGATACAACAGCTCAGCGAGCGGCCGTTCCCGACGATTGAGAGCTGATCTCTTCCGACCATCGAGGGAAGGTCGCCTGTCAGGGGTGTAGCTGTCGGACGATGTAGCCTCGCGATCGCGGGCTGTCGGCCATTTGCTGTCGTTCGCCAACGACCGCTCACGGCCAGGCAGGGTAACTTGGCGTAGCAACACTGCGGCTACTCAAGAATGCGTACGTTCACTTTGACGCCCTAGAAGCTCAGGATGAACGCGGCGCCGCCCTCGAGAGGGCGCACATGGCGCACACGTCCGCCCATGCCATTTACGAGCTGGCGCACCACCGTTAGACCAATGCCCTGGCCGCCCTCGCGGGCGCTGAAGAACGGCAGGAAGATCTTGCGCTCGAGGCCGGGCGGCACGCCCGATCCGTTGTCGCGCACGCTAATCTGGAATCGGCCGCCGCGGCTCTGGCGCGCCTGCACCCACAGGCGCGGCGCGACCACGTCGGCGGTTGCCTGGGCCGCGTTGTTAACCAGCGCCAGCAGCGCCTGTTCCAGCTGGCCGTCGTCGGCCTGCAGGCGCAGGCTGGGCGAGGCCAGCTCGAACGCGATCTCGCCGCCGCGAGCGCGCCAAGGAGGCGCGATCGCCTGCTCCAGCCGCGCAAACAGCGCCTGCACGTCGACCGGCGCCATCGTCGGCGCTGGCCACTGGCTGACGCGTCGATAGGTGCCGACGAACGTGGCCAGGCTGGCGGCACGCCGCGCGATGGCCGACAGTGCCTGGCGCAGATCCGCCTCGGCGCCGGGCTCTTCCGACAACGACAGCGCCGACTGGCTCAGGCTGCGGATCGGCGTCAGCGAGTTCATGATCTCGTGCGTCAGTACCTGCACCAACTGCTGCCAGGCGAGCAGCGATTCCGTCTCCAGCTCGTTCTCCAGCGGCACGAGCACCAGCAGGGCCTGCGCATGGCCGGCGAGCGCCAGGGTCTGGCGACGGAGCTGCCAGCGTTCGCTGCCGCGTTCGGTCTCCAGCACGACCGCGCCGCTTTGCGCGGCGCCGCGCAGCAACTGGTGCAGGGTCTGGACGTCACGCACGCCGCCGGGCGCCGCGAGGCGGCGAGCGCGGCTGGTCAGCGGGCGCAATGCGCGATCCTCCAGCAGCCAAGCCGCGACCGGCAACGCCTCGAGCTGCGCCTGCAGGATCGCGAGCTGGCGCAGGTCCGGCGCAGGCGGCGCCACGACGGCGAGGGCCGGCGCTTCGCGGCGCCGCGCCAGCGGCCACGCCAACGCGAGCCCGAGCAAGGCCAGCACCGTCGCACCGCTCCACGCGCGTGCGGACGCGCCGGACGCGTGCGCCAGCGCGCCAGCGGCGACCAGCAACAGCGCCGCTGCCAGCAGGCGCATGCGATCAGAGGCCATGCTTGTCGAGACGCCGGTACAGCGCCGCGCGCGACAGCCCCAGCAGCCGGGCCGCGGCGCTGAGGTTGCCCTCGGTCTGCGCCATCGCAGCGAGCACCGCGGCGCGCTCCTGCGCCTCGAGCGAGCGCACAGGCTCGGCGGCAGGCATCGGCGCGGGCGCGCCGACGGCGGCGGGCTGCCCGCGCTGCAAGGCCTCGCGGCAGGTGGCGACGAGGCGCACGTTGTCCCAGGGCTTGGTGATGAAATCGAACGCGCCATGCTTGAGCGCCTGCACGGCCAGGTCGATGTCCGCGTAGGCGGTCATCACCACCACGACGGGCGGCTGCGCGCGCGCCTGCACGTCGTGCAGCAAGCGCAGGCCTTGCGCGCCGTCGGTGCGTCCGGGGCCGAAATTCAGGTCGAGGAGAAGCAACGCGGCTCGCAGCGCGTCCAGCGCCGCCGCAAGCTCGGCTGGACGACGCAGGCAGGTGACGTGCGCCACGCGGCGTTGCAGCAGCAGCTGCGCGGCAAGGCCGACGTCAGGGTCGTCGTCAAGAAGAAGAATGGAGGTGTCGGGCACGGACGCCAGTGTCGCAGCCTGGAGCGGGCGCGCGGCAGGGGGGTGTCCGGAAGCGGACAGCCCTCTTGGCCGCCGTGGCGTACGCGGCGACAGTGCATCCCGTGATGACGACTTCTCCCCTTGCCGGCCCCAGCGGCGCCGCCATGGACCGCGCGCTGCCCGCGCGGCACCGGCGCTGGATCGCCCCGACCTTCGTGGCCGCAGCGATCGCCGGCGCCGCGCTGCTCGCGTGGGCGCGCGCGCCACGACTGCAGGCCATCGACTCGCCACAGCTCGTGGCCGTGCGCCTGGGGGAGTTCCGCGAAGAGGTCGCGCTGCGCGCCCGCGTCGAGCCGTTGCGCTCGGTGCAGCTCGACGCGGCCGAGGCCGGCCGCGTCGAGGAGGTGCTGGTGCACGACGGCGACCACGTGGCCGCCGGCGCACCGCTGTACAGGCTGCAGAGCGACGAGCAGGAGCAGTTGCTGATGCAACGCAGCTCGGAGGTGGCGCAGCAGATGGCCAACGTGTCGGTGGAGCGCACCGCGCAAGCGGCCAGCCTGGCGCAGAACCGGCGCGAGCTGGCACAGCTGCAGGCCGCGCAGCAGCAGGCCGAGTCCGACTACCAGCGCCAAGCGCAGCTCGCCGAAGCCGGCTTCGTCGCGCCCGCCGCGGTGGAACAGAGCCGGCGCCAGCTCGCGCTGGCCGATCGGTTGCTGAAACAGGCCGAGGCCGATCAGCGGCAGGAGGCCGCAATCCGCGACCAATCGATCGCCGAGATGGCGCGCGCGGTGCAAGGTCTGCGGCGCGGGCTGCAGCTGCTGGAGCGTACGCGCGAGCGGCTGCTCAAGCGCGCGCCGCTGGCCGGCCAGCTGAGCGGCTTCGACCTGCAGGTCGGCGCCAGCGTGCGGCCCGGCGACAAGCTCGGGCGCATCGATGACGCCGCCGGCGGCGTGCAACTGGCGGCCAACGTCGACGAGTTCTGGCTGCCGCGCCTGCAGGTCGGCCAGGCCGTCACGAGCGACAGCGGCCACCTCGTGCTGGCGCAGACACTGCCGCAAATCCAGGGCGGCAAGGCCCATGTGCTGCTGCGCTGGCCCGCGGGCCAGGCGCCCGCGACGCTGCGGCCCGGCCAGGCGCTCGACGTCCGGCTGCAGCTGAGCGCGCCAGCCACCGCGCTGATCCTGCCCGAGGGCCCGGGCGTGCAGGCGCATCTCTACGTGCGCCAGGGTCGTACGTTGCAGCGCCGCAGCGTGCAGCTCGGCCGCCATGCTTCCGGTCTCGTCGAGATCCTGTCCGGCCTGCAGGCCGGCGACGACGTCCTCATCTCGCAACCGCCCTCCGACAGCGACCAGCTCGCCCTGCCATGATCGAACTCCAGCACCTGACCAAGCGCCATCGCGCAGGCGATATCGAGACCACCGCACTCGACGCGATCGACCTGCACATCGAGGCCGGCGAGTACGTGGCGATCACGGGGCCGTCGGGCTGCGGAAAGTCCACGCTGCTTGGGCTGCTCGGACTGCTCGACAAGCCCACCTCGGGCCATTACCGCTTGCAGGGCGACGACGTGGCGGGAAAGAGCGCGCGCGAGCTCGCCGCGATCCGGCGCGGGCGCATCGGCTTCGTCTTCCAGAGCTTCAACCTCGTCGACGAGATGACGGTGCATGACAACGTGCAGCTCGCATTGCGCTACGGCGGGCAACCCGAGAAGGCGCAGCGTGCACGCGTGGCCGAAGTGCTTGAACGGCTGGGTCTCGCGCATCGCGCGCAGCATCATCCAAGCCAGTTGAGCGGCGGTCAGCAGCAGCGCGTGGCGATCGCGCGCGCGACCGCGGCGCGGCCGGCGCTGCTGCTCGCCGACGAGCCCACCGGCAATCTCGACAGCGCGCACGGCCAGGACGTGATGCGCCTGCTGCGCGAGCTCAACGACGAAGGCACGACGCTGGTGATGGTGACCCACAGCGCCGAGCACGCGGCGCTGGCGTCGCGCATCGTCCGTCTGCTCGATGGCCGCGTGCTGGTCGACGCGCAGGCGGAGCACCTGGCATGAAAGCCTTGCTGACGGACGCGTGGGGAAACATCCGCAGCCAGGCGCGCGCCACGCTGGTGGGCGTCGGCGGACTGACCGTGGCGCTCGCCGCCTGCCTGCTGGTGGCCCTGCTCGCGCTCGCGCTGGCCACGCCCGATCCGCACGTGCGCGATCCCGATCGTGTGGTGATGCTGGATTTCAAGGGCAATCCGCCCGACGAGCCGAGCGTCTGGTTCGCTGCCTCGCCGGTGTCGTTCGGGCCGCTGCTGAAGGCGCGCCATGCACCGTTGGACCTGATCAGCCGCGCGGCCGTGGGCGGCATGGAATTCAGAATGGACGGCCGCACGAACCCGGCCTACCTGCTGGCAGTAGATCCGGATCTCGTCGACGTGCTCAGCCTCACCGCGCTGGCCGGCGACCTGCGCGCCACGCTCGAACGCAACAACGCCGTCGCGATCAGCGTTGAGTTGATGCACAAGCTGTGGGGCGACGTCGCGCCGGCGCAGGTGATCGGGCGACGCCTGGAGTCGCACGGCCTCTGGTACGACGTCGGCGCGGTCATCCCGGATCCGGATCCCCGCAGCCCGGTCTGGGATGCGTCGCCGCTGGTGGGGCACGCGATGGCGATGACCAACTTCGACTCGCCGGCCAACGAGATGAGCGAGGACGACAAGTCCGCCATCTTCCTGATGACCGGACAGGTGTTCGCGCGCCTGCGCCCCGGCACCTCCGCCGACCAGGTGGGGGGATGGGTCAACGACGCCTTCGTCTCGAGCCCGCGCTACCCCGAACTGCCGGCGGCCTGGCGCAACCGTGCCGAGCCGCCCGCCTACTTTCGCGCCTTGACGTTGAAGCAGCTGCCGTTCAGCGGCCCGCGCAACGTCTTGCGCGGGCAACTGCTGAGCGCGCTCGGCGCCGCCTGCGCGCTGCTGCTGGTGCTGGCGAGCCTCAACGTCATGAACCTGCAGGCAGCCGGCCTGCTGCGGCGCCAGCGCGAGACCGCGCTGCGACGCAGCCTGGGCGCCAGCGACGCGCACCTGCTGGCGCTGTGGACGACGGAGGCGTCGCTGCCGTTGCTGCTCGGCACGGGCGCCGCGTTGCTGGTCACCTGGTGGTCGGCGCCTGCGGTCGCCAACTGGCTGCGCCTGCCGCCCGAATTGCCGGTCGCCGACCCGGTGCCGCTGGCAGCCTTCGCCGGCCTGCTGGCGACCATCGCCGTGCTGCTCCCGGTGACGCTGGGCGTGCCGGCCTGGAACGCGCTGCGCCGCGCCCCGGCCGCCGCGCTGCAGGGACGCACCGCCAGCGAAGGACCGTGGGGACGCCGCGCGCGACAAAGCCTGCTGGGCATCCAGCTCGGCGGCGCGCTGCTGCTGCTCGCCCTGGCGGGCGTGCTGAGCCTGCAGCAACGCCATTTGCTGCTGGCCGATCGCGGCTTCGAAACGCACGACCGGCTCGTGCTGGGCATGGAGACGGATCCGGAGAAGATACCCAGCCTGGCCGTGCTGACCGCGGCGCTGGACCGCAGTCCGGCCATCCGCCACTGGGCCTTCAGCATGGAGCGACCGGCAGCCGACGTCGAAGGCAGCCGACAGATGATCGAAGGCATCGGCGGCCATCGGCAGATGCTGCGCGTCAGCCGCGTCTCGCCGGGCTTCTTCGATACCTACGGCATGACCGTCCTCGCGGGGCACCCGCAATTTTCGGCCGCGGAGGACAGCGTGGTGATCGATGCGAAGGCCGCCAGGCTACTCGGCTTTCCGACGCCCCAGGACGCAGTCGGTGCATTGCTGCGCGGCGGCGTCTGCCGCGACGCCCGCTGTCCCAGCGAAGGCGGATTCGACCAGTTGGGCGGGGGCTCGCAACGCGTGACGGCGGTGATCAGGGACGTGACGATGGAATCGGGCCACGAGGTTCCGCGGCCGCAGGAGTTCCTGCTGGACGATCGCCCGCTGTGGAACCTGACGGTCACCGGCCCGGACACGGTAGCGCTACGCCGGGCGCTGGAGGCCGCCTGGGATGCCCATGGCCTCAAGGTACCGCACGATTTCCAATGGGCCGACGACCAGCGCGCCGCCGTCTATCGCCAGGAAGCCCAGCTGACGACGATCGTGGCCACCGTTTCGCTGCTCGCCGTGGCGGTGGCCATGCTCGGCGCGTACGCGATGGTGGCCGACACGCTGCGCCGCCGTCGCACCGAGCTGGTGTTGCATCGGCTGCACGGTGCGAGCAACGCCGCAATCGCGCGCCAGGTAGCCGGCGAGTTTGCCGTGCCGCTACTCGCGGCAGCCGCGGCCGCGCTGCCGTTGGCCGGCTGGATCGGCTGGCGATACCTGGCGAACTATCACGACCATATCGGGTTTTCCGCGGGACTCGGCGCACCGCTGCTCGCGGCAATCGTCGTGACGTCGCTGGTCGTCGCGCTCGCGTCACTGCGCCATGTGCGGCGGGCGCTGGCGCTGCAACCCGTTGAAGCATTGAGTTGAGGATTCATGACCTCCTGGGCCAACCCTTTCTAACGCCGCTCATGCCAGACATTTCTGCCTCGAGCGCCGATCCCCTTGCCGATGTCGCCGGGCCTGGGGCGCATCGCGCGCGTATGTTCACTGCCAGTGACCGTCTCATCGGCCGCGTGCGCCGTTTCGCTGCGGCACACCCGTATATAGCGAGTTCGATCGCGCTGCATGGCATGCTCGTGGCTCTGCTGCTCAACCTGCCAGGCATGGGCGAGGCAGAGCAGAAGCAGGCACACGCCAGCGATGTCGCGCGTGCCATGCAGCAGGTGGCGAACACTGAAAATCGTGAGCTCCTGCGTCAGGTCACGCGCATGGAGGACATTCAACGCGTGCTGAGCGCGGATCTGGGTGCGCCGCCGGCCTCGTCGTCACGGCGTGCCGCGGTCTCGTCGCCCGGATCGCTCGCTGCACGCGCCCAAGAGGTGGCTGATGAAATCGATGCGGACGAGCGCACGTCACGCGCGACCAGGCTCGCGTCTTTAACCGGAATGTCTTTGGCCGAGGCGCTCCATAAGATCGATGCAGAGGCCGTCGCTCGGCGGCCGTCGGCGACCGCGGCGACGCCGGCGCAGGTCATCGCGCGTCTCGAACGCCAGGCACGCGAGGTCCTGCGAGCCGAGCATGCACGGGCCGAGATCCTGCGCAGCGGAACACCGGTCACGCTGCCGACGCGCACCCAGATCCGCGCCGCAGACGAGGCAGTCGCGCATGCGCCCGCCTCGCGGGCATCGGGATCGACAGGGCAGCGGTTGGTGGCGGACGGCTACTTGCGCTCGCGCGTAGAACAGTTGGCATCCATGACCCGCCTCGGATCGGCGCAGGGCCGGGTAGGTGTCGTCGGAAGCGCGAGCGGGCTGTCGGTGAATCGCGAGGGCGTGCAGGGCGTCATGGGCGGGCAGGATGTCCGCGCAGCGGACACCGGCCCAGAAGACTTAGCTGCTCCCGTCACGGCACGCGGGGCCGCGATCGATCTGACGCGCGCGCCCGTGAAGGGCAGCCACGACCTCGTCAGCTATGTCGAGCCCGTCGCAATCGACCCGGCAGCTGGACATCGAGCGGCGGGTCGCACCTTCGGCCCCGGCGGGATCTACGCGTCACACGCGTACGTCAACAGCTGGTACGTGATCGGTCCCTTCGCTGGCCAGGGCGAACGCTCCATGGAAGCGGTCTATCCGCCCGAACAGGACGTTGACCTGGACGGCACCTACCGCGGGTTGGGGGGGCGAGTCCTGACCTGGAACTACGCCAACCGCGGTTTCTATCCGTTCGTTCCGCCGGATCGCGCCGAGAACGCCGTGTATTACGCGTACACGGAGCTGCGAATCGACGAAAGCCGCGACGTGTGGCTTTCGATCGCCGGCGACGACGACACCATGTTGTGGCTGGACGGACGCCTTGTCTGGATCAGCGCTCCGGGCGACAAGCCCTGGTACCACCCGCCGTTCTACCTGCAAGACGAGCGCGCGGCGAGCTATGCGCTGGAGGAAGGTCAACGCCGAGTGCATCTCGCGCGCGGTGTGCACCGGCTGCTGGTCAAGCTCTACAACGACCGCGACCGCGCCTTCTTCTCTGTGGTGTTGGCGCCATGAGCGCGGAGCTTCTCACCCTCTGCACCGGCGCGCATAGCGCGCTGCCCACCTCACCTTTGAAAGCCTGACCTTGCAACTCGACTTATTCCAACAACTGGCGGCCGGCGGTGCCGGCATATGGGTGATCGGCGGCTTGTCGATCCTGCTGGTCACCGTGGCGGCCGAGCGCCTACACCGATTCCGAATGTCGGCAGTCGCGCCGTCCGGCCTCGTTGACGAGGTCGTGCCACTATGGCATAGCGGTCGATTCGGTGAGCTCGAGGCGGTGCTCGCGCGTCACACCAGCATCCTTGGCCGGACGTTGAGCTTCGTCCTCATCAACCGCTCACGCTGGCCGGCCGAGGTACTGGGTGAACGCGTCGGCGAGATGGCGTCGCGGGCGCTGCGCCAGGAAGCTCAACGCGCCTACCCTTTGGCCGTTGTCGCGACGGTGGCGCCGATCGTCGGGCTGTTGGGTACGGTTGTGGGCATGATCGAGGCGTTCCACGTGATCGCGTTCACCGGCGGAATGGGCGACGCATCGCTGCTCGCGGGAGGCATCTCGAAGGCCTTGGTCAACACCGCAGCGGGGCTAAGTGTGGCGTTACCGGCCCTGGCATTGCATCACTTCTTTCGTCACCGCTTGACAATCAGCGCGCTCGCGCTCGAAGAGCAGTTGGATCGCATGCTCGATGCCTGCATCCGCTCGGGAGCTCACTGATGCGCATCGAAATCGGTGACGACGAGCAACCTGAGATCAGTCTCATCGCATTGATCGACTGCATCTTCTTCCTCTTGATGTTCTTCATGGTGGCGACTTCTTTCAAGCACCAGTCTGACGCCCAGCCGCACAAGGCACTGGCGATAACGCTCCCGGACTCCGCCGTCTCGTTCGAGCGTAAGACGGCAGCGCCTCATACCTTGCTGATCGGCGCCGACGTCAAGGGCGGAATCTATTGGGACAACGACCCGGTGAGCCAGGAGACGTTGCGCGAACGCCTGCATGCAGAAGCCCAACGCGACCCCGAGGTTTCTGTGCGCGTCGCTGCGGATGGTCGGGTACCCTACCAGGCGGTGATCCATCTGTTGGATCTGTGCCAATTCGAGGGGCTGACACATGTCTCCTTACAGGCGCGGGCCGGAAGGGAAGCAGACGTCAAATAGTTCCAAGGAACCGACATTGAGGGTCGGGCGTGCCACGATCGGCCTTGTACCCTACGCAGTTTCTTGATTTTGAAAGTGCGACCTCGAATTCCCGGTCTTCATTTGACGAGTCAAGATCCGAAAGTCGTTGATGATCGAGACTTGTGGCTTACTGGCCATCAGCGCGATGTTAGCTTCCGGTCACCGAATTTGGCAAAGCGTACGACCGCAACGGGTCGAACCCCGCCGGGCTGCACGTTGAGGCGCCTGGCGGCTTGCTGCCCGCGACCTGTCGTAGGATCAGGCCTAGTGACAGCGAGCTGTCGGCCATAACCTGCCGGTCACGACCGACTGCTATCGGGCAGGCCACCTGGTGCCGTAGGATCATGATCATCGACGGCGAGCTGCCGCCAGGAGCCGCCGGTCGTGACCGGCGGCTTTGGAGCAGGCCGCCGGGCGATACTTGACCCACCTAACCGAGTAGTCAGCGACATGGTCGAGACGGAACTGTACGAAGTTCAGGAGGCGTTGGCCGTCACGGGGCGTGGGTGCGTTCTGCTCCCTGGCCTACTTGAGCCTCCGTCCGTTTCGTTGCGTAGTGGCGACCCAGTTCGGCTTCTGAGGCCCGACGGAGAGTCGTTTGACTCGACGATCTTGTACGTCGAGACGGTTCACCGCCGCCTATCCGCAACGCCAGAAACCAGATGGGTTGTTGTCCTGCCGCCGTCGGTGCCGACCAATCAGATCCCAGCAGGCATGCGGCTGAGGCTGATCGGGTCCCCGACATCAAACTGGAGGATGAGGCGGGGGTGTCACCCCAGTTCGACGGAGCGACGATGCGTCGCGAGCCGAACAGCAAGCCGTTGACCAGGCAAGTCATCGGTGACGCTTCGAAGTACACCGTCAAAGGCTGTCGGACGATCAAGGGCGACTACCGAGGCGTCTCGGTTTTCGACATGGTGAACCCCAGAG
>JBDSDD010000030.1:0-80543 GCA_039920745.1 Burkholderiaceae bacterium | reverse complement strand
CGGGCGGATGCAGGGCCACAGCCCGGCGCGGGCCTGCAGCGCGAGCACGATGTTCTCGCGCACGCTCAGCTCGCCGACGATGCCGTCGGCCTTGCGCTCCTCCGGGCAGAACGCCAGCCCCAGCCGCACGGCCTGGGCCGGATGGGTGAAGCGCACCACCTGGCCGGCGACCGACAGCGTGCCCGAATCGGCCGCGTCCAGCCCGAACATCAGGCGCGCCAGCTCGGTGCGGCCCGAGCCGAGCAGGCCGGCGACGCCGACGACCTCGCCGGGGTGCAGGTCGAGGTCCAGCGGATGCAGTCGCCGCTCGGCGCCGAAGCCGCGCAGCGACAGGCGCGGCGCGGCGCTCGAGGCGGCGGCGGACGTGTCCTGCGACACGCTCGTGGCGGCCGACGCGAGCGCGACGTCACGCCCCACCATTGCCGACACCAGCGCCGGTGCGGGCAACTCGGACGGCGTCCACTCGCCGACGAAGCGGCCGTTGCGCAGCACGGTGATGCGGTCGGAGATCGCGTAGACCTGATCGAGGAAATGGGTGACGAACAGGATCGCCAGGCCGGTGCCGCGCAGGCCACGCAGCACGGTGAACAGGCTCTCGACTTCGCTGTCGTCCAGGCTGGACGTCGGCTCGTCGAGGATCAGCACCTTGGCGTCGACGCTCAGCGCGCGGGCGATGGCCACGAGCTGCTGCACGGCCACCGGCAGCGTGCCGAGGGTGCGCGTCGGGTCGATGTCCAGGTGCAGGCGCGCGAGCAGGGCGCGCGTCTCGCGCAGCATGCGCGGGCCGTCGATCGCCTTCAGCCCGAGCCAGCCGCGGCGCGGGAAGCGTCCCGCGAAGATGTTCTCGGCCACTGTCAGGTTGGGGCAGAGGTGCACCTCCTGGTAGACGGTGCTGATGCCCAGTTTCTGCGAATCCAGCGGGCCGCGCGGCGCGATGGCTGCGCCCGCCAGCGCCAGCGTGCCCGCGTTGGGCGCGATGACGCCGGTGAGGATCTTGATCAGCGTGGACTTGCCCGCGCCGTTCTGCCCCATCAGCGCATGCACTTCGCCCGCCCGCAGGTGCAGGCGGACGTCGTCCAGCACGGTCACGGCGCCGAAGCGCTTTTCAATTCCCTTGGCAATCAGCACGTCGACGGCACCCCCACGTCACCCCAGCCGACCGCAGCCCCACCCCAGGAAAGAGAAGCGAGGCTCGCAGCCGAGCCGGTCCGAACGCCTCCTTGGGAGGCAGCGACCGGAGGGAGCGTGGCGGCCGTCATTCAATACTTGCGCTTCGGGAACTCGGCTGCCGCGATTTCCTTCGGGTAGATGCTTTCCGTCGTCACGATGCGCGTCGGAATCGTCTTGCCCGCGACGACGTCCTTGGCCGCCTGCATCAGCTGCGGGCCCAGCAGCGGCGAGCATTCCACCGACACGTTGAGCTTGCCGGCGATCATCGCCTCGAACGCGCCCTTGACGCCGTCGATGGAGATGATGGTGATGTCGACGCCCGGCTTCAGGCCCGCTTCCTCGATCGCCTGGATCGCGCCGATGGCCATGTCGTCGTTGTGCGCGTAGAGCACGTTGATCTTCTTGCCCTCTGCCTTGAGGAAGGCTTCCATCACTTCCTTGCCCTTGGCGCGCGTGAAGTCACCCGTCTGCGAGCGGATGACCTTCATGCGGTCGTCCTTGGAGATGATGTCCTCGAAGCCCTTCTTGCGGTCGATGGCCGGGGCCGAGCCGACGGTGCCTTGCAGCTCGACGATGTTGATCGGGCCCGGCTTGCCCTTGGTGTGCTCCTCCAGCCAGCGACCCGCCTTGCGGCCTTCCTCGATGAAGTCCGAGCCCATGAACGTGACGTACAGGCTCTTGTCCTTGGAATCGACGGCGCGGTCGGTGAGGATCACCGGGATGTGCGCGGCCTTGGCCTCCATCAGCACCGTGTCCCAGCCCGTCTCGACCACCGGCGACAGGCCGATGACGTCCACCTTCTGCGCGATGAACGAGCGGATCGCCTTGATCTGGTTCTCCTGCTTTTGCTGCGCGTCGGAGAACTTCAGCTCGATGCCCGCGTCCTTGGCCGCCTGCTTGATCGACTCGGTGTTGGCGGTGCGCCATTCGCTCTCGGCGCCGATCTGGCTGAAGCCCAGCACGATCTTCTTCTGCGCGAACGCGATCGAAGGGGTGCCGATAACTGCGGCCACGAGGGTCGCGGCCAGGACGGCGCGTCGTTGGATGGTCATGATGCTTTGTCTCCTGTCGTTCGTGTGCCGCCCTGTTTGAAAGCGGTCCCTGGGCGTGTCACGCACGACCAGTGGGCCGGATGCTAGGCAGCGGAGCGATATCCGGCAAATCGTATTTCGGCGATAACCCATATCAGTTTCGGTATCCTGAAGGACGAAAGCGGATAGCGACCCGGCGCACGCCAGAATAACGAGGGTGAACACCTACGACATCAGCACCGACCCCAGCCGCCTGCAACTGGATTCGATCCACGCCTTCCTGACGCGGAGCTACTGGTCGCCCGGCATCCCCAAGGACGTCGTGGCTCGTGGAATCGCCAATTCGATGTGCTTCGGCCTCTACCAGGGCGAGGCCCAGGTGGGCTTCGCGCGCGTCATCACCGACAAGGCAACCTTTGCTTACCTTGCGGACGTGTACGTGCTGGAGGCGCACCGCGGGCAGGGGCTGTCCAAGCGGCTGGTCGAGCAGATCCTGGCCCATCCCGAACTCATGGGGCTGCGCCGGTTCCTGTTGGCGACGTCGGATGCGCATGGGTTGTATGCGCAGTTCGGATTCAAACCGCTGGCGGTGCCCGACCGCATGATGGAGAAGCGCTTTCAGCCGCCGTGGATGACGGCCCCGCCGGCGCGCTGAAACCGGGTCGCGCGGGCCGGCCGGTGGCATAGACTGGCCGCCACGTCTTCAAGGTGCTTGCCATGCCTCCAGAAACCCCGCGCGACGATCTCGCCGCCTCCCTCGGTGCCAACGCCGACCACGTCGTCATGGAACGCGGCTACTCGCTGGCCTTCGTCGGCGTGAACGGCCAGGTCCGGTTGACCCAGTTCCGCCTGAGCAAGAAGGGCTTCAGCACGAGCCGCGCGGCCGACGACGAGGCCTTCGCCGCCATGCTCGACGGGTTCGCCGCGGCTGTCGGCGGGCTGCTCACGCAGCGCTGGGGTGGCATCGCGATGCGCGCCGCGTTCGACGGCGACGGCGAGTTGGTCGAGCGGTTGTATGAGGTGGGCACGCTGGCGCGCTGCGACGAGGTCGATCCGGTAAGCCCGGCGGGGCGGCTGGTGAAGGAAGACGAGGTCGTGGATGCGCGCGAGTTGCTCGTGCGGGCGTCGGCGCGGGTGGTGGAGAACTGGGGGGTGTTCGAGTGGGCGCCGGCGTTGGACGTCGGGGCGTTTGCGCATGAGGCGAAGCTGCGGATGTGGGTCGACGGGCCCACGGAGGGAACTGGACGATGACCCCCACCCGAGAACAGGCGTTGCTGGGTTTGGCTGTGGCGCCGAGTTCGCTGAAAGCCGCCAGCAAATAGTCGCTCCCTCCGAGTTGGGGCGTCTACCGCATCGAGCCCTCGACCCCGTCGGCTTGCCGCGGTCGAAGGTCACCTGTGCTAGCGAGCGCTGTCGCAGTCTATGGGACATCGAACGCCGGCAGCCGGCCAGGAGCCGACGGCCACGACCGTCGGTTTTTGCGCCGTAGGCTGAAGCTCAGCCCCCACTCACGCATTTCGTCGTCAGGCTCTCGCGTCGGCTGCGACTTGTTCCATGAGCACAGCGGCCACGGCCGTCGATGATGCGGGGTTCTGGCCTGTGATCAGCAGGCCGTCGCTGACTACGTACGAACCCCAGTCTGGCCCCTTGGAATACACACCGCCCTTTGCCTTGAGCTCGTCTTCAACCAGGAACGGCACCACGTTGGTCAAGCCGACGCCTTCTTCTTCGGTATTGGTGAAGCCAGTAACCTTTTTGCCAGCAACCAGCGGCTTGCCGTCAGCGGCCTTCACATGGCGAAGCACGCCTGGCGCATGGCAAACGAGCGCGACATGTTTGCCGGCCGAGATGAAGGACTCGATCAGTGAGATCGAATTCTTGTCTTCAGCAAGATCCCACAGCGGGCCGTGGCCGCCCGGATAGAAGACGGTGTCGAAGTCCGCCTGCGAGACGCTGTCCAGGCGCAGCGTGCCGGCGAGTTGCGCCTGGGCCTCGGAATCGGCTTCGAATCGACGCGTCGCTTCGGTCTGGAAGGACGGCTCGTTGCTCTTGGGATCGAGCGGCGGCTGGCCACCTTTGGGCGAAGCCAGCACGATATGCGCGCCGGTGTCCTTGAACGCATAGAACGGCGCGGCCAGTTCCTCGAGCCAGAAGCCCGTCTTCTGGCCGGTGCTGCCGAGTTTGTCGTGCGAGGTCAAAACGATGAGAACTTTGATGATGTTGCTCCTTGGATAGGCGGGTTGGAAATACTCAGAACAGTCGTCTATTCCGAACACGAATACAACTGGTTGTGAATCGCGCAACGTGCGCTCCCCAACGATCACGCGGACAGGCGTCACCGCCCGCACGACCCAGGACATTGGCACTTTGATCAGCCCTCAGCGGGAGCGGCTTCCAGGTGTCCGACCTTGACGTAGATGAGCGCACCCTCGGGTCCGGTGAACGGAGAGTGCCGGCTCCATCTCGGGCTGCGTAGCCAACTTCCTTTGGGATAGGCACCGAACTCGTCGCGGAAGAGCCCGTCGAGAACCAGGATCTCCTCGCCGCCCGGGTGCGCGTGTTCATGGAACTGGGTATTGGGCGCCCAGCGCACAAGTGCTGTGGAGATGTCATCGTGCTGGTGCAGCGGCATCACCGACAGCCCCGGTACGAGACCCTGCCGCCAGGGTTCAGCCCGAGTGGCGACTTTCACTGGCTGCAGGTCGTCGACCGCGAACTGACGGAGCTTCACGAAAAGCAGGCAACCTTCGTGCGATCGAGGCGCGTGTGCGCTGCCTGGCGGGTTGCGCAGGTAGGTGCCGGCTGGATGGTCGCCGTTGTCGTCGCTGAATACACCCTCCAGAACCAAAATCTCTTCGCCACCGCCGTGCACGTGGCGGTCGAAACTGGAGCCCGGCGCATATCGAACCAGGCTGGTCGCACGTGCGACCTCACCACCGACACGGTCGAGCATCCAGCGCTCGACGCCCGGTAGAGGCGATGGCTGCCAGCGGGCGTTGTCCAGTCGCATCACCGCCCGCTGCGTGAAGTCGGCGTTGATCTGCAACGGCAGCGCGTTTTGTTCGTTGGAGTGCAACATGGTTGAGCGAAACTATTGAAAGTCGATTGTGCCGGGTCGCTCTTCCCTCTGCAGGACCAGGGTGACTTCGTGCACGCCGTTCCTGCCACGATCGGGCAACCGCAAACGGCTTCGCAACGCGTATCACGTGACGGGCGGCGGCAGAGGCAAGTCCAGAGAATCTCCGGTCGCCCGGACGCGACGACTGGACAGTGAGGATGCTTTCGAGCACGGTGCCATCTTGTTCATACACTGATGGGAACGCAGTCAGAGCAGTCCAAAATGGCTCAAATCCCTCGTTGCCCAACCTGAGACCTCCACCATGATCAAGTTCTTCTACAACCTCGCACCCAACCCAATGAAGGTGGCTCTATTTCTTGAGGAGTCTGGACTTCCGTACGAGGCAGTACCGGTGGACACCCGAAAGGGAGAGCAGCACCTGCCTGCCTACACCGCCATCAACCCAAACGCCAAATGCCCGGCACTGGTCGACGACGATGTGCATGTGTTCGACAGCAACGCGATACTGCTGTATCTGGCGGAAAAGACGGGACAGTTCTTGCCAGCGAACACGCCAGCGGCTCGAGGCGAGATGCTCTCTTGGCTGATGTTCATAGCCAGCGGCATCGGGCCGTTTTCGGGACAATGCGTGCACTTCCGACATTTCGCACCCGAGCCCAAGACCTACGCGCTCAATCGCTACGATTTCGAGGCCTGGCGACACTGGACGATCGTCGAGGACCGCCTTGGTAGCCACCACTTCATGCTGGGCGACGAGTACACCATCGTGGACATGGCGCTGTGGGGCTGGTCGCGTGCGGTGCCGTTCGTGCTTGGCGGCCCGGAGGCCTGGGACCGCCTACCGCATCTGAAGCGCTGGTTTGATAGCGTCAACCAACGACCTGCGGCCCAGCGAGCGGACGCGTTGAAGGCACGCCACGCGTTCAAGAGTGACATGGACGACGAAGCGCGTCTGGCGCTGTTTCCGCAGAACGTGCGCCTGCGCGTATAGCTGGTACCAGCCGATGCAGATCATCCCCGGCGAGCTGTCGGCCAACAGCCGACGATGGCGACAGGCAGCTTCCGGGTACTCCGGAGGCGAGGTTTGAATCCTCCATACGCGAGGAGGGAGAGGTGATGCGACGAATGGGCGCCTGACCTCGTCGAGTTGAAGTGCGCCGATCAACATGCTTGGCGCCCTGTCGCACCATGGTCGGCGCGGCCCTCGACCGCAGGCCTGGCAAGATTTTTGGCGTTGTGTCCTCGGCCCGGGACTGGGGCGGACGCGGTGTCATCGGTTGTTGCATCTCGGCCCCCATGGAATCCAGCTTGAACGACGTAACCCAACCTGTGCTGACATCGACACCGGCCCGCGCGCGAGCGCGTGCCGCCGCGCCCACCAGCGCCAACGCGCACGCGACCGCGCGAACGCCGACGAAACGCACAGAGGCGCATCGATGATCCTCTCCTGCGCACTCCTCCTCGCCTCCGCAGTCGTCATCTACATCGCCTGCGACTACTTCGTCAACGCCGTCGAATGGGTCGGCCACCACTTCGGCGTCTCCCGCACCGCAGTCGGCACCGTCCTCGCCGCCTTCGGCACCGCGCTCCCCGAAAGCGTCGTCACCCTTGTCGCCGTCGTCTTCGGCAAGACCGAAGCGCAGAAAGACATCGGCGTCGGCGCCGCACTGGGTGGCCCGCTGGCGTTGTCGACACTGGCCTACGCCGTCGTCGGCGGCATGTTCCTGCTCGATCGCACGCGCCAGCAGAACAAGATCGCCGCGGAGTTCAGCACCACGCGCCTCGCCCGCGACCAAGCGTGGTTCCTGGGCGTGTTCGTGTTCAAGGTCGTGCTCGGCCTGGTGGCGTTCGCCTGGAAGCCCTGGTTAGGCTGCCTGTTCCTGGCAGCGTACGGCCTGTACGTCTGGCGCGAGCTGAGCAGCGAGGGGCATTCGGCCGACGAGGTCGGGGAGGAGGGCCGCGAGGCGCTGAAGCTGCGTCCGCACACCGAGAACCCGTCGACCTTCTGGGCCGTGCTGCAGACGGTGGCGGCGCTGGTGGTGATCTTCCTGGCGTCGCAGCTGTTCGTGCATCAGCTGGAGGCGGTCGGGCCGTGGCTGGGGTTGTCGCCGCAGCTGGTCGCGCTGCTGCTCAGCCCCATCGCCACCGAGTTGCCCGAGATCCTCAACGCGGTGATCTGGGTGCGCCAGGGCAAGACCTCGCTGGCGCTGGGCAACATCAGTGGGGCAATGATGATCCAGGCGACGGTGCCCAGTGCGCTGGGCCTGTTCTTCACGCCCTGGCTGCTCGGCGCGTCGCTGCTGTGGGCGGCGGCGATCACGATGGGAGCGATCGTCGTGATGCTGGTGCTCCTCCAACAGCATGCGCTGACGGCGCGGCGGCTGTTCGCGATGGCGGGGCTGTACGCTGTTTTCGCGTTGGGCGTGGCGATCTGGTTTCACTGACTCGCAGAGGTGGCCTGCGTGCGGCGCACCGCCGCCAGCCCGAGACACGCTGCCCGGTACGTCCTGGCGGCGTTGGCGCTGGTCGTCGCGGCGCCCCTCTTCTGCTGCCAGGGCCAGGCGGGGTGAGGCCAGCGGCGCGCGTCCGCAATGGCCCCCGCCCTGGGTCATACTGGTCCGATGCCGTCGACCTCGAATCCCCGCCTTCACCGCCCCGCGCCGGGCGTGCTCGCGATCTCGATCGACAGCACGCAGGCGTTCCCGCGCCATGCGCACGACACCTACGGCATCGGCCGGATCCGGCGCGGCGCGCAGCGCTCGTGGAGCGCGGCCGGCTGGGTGGAGGCCGGGCCGGGCGACCTGGTGATGGTCAATCCCGGCGAGGTGCACGACGGTGCGCCCATCGACGACCTGGGACGCCACTGGCAGATGCTCTATCTCGACCCCGACCTGGTCGACGCCGCCGCCGCCGAGACCTTGCCGGGTGGCCGCGCCGCGCCGCTCTGGCGCCCGGTGGCGAGCGACGCTCGACTGGCCGCTGCGTTCGAGCACTGGCATGCGCGCCTGGCCGCGGACGCCGGCGCGCTCGCCTGCGACGAGGCCCAGCTCGCGCTGCTGGCCACGCTGTTCGCCCGGCACGGCGCGCCGGCCTTGCCACGTCACGCGACACCTTCGATAGCGCGCGCCCGCCAGCGCCTGGACGACGACCCCGCCAACGACCCCGGTCTCGCCGCCTTGGCGTCCGAGGCCGGCCTGAGCCGCTTCCAGTTGCTGCGGGCTTTCGCGCGCGAGCTCGACATGACCCCGCATGCCTACCTCGTGCAACGCCGCCTGGCCGTGGCGCGAGCCTTGCTGGACGCCGGCGAGCCGATCGCCGACGCCGCGGCGGCCGCGGGCTTCGCCGACCAGGCGCACCTGACGCGCCTGTTCCGCCGCTGCCTGGGCTTCACGCCCGCGGCGTACGCGCGTTCGCGGCGCTGACCGGGGCGACGCGCGAACAACGCCGCGCAATTCCGTTCAAGACCGATGGCGCGCGCGTCCGCACCATGCGGGCCATGAACAACATCCTCTGCGTCCTTCCCGATGCGCGCCGCCTGCCGGGCGGCGTGCTGCTCACGCTGGCCATGATCACGGTGGGCAGCACCGTCGTCGCGAGCCGCATCATCGCGGCCGGCCTGCCGCCGTTCACCGCCTCGGCGCTGCGCTTCGCGATCGCGCTGCCCATCTTCCTGGCGCTGATGCGCTGGCGCGGCCAGCGACTGCCGCGCCCGGCGCGCCACGACGCCAGCCTGATCGTGCTGCAGGCCCTGTGCGGCAGCGTCGGCTATGCCGTGCTGCTGATGGCCGGCCTGCGCACGACATCCGCGGCGAGTGCCGGCGTGATCACCGGCTGCCTGCCCGCGGTCGGCGCGCTGATTGGCGTGCTTGTGCTGCACGAACGGTTGGGCGGACGCCTGGTGTTCGCGATCGGGTTCGCGTGCGCGGGCGTGGCCGCGGTGGTCCTCGCGCCGGCACGCGCCGCTGGCGACGCGGCGACGAGCATCACCGGCAACGCCCTGGTGCTGGCCGCGGTCGCCTGCGAAGCGGTCTTCCTGCTCCTCAACAAGCGCTTGCGCGTGCCGCTGGCGCCGCTGGCGCAATCCACGCTCATGACCGGGCTGGGCCTGCTCATGACCCTGGGGCCGGCGCTGGCGGAGCACGCCTGGACGCTGCCGTTCGACCGCGCCGCGCTGCTCGGGGTCGTGTACTACGCACTGGTGCCCACCGTCGGCGGCTACCTGCTCTGGTATGCGGGTGCGGAGCGCGTGGAGGCGGGTCGTGCGGCGCTCTACACGGCGGTGCTGCCACTGTCCGCGTTGGCCCTCGCGGCCCTCGTGCTGAACGAGCCGCTGGGGGCGCGACAGCTCGTCGGCGCCGCCTGCGTGCTGGCGGCCATCGCGGTCAGTTCGGCGCCACGGCGGCGTGAAGCGAGCCCGCCGGCCGACACGGCGTGACACGCAGCGCAGCGGCCGCCCGCGCCGACGAACCGGGGCTGGGCGACCGGGTGGATCGGTGGATTTTCGCGTGACCCGCAGCGGGCCCCAATTTGCACTCAGCGGCTGATCGGCTTGAGCAAGCTGCGCACGCGCGTCTTCTTGGCCGGCGGCGGCATCTCGAGCGTCGGCATGTGCGTGCCGTCGGCCTCGGTTTCGGTCTCGGCCACGACCGAGGTCTCGACCTGGTGGTGCGCGCGGTCCGCGTAGCGCGGCGGCCAGTCCTTGAGCACGGTGCGGCGCAGCAGCGCCAGGCCCGGGCCGGCGGTGAACGTGCGTTCGAACACGTGGGTGACGAGCTGGCGCTTGATCTTCTCGGTGATGATGATCGTGGAGCAGCGCGTGCCGTAGCTGCCGTCGGCGGTGCGGATGAACGCCGGGCTCAGGATGCGTTCGCGGTCGCGGCCGATGCCGGTGCTGGGCAACTGGTTCTCGGGCGCGACGTCGCGGTCGGCGAGGGCGGTGAAGAGCTGGCTGGACAGCGCATCGATGGAGTCGGCGTTCTTCAGTGCCTCGCCGAGGCGCTGCTTGAGCGTGGTCACCTTGGGCCACGGCGTGTCGAGGGCGGCGTTGGACAGGCCGAAGATGCCGCGTTCGATGCGGCGCGGGATCGCCAGGTCGTTGCTGGCCCAGAAGCAGTCGCCGCGGCGGAAGTCGGCAGCGATCAGGTTGAACGGGGCGTACCCGGACAGCGAGGTCTGCATCCAGAACTGGTCGGGGCGCAGCTCGGTGCGCAGCCAGTTCGGCACGATGCCGCCGCGGCTGGGGGCCTCGGGGTCGGGCTCGGTCGGGCGGCGCACGTTGGTGACCAGGGCCATGCGTCCGGAGGCGGTCAGGCCCAGCCAGGTGCCGCCGGCCTGCAGGTCACGGCCGGCGAGGATCTCGGGGCCGCCTTCGGCCGGCGTCCACCAGCCCATGCGCGACGCGGGGCGGTCGAAGAACTCGTCGCGGTTGGTGGCGATCACCAAGGGGAAACGGCGGTTCTCGTCGATCGCTAGGGCTACAAGACACATGGGGCGAAGAGTTCGACGTGGCGGGCGCCGCGCAGCAGGCTGGCGATCGGCTGCGAGGCCGTCTCCAGCGTGGCCAGGAAGCTGCGCACCACGGCGTCCGCGCTGGGGCCGGCGGCGGCCGGCAGCGGGAGGCGGTAGGTTTCCATCACGGTCGCGTCCGCGCCGGGGTCGACGCGGGCGTCGGCGCCGGAGGGCGGATCGTGAGCGGGGACGGACGAGGTGCGGGCATCGGGCAGCGAGACGGGGGAAGATGCAGAGGGCAGGTCGCATCGTAAGAGCACTTGTGCCCCCTGCGCGCCGCCGCTCTCGGGCAATGTGCGCTGGAATTCACGCACTCCCGCAATCACTCGTTGCGAATCGCCCGCGGCCACGCGGTAGTAGACGCAGACGAGCATCTCGGGTGTGCGGTCCGTCACGGTTTCACCGGGCTGCGTTGCCAACACCAACGCGTTATCAGTTCTGTTCGGCCGGGATCGCGTACGGCAGCTCGCGCAGTCGCACCACCGGGCCGTCGGCGGAGCCCACGTGCAGCTCGCCGGCCTCGGTCAAGGCGCGCTTGACCTCGATCAGCGCCGCATGCCGCGCGCCCCCCTCGGGGTGCGGCAGGCTGGCCGACAACACGATCTGGCCCGCGGGCTGTGTCGGGTCGGCGGCGGCGAACACCTCCGCGCCCGCCACGCCGGCCGACGCGCCTTCCGACAACACCATCCGGCGCTTGAGCGTGCCGCGGTACTGCATCCGCGCCACGATCTCCTGGCCCGGGTAGCAGCCCTTCTGGAAGTTGACCCCGCCCACCAGCTCGAGGTTGATCATCTGCGGCACGAAGGCCTCGACGGTGCTGGCGACGATGCGCGGCACGCCGGACTGCACCTCCAGCCAGTTCCACACGTCGGCACTCGACGTGGTGGCCCACGGCGGCGTCGCGTCGGCCGGCGCGGCCCACAGCAGGCGCGTGGCGCCGGCGGCGTCGGCGAGGCGGATCGCGGTGCCGTTGGCGACCGTCGACGTCTCGTAGAGCGTAGCCGGGATCGGCTGTTCGGCGCTGTCGTGCAGCAGGCCGGGCAGCGCGACGCCCCACAGCGCAATCTCGGCGGTAGCATCGGTCAGCTTGCACTTGGCGCGCATCACGAACATGGCCAGGCGCTTGAGCGTGGGTGCGAGCAGGTCGGCGCTGCAGGCGAGCAGTATTTCGTCGGGCGCGCTGCGCCACATCACGAAGCTGGCCAGCAGCCGGCCCTTGGGCGAGCAGTAGCCGGCCAGCCGGGCCTGGCCGACGTCGAGCTTGAGCGCTTCCTGCGTCAGCTGGCCGTTGAGGAACGCACCGGCGTCGTCACCCTTGGCGCGGATCACGCCCCAGTCGGCGAGGCGCACGGCCACGGGGGTGCTCAGGGCGAGATCGGAGGCGGCGCGGTCGGGGGTGCTCATGGCCCCGATTATCATTGCCGCCCGGTATCCCTTCGCCCACAGGGCCACCCCCGCGCGAGCCCCTGCCCCCATGTTCAAACGACTCTTGCTCTTGCTGCTCGTGCTCGCCGCGGCAGCCGGCGGCGCTGCCTTCTGGTGGCTGCAGCAACCTCTGGCACTCGCGCACGACGAAGTCGAGGTCTCGATCGAGCCCGGCACGCCGGTGCGCGAGATCGTGCGTCTGTGGCACGACGCGGGCGTGGAGACCCAGCCCGAGCTGCTCTACCAATGGTTTCGCTGGTCGGGCGACGCCAGGCGCATCCGCGCTGGCAGCTACCTGATCGCGCCGGGCGCCACGCCGCGCTCGCTGCTCGACAAGATGGTGCGCGGCGACGAGGAACTGGAGTCGGTGCACATCATCGACGGCTGGACGGTCAAGCAGATGCGCGCCGCGCTGGCCGCCGCGCCCGGCCTCAAGCAGACGACCGTCGGCATGACGGACGAGCAACTGATGGCGGCCATCGGGGCGCCCGACGAGAAGGCCGAGGGCCGCTTCTTTCCCGACACCTACGTCTACAGCCGCGGCGTCAAGGACGTCCTCGTCCTCAAGCGCGCGCACGACGCGCTCGACCGCCAGTTGCTGGCCGCGTGGGCGCTGCGCGCCGCCGACACGCCGCTCAGGAGCGCGGCCGAGGCGCTGACGCTGGCGTCGGTCATCGAGAAGGAGACCGGCGCGGCGTCCGACCGCGGCAAGGTGGCGGCGGTGTTCTCCAACCGGCT
Organism: Burkholderiaceae bacterium; assembly: GCA_039920745.1. Taxonomy (GTDB): domain Bacteria; phylum Pseudomonadota; class Gammaproteobacteria; order Burkholderiales; family Burkholderiaceae_C; genus Scleromatobacter. Next base: position 67,592 of record JBDSDD010000030.1, on the reverse strand, counting down.
GCGCCTGGGCATGCCGCTGCAATCCGACCCGACGGTGATCTACGGCATGGGCGCGGCCTACGACGGCAACATCCACAAGAGCGACCTGCAGACCGACACGCCCTACAACTCGTACACCCGCCAGGGCCTGCCGCCCACGCCCATCGCGCTGCCCGGCCGCGAGGCGCTGCGCGCCGCCGTCAAGCCCGACGCGATCAAGGCGCTGTACTTCGTCTCGCGTGGCGACGGCACCAGCGTCTTCAGCGACACGCTCAACGCCCATAATGCGGCAGTGAACCAGTACATCCGCGGGTCCCACAAATGAATCTCGCTTCTGCGGCCCCCGCGGGCGGTCGCTTCGTCACGTTCGAAGGCATCGACGGGGCCGGCAAGTCGTCCCACATCGAGGCGCTGGCCGATTGGGCGCGCGGCCGCGGCGTCGAGGTGGTGCTGACGCGCGAGCCCGGCGGCACGCCGCTGGCCGAGCGCCTGCGCGTCCTGTTCCTGAACAAGGCGATGGATCCGCTGACCGAGGCGCTGCTCGTTTTCGCCGCGCGCCGCGACCACCTTCGCCTGGTCATCGAGCCGGCGCTGGCGCGCGGCGCAATGGTGCTGTGCGACCGCTTCACCGACGCCACCTTCGCCTACCAGGGCGCCGGCCGCGGCTTCGACACGGCGGTGCTGTCGCAGCTGGAGGCCTGGGTGCAGGCCGGACGCCAGCCCGACCTGACGCTGTGGTTCGACCTGGCGCCCGCCGAGGCCGCGCGCCGCCGCGCCGCGGTGCGCAGCGCCGACCGCCTCGAGCGCGAGGACGAGGCCTTCTTCACGCGCGTGCGCGATGGCTACGCGCAGCGCGCGCAGGCCACGCCTGCGCGCTTCGCGCGCATCGACGCAGCGCAGACGCGCGAGGCCGTGCGCACGGACGCGATCGAGGCGCTGGCGTCGCGCGGCTGGTGCACCGAATCGCTTGTTGGCAGCCCGACCGATGACCGCCGCGCCTGACGACGCCTCGCTGCCCTGGCTCGCCGAGCCGGCGCACGCCATCGCCACCCGCCAGCGCGGCCACGCGCTGCTGCTGCAGGGCAACCCCGGCGCGGGCGTGTTCGAGCTCGCGCTGCGCGTCGCGCGCACCTGGCTGTGCGAGACCGAGGGTGCCGACGCGCCTTGCGGACGCTGCACCGCCTGCCACCTGCTGGCCAGCAACAGCCATCCCGACCTGCGCACGCTGCTGCCCGAGCTGACGCAGGTCGAACTCGGCTGGACCATCGGCGGCTCCGACACGCCCGAGGCCGGTGACGGCGAGAGCAAGGGCAAGAAGAAGCCCAGCCGCGAAATCAAGATCGACGCGGTGCGCGACGCGATCTCGTGGACTCAGAAGAGCTCGTCGCGCGGCCGCGCCAAGGTGCTGCTGCTGTTCCCGGCCGACGCGATGAACCTGGTCGCGTCCAACGCGATGCTCAAGACGCTGGAGGAGCCGCCAAAAGGCGTGCGCCTGCTGCTGGTGGCCGAAGACGCCGAACGCCTGCTGCCCACGCTGCGCAGCCGCTGCCAGCGCATCGTGTTCGCCGGCCCCACGCCCGAACAGGCGCTGGCGTGGCTCGAAGGGCAGGGCGCCGCCAGCGCACCGGTGCTGCTGGCCGCGGCCGGCGGCCATCCGCTGGCGGCCCGACGTCTCGCCGCCGACGGTTTCGACGCCGCCGCGTGGGTCGCGCTGCCCAGGCGCATCGCCGATGGCCGCTGGGCGCCGCCCGCCGGCGCCACGGTGCCGCGCCTGCGCGAAGTCCTGCAGAAGCTGTGCCACGACGCCATGGCCGTCGCCGCGGGCGCACCGCCACGCTACTTCCCCGCCAACAGCCTGCCCCCGGCCGCCCCCTGGTCCAAGCTGGCCGACTGGTCGCATTCGCTGGCACGGCTTGCACGCCACGATGAGCATCCGTTCAATGCGCCGTTGATCACGGACAGCTTGCTGGCCGAGGCGAAGGCGGTGTGGGCGAAGGCGCGCGGGCGCGGCTAGATCGACGCGGCGTCCGCCGGGCGCCGCATCTCGATCGCATCGAACGGACACCGCAGCGCACACAGACTGCATCCGGTGCACCTGCCGCCGTCGTGCAGCACCGCCGACTTGCGCCAGTCCGCCGTCGTCTGCAGGCTCAGCACCCGCGGCTCACAGGCCGCGACGCAGCGGCCGCAGCCGGTGCAGCGGTCGGCGTCGACGCTGGGCAGGCGCGGGGCCGGGTGGCGCGGGGTCATGCGCTGGGCCGCTGTTCGAACGTGTCGAAGACGCCGTCGCCCGGCAGCACCTCGACGTCGCGCACCAGCGCCGACGGTGGGCCGCGGCGGGCCCAGGCGACGATGTTGTCGACCGCGTCCTGCGACCCCGACACCATCGCCTCGACCGAGCCGTCGTGGCGGTTGCGCACCCAGCCGCTGACATGGAGCCGGCGTGCCGCCTGCACCATGGACCAGCGGTAGCCGACGCCCTGGACGACGCCGCGGATCTTCAGGTTCAACACGGGGACGGTCATCGGGCCTCGCAACGTTGCGGGTGCAAGCGTAACCCAGGCCGGGCGCCCCTGAAGAGAGGCGCACGCACGTGAGCACGATGGCAATCTGCCTCAGTTCAAGCTCAAGCAAGCCGGCCGCCAGGGGGCGACCGCTGGCTGCCCCGACAATGGCGGCATGACTGCGCCATCGGCCCATCGCAAGCTCTCCGCCGACGTGCACACGGTGCCCAAGCCGTTCCGCACGTTCGCGGTGCGCAGCGACGAGCCGCGCCACGCGTTCGACGCGCGCCCGCCGTACGGGCACGTGCACGTGGTGGCCACCGGGTTCCTCGATGCCGCGGCGCGCGCGGGCCTGATGCGCAGCGGCTACGCCAAGGTCGACATCGCCGAGGCGTTCTCAGTGGACTACGCGGCCACGTCGCTGGCCGAGCTCTGCGCCGCGGCCGGCGTGCCCGACCTCGTGGGCGCTGTCGCGCAGGCGCTGGGCGTCACGCGCGTGCTCGGAGGCGACGTGGCCGACTACGAGCGCAGTGTCGCCACCCGCGTCGACTACCTCGCGTCGCGCGGCGCCGGCTTCCACAACGACGTCGCGCGCCACTGGTCACGCAGCCTGTTCTGGATCCTGGCGATCGACGTGGCCGATGTCGAGTTCGTGCTGGCGCACGCGGGCCTGCGCGTGACGCTCGCGCCAGGCGACCTCGTGGTGTTCGACCAGGTGATGGCGCACGGGCTGTGCCGGCCCGCCGACGCGGGCCAGGCGATCGCCGGGTCCTTCGACGCCAGCGACGCCGCGCGCCAGCTGTTCCTCACCGGCGAGATGCAGTTGAGCGACGCGCAATGGGCCGCGCTGGGTGCGCCGTGGCAAGCGGTCGAGGTGGCGCAAGAGGCCGGGGCGCTGGACCTGATGCTGGCCGAGTTCGACGAGCGCAGTGGCGCGGTCAAGCGCGTGCGTTCGCTCGAGCACGCGATGTCGCGCGACACCTGCCATGTCGATGAAACTTCCGCGGACGGGCCGCACTCAGAACACGACAGTTCCTGACGGCGAGAATCGACCCATGCCATCCTCTTCCACAGTGCGACCGCGCAGCCGCTGGCGACTCGCGGCGACGCTGGCCGCCGTTGCGCTGACCGCCTGCGCCAGCCCGCCATCGACCACGCCGCAGCCGCCGCCCATCACGGCCGACATCGCGCTGGCCGCGGGCGTTACGACGGACGAGCTGGCGCTGCAGCAAGGCTTCGCGCGCTGGGTCACCGCGTTCATGGACTCCGCGCGCGCCGCGGGCATCGCCGACGCGACGCTGCAGCAGGCCTTCGACGGCGCGCACTACGTGGCGCGGGCGGTGGACGCCGACCGCAAGCAGCCTGAATTCACGCGCGCCGTGTGGGACTACGTCGACGCGATCGTCTCGCCGGCCCGCGTGCAGCACGGCCAGCAAAAGCTCCTCGAGTTGCAGCCCGAGCTCGCGGCCGCCGAGGCGCGTTACGGCGTGCCGCAGGCCACCATCGTCGCGATCTGGGGCATGGAGAGCGACTACGGCGGCAACTACGGCGACATCCCCACCATCGACGCGCTGGCCACGCTGGGCTTCGAGGGCCGGCGCGAGGCCTGGGCCCGGTCGCAGCTGATGGCCGCGCTCAAGATCCTGCAGAGTGGCGACATCGACCGCGCCCACATGATCGGCTCGTGGGCCGGCGCGATGGGCCAGACGCAGTTCATCCCGAGCGCGTTCCTGTCGTTCGCGGTGGACGCCGACGGCGACGGCAAGCGCGACATCTGGGGCAGCATGGCCGACGTCACCGCGTCGACCGCCAACTTCCTGGCGCGCTCGGGCTGGCAGCCGGGGCAGACCTGGGGCGCGGAGGTGAAGCTGCCCGACGGCTTCGACGCCGGCCGGGCCGAGGACGGCTTTCGCCAGGCCAGCGCCCAATGGGCCGCCGAGGGCGTGCAGACACTGGACGGCACGCCGCTGCCGCCCTTGACCGACGGCGCGATCCTGCAGCCCGCCGGCGTGCGCGGCCCGGCATTCCTGGTCGGCCCCAATTTCCGCACCCTCCTGCGCTACAACAACTCCACAAGCTACGCGCTGGCCGTGAGCCTGCTGGCCCAGCGCATCGCCGGTGGCCCGGGCGTGCAGGGCGCCTGGCCGCGCGAGCTGGCGCCGCTGTCGCGCGAGCAGGTCAAGACGCTGCAGGCGGCGCTGACCGATCGCGGCTTCGCCGCCGGCCCGCTCGACGGCCAACTGGGCCCGACCACGCGCCAGGCCTTGCGGGCCTGGCAGCGCGCGCAGGCGTTGCCGGCCGACGGCTTCCCGACACTGGACCTGCTGAACAAACTCCAGACCCCATGAGCCTGCCCGAGACCTTGAAGATCGTCCCTGCCGACCTGGCCGACGCGCCGGCCCTGCTGGCGCTGCAGAAAGTGGCCTTCGAGCCCGAGGCCCGCGCCTGCCAGGTGTGGGACATCCCACCGCTGCGCGAGACCGTCGAGGGCATCCGCGAGCACATCCGCATGGCCACGGTGCTGAAGGCGATGGACGGCGAGCGTCTGGTGGGATCGATCCGCGGCATCGTCACCGGCGCCACCTGCCTGATACGCGTGCTGATGGTCGCGCCCGACGCGCAGGGCTGCGGCGTCGGGGCGCTGCTGCTCAAGGCGATCGAGGACGCGCACCCGCAGGTCGAGCGCTTCGACCTGACCACCAACATGACCATGGTGGGCAACTTGCGCTTCTACCTGCGCCACGGCTACGCGGTCGTCGAGCAGATGCGCCACGCCGACACGATCCAGCTGGCGTTCATGCGCAAGGTCCAGGCGGCTCCGGCCTGAGCGGGACAGGCCCGCGGGCCGCTCACTTCCAGCGGTAGTCGACGGTCGCGGAGCGATCGAGCGCGCCGCCCAGCGGGCCGCGCGCGCAGTCCGGCCACTTGGGCGGGGCCGCGATGTCCAGGCCAACGCAGTAGCCGGGGTTCGACGCGTTGACGTGGACGATCACCGGCAGGCCGCCCGCGGGCAGCGTGCCGCTGGCGTCGGCGGCTTTGCGTTCGACCGAGGTGTCGCCGACCCAGAAGGTGCAGGTGCCGGTGGACGAGCCCTTGCACGCCAGGGCCGCACTGCCGGTGTTCACGTCGTATTGCACGCTGTATTGCATCGTGGAGGCGTTGAGGTCGGAGTCGATTCCGAAGCCCGAAGAAGACAGAGCCACCAGCAGGAAACCAGAAAGAATCGACGCCATTTTCAAACCCCGTTTGCACCCGCCCAATCGGCAAGGACAAGATTAGCGATGCGAAGCCCGGGCTTCGTCGCCCGTTTGGGGGGCCGGGAGCGTGAAGTAGTCGGCGGTTTGGGCGCCTCAGCCCAGCGCGGTCTTGTAGAGCGCCAGCAGTTCCGTCCAGGCGCGTTCCGCGTCGGCCTGGTTGTAGATCGGCGCGCCGTCGTCCTGTGGCATGTCGGGCACGCACCAGCCGTGCTTTTCCGCGAACACCTCCACGCGGGCGTTGACGTGGGCATCGTCGAAGGCCTTGCGCAGCTTGTCCTTGGCGTCGGGCTGCTTGGCGTCGTCACTGCCCGCGATGGCGATCAGCAGTTGCGCCTTGATGCGCGGGGCGAGCGTGTAGGGTGAGTCGGGCTTGTCGGTGACCAGGCCGCCGCCGTGGAACGACGCACCGGCGCCGATGCGCTCGGGCACGGCCGCCGCGGTGCGCAACACCAGCGCGCCGCCCATGCAGTAGCCCTGGGTGCCGATCTTCCTGCCCTTGTCGACCTCGGGCTGGGCGTCGAGGAACTTGACGAACTCCACGGCGTCCTTCTCGGCTGCGCCCGCCGCGCCGACCGAGCCCATCAGCGGCCCGATCTTGGCGAACAGCGCCTTGTCCTTGAAGTCGACGTTGGCCGCCGTCTCGTAGAACGGCCCCTTGCCGATGCGGTAGAACGGGTTGGGCACCAGCACCGCGTAGCCGGCGGCGGCCAGGCGGCGGCCCATGTCGCGCATCGCGGGGCGCAGGCCGAACGCGTCCGGCCAGAGGATCACGGCGGCGTGCTTGCCCGCGGCCGGGTGGAAGTACGCAGCGTCGCAGACACCGTCGGGCGTGTTGATGGTGACGTTCTTCTCGATCACCGCTGGGCCGGCCGGGAGGGCCGCCGCGGGCAACGCCGTGGCTGCGACAGACAGCGCGACGAACGTGCGGCGGCGCAGGTCGGCGGCGTCGGAGATGCTGGGATCGGACTCGAACTGTGCGCTCATTGCAATGATCCTGTAGAGGTGGCCACCGGCCTGCCGGCGAGGGGGACGAGGATATCGCGAGCCCATGAAGCCGCATCGCACCAGGGGTGACCGTGCTGCCTGACCGACGAAGCACGGCGCGCGCTGCGCAGCCGTTGGAAAAGCGGCCGGTAACTGATCGCTGCTGCGCCGCATGGCCCCGCGAAAGCTGGCTACACTGGTGCCACGATGCCAGATGAACCGAATTCAGTGATGCCGTCGCCGCCGCCGGCTTCCACGCGGCCCAGCGTCATCCAACTCGTCTTTCGCGAGAAGGGCGCGCTCTATGCGGCCTACATGCCCATCTTCACCGAGGGCGGGCTGTTCGTGCCCACCACGCGCGACTACCAGTTGGGCGACGACATCTACCTGCTGCTCACGCTGCCGGGCGACCCGCAGCGCTACCCGGTGGCGGGCAAGGTGGGCTGGCTGACGCCGCCCAACGCGCCGGGCGGCCGCACGCAGGGCGTCGGGGTTCGCTTTCCGGTGGACGAGAAGACGCGCCTGCTGCGCATTCGCATCGAGGAAGTGCTGGGCACGTCCATCTCGTCGTCCAAGCCGACCCAGACGATCTGAGCCTCGCGGGCCCGGAAACGGGGTCCGCTGGCCCCCATCCTCCATGTACGTCGACTCCCACTGCCATCTCGCGTTCCCGGAGCTGAACCAGCGCCTGGACGCCATCCTCGCGGACATGCGCGCGGCCGACGTCGGCGGCGCGCTGTGCATCTGCACCAGCATGGAAGAGTTCGAGTCGGTGCACGCGCTGGCGCTGGCGCACGCCAACCTGTGGGCCAGCGTCGGCGTGCATCCCGATACCGAGGGCATGACCGAGCCCGATGTCGAGACCCTCTGCGACTGGGCGTCGCGCTCGCGCGTGATCGCGATCGGCGAGACCGGGCTCGACTACTTTCGCCTCGAAGGCCGGTCGATCGCGGACATGGAATGGCAGCGCGAGCGCTTTCGCGTGCACATTCGCGCCGGTTGCCGCGCGGACCTGCCGCTGGTCATCCACACGCGCCAGGCCAGCGACGACACGCTCGCCGTGCTGCGCGACGAAGGGGCCAGTGCAGGCAAGGGCGCCGCGCCGCGGGGCGTGTTCCATTGCTTCACGGAGTCGATGGACGTGGCGCGCGCCGCCCTCGACCTGGGCTTCCACATCTCGTTTTCCGGCATCCTCACGTTCAAGACCGCGGCCGAACTGCGCGCGGTGGCGCGCTACGTGCCCCTGGATCGCTGCCTGATCGAGACCGACAGCCCGTACCTGGCCCCGGTGCCGCACCGCGGCAAGACCAACACGCCCGCGTGGGTGCCGCATGTCGCGCACCTGGTCGCCGAGCTCAAGGGCGTGCCGGTCAATACCGTGGCGGATGCAACGCGCTTAAACTTCGAGCAACTATTCCGTGTGACAGTGCCTGAGCCAGCGTGAGTCAGCCAGAAGCGGTTTCGTCGCGCCAGCAACTGAGAGATCACACCATGTCCTTTCGTCTTCGCCCGTGGGCCATCGTCGCGGCCGCCACCCTGTGGGCCTGCACGGCCTCGGCCACCACCTTCGACAGCGTCGACTTCTTTCGCGCCGTCAACGTCGACAACGCCGACGCCGTCTCGCGCATGCTCGCCGCCGGCCTGGACCCGAACCAGCTCGACCCGCATGGCCAGCCGGCGCTGATGGTTGCGCTGCAGGGCGAGTCGCTGAAGGTCGCCAAGCTGCTGTGGGACGCCAAGGGCATCCAGGTCGACGTGCGCAACCACGCCGGCGAGACGCCGCTGATGATGGCCGCGCTCAAGGCCGAGGTCGACGCCGCCAGCGCGCTGGTGGCGCACGGCGCCTCGGTCAACAAGGACGGCTGGTCGCCGCTGCACTACGCGGCCACCGGCGGCAGCGCGGCCATCGTCAAGCTGCTGCTGGGCAAGGGCGCGCTCCTGGAAGCCCGCTCGCCCAATGGCTCGACGCCGCTGATGATGGCCGCGCGCTACGGCAACGAGGAGGCGGTTGACGCCTTGCTCGCGGCCGGCGCCGATCGCACCGCGAAGAACGACCTGGGCATGGACGCGTCTGCGTTCGCGGGGAGCGCCGGACGGGAGAAGCTGGCGGCGCGATTGAAGCCGGGCGTCGCGGCGAAGTAGTCGTCCTCGCCGGGTACGGGTCCAGCGCCATCGGCTCCTGCTCGTTGACAATCAATCGAATCCGGCCAGGACTTTTCCCATGACGCAACGTCCGAGTTTCATCGTCTCGACCGCCCCCGCAGCGACCGCCACACGCCGATTCAGTGAGCCACACTGGGCGGCCTGGCGTCCGCCGCTGCGGGCAGCCGGGGCCACATCCCCGAGGGCGTGATCGTGTGGAAGTACACCAACACGTCGTGGCTCGGCACCAGGCCGATGCGGTCGCTCGGGTCGGCCTGCCATTGCTTGGCGTTGAAGGTGGCGCCACTCCAACCGCGGTACATCGGCCGCGTGCTCCAGGCCTGGTCGGGCGGGACGCGCCGCAGGTCGACCCAGAAGCGCGGCGGGCCCACCTCGGCCAGCACACGGCCGAGATCGTCGGCGCGCTGGTTGGGCGCGGTCTGGGGCACCCAGTCCGGCAGGCTGGTCAGGGCGCCGCTCGTGGCCATGGCCGTCGTCACCGCGTTGAAGCTGCCCTCCGACCAGGCGAAGCCGACGCTGACATAGGCCGTCCCGAGGCTGCGCCGCAGTTCGCTGCCCATCGTGACGTAGCCCTGGGCGACGATGCCCGGGTCGAGGCCGCCGAGCACGTGCATGTCGTGCGCCCACAAGGCCGCCCGATGGCCTTCGGTGAAGGCGACGAGGTTGGCGGCCATCGCGACGTCGCGGCGATTGTTGTATTCGGCGGACTGACCGGACAGGTCGACGTCCGGGTTGCCAGCCTCGAGATCGAACTGGTGCAGGCCCTGGTACGCGACGCGGGCCGAATACGCGGCGTCGTCGTAGCCCGGCAGGCGACTCCAGGCACGGCGCTGGGTCTCCAGCACCGCGCCGACGGCCAGCACGCCCCGCGTTGCTGCGTCGTAGGCAGGCTTGGGCGTCGCGACGACCCATTTGTAGAACTTCATGCCCTGGGCCTGCGTCGTGAGCATCGGCTTCAACGGCACCGAGAGGGTCGCGTACAGGCCGGGATCGCGCGCGCGGATGAAGTCGAGCGCGACGCGGATGTCGCGGTTGGCGTCCTGGTTGTCGACGCCGATCACGCGCACCCGATGCGCCGCGGTGGCGTTCCAGGCCCGCAGCCACAGGATCAGTCCGGCGAACTCGTCGTTCTGCCAGGTGCGGAAGAAACTCCGGTCGCGGATCAGCGCCACCAGGTCGCCGGTGCCGCCCTGGGCGTAGGCGTCGAAGCCGCTGGCCGCCAGGCGATTGCATTCGAGCGCCAGCGTGTCGATGCGGCCGGCCATGACGAGCGCCTTGATCGCCGAGACCTTGAAACTCTGGTCCTGGTGGTCGCCATGCGTCGCCTCGCCGATCCCGTAGACGCGCGCATCGCCCAGCGCCTGCAGCAGCGCATCGGCGGCGTCTCGGTCGAGCGTCGAATCGATGAACGGGTGGGCAGCGGTGCGCAGCCACGCAATGGCGGCCGCGTCGTCAGGCTCGACGGCTGGCGCCGTCTGCGCGGCCCCGCGCGAACCCAGGCCGATGGCCAGCAGCAGGGCGAGCGCGCATCGAGTCGATGCTGCGCAGCAATACGCGAGACGGGTGATCATGAGCTGCCGTTTCAGGAGCCGGGGGAGGCCGGCGCGAGCGCCGGGGCGTGTCGGCGATGTTAAGGGCATGCATCGACCAACCGGGGCGCATGTGGGTCTGGAGTCGACGAGCAAGGACAGCGCACCCGAAACCTGGCTGCGCCCCGACAGCACCTCGGCGCGCGCCTAAATCGAAACCAGGTTGTAGCGCTGCGGGTCGGAGCCTTCACCCCGGATCGGATCGACATGCGGCGCAGTCTGAGGTACCGCGCACGCGTCCAGGGCGGCCCGCCACCGCCACAACCACCAGTCTCGCCGGCGTGCGCGCTCAGCGTGCGGGCGTCGCGTCACGCGCGGCCGCGTGCGCGCGCCACTGCGGCGCCGTGATCCGGTAGGTCGTCAACTCCTTGCCGTACCAGTGCTGCAGGCCCTGGGGCTGCATGCCGATGCGTTGCATGACGGCGGCCGACGCGGTGTTGTCGGGGTCGCAGACCGCCAGCAGTTCGTCCGCTGCCTGGGTCTCGAACGCGAAGTCGCGGATCGCGATGGCGAGTTCGCTGGCCAGGCCGCGGCCCCAGTGAGCGCGGCTCAGGCGCCAGCCCATCTCCAGCGGGCAGCTCGGGTCGGGCAGCAGCGTCATCTCGCGCCGCAGGTTCTGCAGGGCGCCGGCGCCGACCAGCTCGCCGGTGTCGAGCGCCATGGCCGCCCACCAGGAATAGCCGGTGTCGGCCCAGCGCGCCTGGATGCGCTCGATGACTGCCATCGTCTCCGCGCGGGACTCGGGCTTGCCGGACAGGTAGCGCATGACCTCGGGGTCCGAGTTCATGGCGTTCATCGCGTCCAGGTGATGGCCGGTGATCGGTTCGAGGCGCAGGCGGGCGGTGGTCAGCTGGATCATGACGAGAGGCGGGTGAGGGATGGGGTCCATCGTGGCGTGCAATCTTCGGCGTCGCAAGTCTGCCCGACGCGGCATGCAGCGCAAGACGCGCTGACGCAACGCTCGGATGCAGGCGGGCAACGTCGCGGCGCGCTGCGATCCACAAGCCGCTTATCGTCACGTCTCATGAGGGGCAACGACGAGGAGTGCGGATTGGCATGGACGAACGGAATCCGGGGCGTGTGCGTTGGCCTGCTGGTGTCGTGCGCGACCGCGGCCGGGGCGGCGCCTTCCAGGCCCGCGGCGCCGCCGCGCGCTGCGGTGGAGGCGGTTCGGCTGCGCTTCCCCGAGCGCTTCGTCGATCCATCGAGCTGGGCGATGGGCGATCTCGACGGCGACGGAATTGTGGACCTGGCTGCGGTACTCGGCGACCCGATGCGCAACAACCCCGACAAGATCCCGCAAGTCGCCGTCTTTCGCGGCAAGCCGGACGGCCGTTTCTCCTTTGCGGGCGTCACGCAGGACCTGCCGATCGACGGCGGCTGCTTCGAGAGCGTGTCGATCAAGGGCCAGATGCTGATGCTCGACCGCGACGGCGCGAGCGGGTACAGCCGCCGCTGGCACGAAACGTTCAAGTTCATGTGGCGTGACGGCCACCTGCGACTGGTCGGCCTGGAAGTTGCCGACGGAATCAACGACGGGCCGCGCGACGATCACGGCGAGAGCGTCAACGTCCTGACGGGCGACATCGTGGACTGGCGGGTCAAGGGCCCGCGGCGCTCGGAGACCCGGCGCCACCGGCGGCCCGTGCTCGTCGACTTCGATCGCTTCGACTACGGCCGCGTGATGGAAGCGCTCGGCCCGTTTCCTTGAGTCCCTGACCAGGTCGAATGCTCGAAAAGAACGGTGTTTGGCCTGCGAGTTTCGCAAGTGCGCCGTTGCGGCCACTGACGCTCATGTAGGAAGTTCGCCGACGCGCGGTCTGGCGCCAGGCCGACTACAGATTCGAAGGGGCGAGGCCCAGACTCCAGCCATGGAATGAAGCAGCTTTTTCGCGGCCTCGTCCTCGAAACACCCAGGAGCACGTTCATGCAAGCCTCGACCCTCTCGAACCCGTTCGTCATGATGACCGACCCGGAGACGATCCTGTTGGCCGTCGAGCGCTCGGAGCGCCTGAACCGCTTGAACCGCAAGGTCTACCGCCCGCTGGATCGCCCGCTGATCCCGAAGGTCGGCGCGAAGGACCTGGCGGCTTATGACAACGAGATCGATTCCGAGATCGACGAAGACATCGTCGAAGCTGTCGGTGTCGACCTGATCTGATTCACCCGCTCGCCGTGTCGGGCCACCGCTCTGGCGGGGCGATGCGCGCCACAGCGTCCTAGATCTCGGAGAGCAACACAGACGCCCCGGCTTCGTCCGCGGCGATCCTGACGATCAGCACGCCGAGATCTTGCTGCAGGCGTGCCAGCGTCTCGGGCGGCAACGACTTCAGGGCATCGGGCAGCAGGCCGGCGAACGGCCCTGGTGCGATCTTGAGGATCCGGGCCCCGGCCGGCAGCAAGTTCAACTGCACCGCGCGTCGATCGCTGCCTTGCTTGAGGGCAACCACCATCTTTCGCTCGATCAGCGTGCGCACGAGGTTGCTGGCGGTGGACTGGTGGATGGACATCGCCCTTGCCAGCGCGCCCACGCCGATGCCTGGCTGCTCGCGCACCACGCTCAACGCCCACACCTGCGCACCGCCCATGCCCACCGTCTTCTCCACTTGCTGGAAGTGAGACTTGACGGCGTTGAACACCTGGCGGAACTGGCGCAGCACCGCGACGGCGGCCTGGTCGGGTTCCAGGGAAGAAGGCGCGTCCTCGGCGGACGCCTTGATGCGAGAGACCATGCGCGGATGATAAATGGCGACTCCGTGGTGACCGGTCACCCGTTTCAGGGAGGGGCGCCGCGTCGCCGCGTGATGGGAACGCACAAAAAAACGGACGCCCATGAAGGCGTCCGAAGCTGAGGTGAACCCAGCGCTCCCGAAAACGGCTGGCGCACCACACGCCAGCCGACACACACTCGAATCACTTGCTCGGATACTGGAAGTCGGCCCGGCGGTTCTGTTGCCATGCGGCTTCGTCATGCCCTGTGGCCTTGGGCTTTTCCTTGCCGTAGCTGACGGCTTCGACCTGCGCGTCCTTGACGCCCAGCAGGCCCAACGCCGCCTTGACCGATTGCGCGCGGCGTTGGCCGAGCGCGAGGTTGTATTCGCTGCCACCGCGCTCGTCGGTATTGCCGGAGACGCTCACTCGCACGTCCGGATGCTGCGCGAGGTAGTTGCCCTGCAGTTCGATGACGGCCTTGTCCTGCGGGCGATACGACGACTCGTCATAGGCGAAATAGACGCTGCGTTGCTGCGAGACCAGGCTGTTGGGATCGAGGTACGCGGCCAACGGCGTGGCCATCGATGGCGCGGCCATGGGCGCCGGCGCATGGGCGGCAGTCGTCGACGTGGATGTGGCCGTCACGACCGGGGCGGGCGTGGGCGGTGCGACCGGGGTGCTGGCGCAGGCTGCCAGCGCAAGCGCAGTGGCGACCGGGGCGGCGACGGTGATGAGGCGAACGAGGGCGGAGGCGACTTGCATGGCAGGCGGGCCGCAGAGCGGCGGTTGACGATGATGACTCGACCATAACAGATACATTTATACAAATGTAGGTGAGGTCTTGCGGCAGCCTTGCGATTCGCCTGCAATCGCTTGACTGCCGTAGGGTGGGTGGCGGCTTCACCGGCGTCGATCCACCCCTGTCGTCGGGGTTGGAGGTGACCCGCAAGGATTTGTTCCCTGAATCGAATGCAAATGGATGGCGGCGTTGGCGCGGGCGGGCTCAGGGCGGGGAGGACAGCCATCCACCCCGGAAGTCCGCCTGCTCCAGCCCGCGCCGGATGGCCGCGTTGCCGCGCATCAGCGACCAGGGCAGGCCGCTGCGGTAGTTCTCGAGCATCAGGACCACCGGACCGCTGCTGAGCGCGAAACGCCACGGCGAAACCCAGCCGGGCGCGCCTTTGCCGTCGACCCAGCTCGGATTGAACGAGCGCCCGGGCAGGTCGTTCGGATGCGCGCGCGCCGTCCTGGCGCTGTGCTGCATCATCGGGAGCACGACGTCGGGCGCGAACGGCAGCGAGGCCGCTGCGGCCCACGGCGCGACGGTGCCGTCGTCCGGCCCGTAAGGCGCGCCGCGGGCGGCGTAGCCGAGCAAGCGGCGCTTGCGCCCGTCGACGACGATCTCGCGCGGGCCCGGGCCGTCGCTGGCGGTCAGGCCCCAGCAGTTGTGGCCATAGTCCTTGAAGTGCTTCGGGTTGCGGATCGCGTATTCGCGCTGCACCAGCGTCGCGCGGCGGCTGTTCTCGAAGTAGTCGATGCCGCGGTCGCGCATGAACGCGTCCTGCAGGCCGCGCAAGTCCATCCACATGTGCGAGTACTGGTGGATGAACAGCGGCCCCGCGGCGAGGTGCTCGTGGCCGTAGATGCGGCGCCAGCGGTAGCCCTGCAGCCACTCGTCCCAGGTCGACACCGGCACGCCATGGTGCCTGGAGCCAAGCGCCATCGCCATCATCAGCAGGCCTTCGTTGTAGCCGCGCCAGTGATAGCGCAGGAAGCCGCGTTCGGGCTTCCAGCCATGGCAGATCGCGCCGTCGCTGTTGCGCATCCAGGCCCAGTCGACGCGCTCTTCGAGCTGGGTCGCGGCGGCGCGGATCTCGGCCTCGTGCGCGGTGTAGCGGTCGAAGTAGGCCGCGGCAGCGATGACTCCGGCGATCAGGAACGAGGTGTCGATGCTCGACAACTCGCTCTTCCAGGCGCGCGTGCCGGTGCGCATGTCCAGGAAGTGGAAGTAGAAGCCCCGATGTCCCGTGGACCGGGGCGAGCCCGACATGTCGGCATCGGCAAGGAAGCGCAACGTCTTCAGCGTGATGGATACGCCCTGCGCCCGGGTCATCCACCCGCGCTCGACCGCGATCGGGTAGGCGGTCAGCGCCATGCCCACGCCGGCGATGCTGCAGGGGCTGTCGGGCTGCGTCGAGTCGAGCACGAGGCCGCTGACCGCATCGGTGGTCGCCTCGAAGTAGCCGAACGCGTGGCGCTGGGCCTGGTCGATCAGGGTAGCGACGTCGATGTCGGCCTCGGTCTCGGCGCGCGTGGGGGTGGGTGCGGTGGGGGAACTTGCGTGAGCTTTCATCGGAACGGGGCAGGGTATCCGAATCCGCATGCCCGCGTGCCTCTGCGCACAGGGCGCACGCGCGGGCACGTCCATTGCTGACACGCTAAAAAGCCGTCGTCGCGAGCGCGGGGCTTGTCAACGTACAACGATCCGGACGCCACGGCGTTTCGGTGCCCGAGGGGGAAAATGAGTTCCGTTCCAACGTCGCCGGCCGGCGCGCACGACGACGTCTTCATCGGCGACAGCGAGATGGCGCGCCTGATGCGTGCCCACGACTGGGCCGCGACGCCGCTCGGGCCGGTGTCCGGCTGGGCCAGCTCGATGAAGGTGGCGCTGGGCCTGTTGCTCACATCCCGCTTCGAGATGTGGCTGGGATGGGGCGACGACATCGCCTTCTTCTACAACGACGCCTACCGTCCGACCCTCGGCAGCAAGCACCCGGAGGCGCTGGGCACACCGGTGAGCCGGGTCTATCCGGAGATCTGGGACGACGTGAAGGGGCGCATGCGCAGCGTCTACGACGAGGGCGCGTCGACCTGGGACCGCGCGCTGCTGCTGCTGATCAACCGGCGCGGCTTCCTCGAGGAGACTTACCACACGTTCTCGTACAGCCCGCTGCGTGGCGAGAGCGGCCGCGTCGAGGGCATCTTCTGCGCGGTCAGCGAGGAGACCGAGCGCGTCATCAGCGAGCGCCGGCTGGCGTCGCTGAGCACGCTGGCCAGCAGCCTGTCGCCCGCGGAAGGCGAAGGCGCTGTCCTGCGCGCGGCGGCGCGTGGCCTGAGCAGCAATGATCGGGACCTGCCGTTCAGCGTCACCTACCTGTTCGACGAGCAAGGCGGTGCGCACGTGGCCGGCATGACCAACGTGGCGGACGGCAGCGAACTGGCGCGACGCGCCTTCGCGACGCGCGACGCGCTGTGGGACGTGACCGCTGTCTGGCGCGATGCGCGGACGATGGAGGTCGACCTGGCGCCGGAGCTGGACTACCCGACGGGCGCCTGGCAGATCCCACCGGTGCGCGCGGCCATCGTGCCGATCGTCGGCCTGGGTTGCGAGCACCCGCTGGGCGCGTTGCTGGTCGGACTCAACCCGTATCGGCCCGACGACAGGGCCTACCCGTCCTATCTCGGTCTGCTGGCGGGCCAACTCTCGTCGAGCCTGTCCGGCGCACGGGTCTACGACGCGGAGCGCCGACGCGCGCAGACGCTGGCCGAGGCCGTCGCGATGCGCGAGGCGGCCGCCGACTCCCTGGCACAGGCCAATCGCCAGCTCACGAGCGAGGTGGGCCTGCGGACCCAGGAACGCGACCGCATGCGCAGGCTATTCGAGCAGGCGCCCAGCTTCATGGCGCTGCTGCGCGGCCGCGAGCATCGCTTCGAGTTCGCCAACGACGCCTACCTGCAATTGATCGGCCACCGCGAGGTCAAGGGCCTGGCCGTGCGCGACGCCTTGCCCGAGGTCGCGGGCCAGGGCTTCTTCGAGCTGCTCGACACCTGCTTCGACACCGCGACGCCGTTCGTCGGCACCAACATGCGGGTGCAGTTGCAGCGCGCTCCCGCCGGGCCGCTCGAGGAGCGCTACATCAACCTCGTCTACCAGCCCATCTTCAACGCCGACGGCGCGGTCGAAGGCCTGTTCGTCGACGGCTACGACGTCACGCACCAGCACCACGCCGAGTCCGAGCTGCAGTTGCTCAACGAGACGTTGGAGCAGCGCGTGATGCAGCGCACCACGGAGCTGGGCGACGCGCTCAAGAAGCTGCAGCACGAGTCCGACGAGCGCGAGGCCGCGCAGGCCGCGCTGCGCCAGGCCCAGCGCATGGAGTCGTTGGGCCAGTTGACCGGCGGCGTCGCGCACGACTTCAACAACCTGCTGCAGGTCATCAGCGGCAACCTGCAGCTGCTGCGCCGCGAGGTGGCCGGCAACGAGCGCGCCGAGAAGCGCGTGCAGAGCGCCATCGGCGGCGTCACGCGCGGCGCCAAGCTGGCGTCCCAGTTGCTCGCCTTCGGCCGGCGCCAGCCGCTCGATCCCAAGGTGATCGACATCGGGCGCTTCATCACGGGCATGGACGACATGTTGCGGCGCGCGCTCGGCGAGGAGATCGAGCTCGAAATGGTGATCCGGGGGGGTTGTGGAACACGCTGGTCGACCCGGGCCAGATCGAGAACGCGATCCTGAACCTGGGCATCAACGCGCGCGACGCGATGCCCGACGGCGGCAAGCTGACGATCGAGGCCGGCAACGCCTCGCTCGACGACGAGCACGCCCGCGCGCACGACGACGTGCAGCCGCGCCAGTACGTGATGGTGGGCGTCACCGACACCGGCGCGGGCATCCCGCCTGAGCTGCTGGAACGCGTGTTCGAGCCGTTCTTCAGCACCAAGCCGGAAGGCAAGGGCACCGGACTCGGGCTGTCGATGGTCTACGGCTTCGTCAAGCAGTCGGGCGGCCACGTGAAGATCTACAGCGAGCCGGGGCAGGGCACGACGATCAAGATCTACCTGCCGCGCGTCCACCAGGCCGCAGACTCGCTGGCCGACGAGACTGCGGTGCCGGTGCGCGGCGGCACCGAGACAGTGCTGGTGGTGGAGGACGACGACGAGGTGCGCGAGACGGCGGTGGGCCTGCTCACCGACCTCGGCTACCGCGTGCTGAAAGCGCGCGAGGCGGCGAGCGCGCTGAGCGTCATCGAGAGCGGCGTGCCCATCGACTTGCTGTTCACCGACGTCGTGATGCCAGGCCCGCTGCGCAGCCCGGAGCTGGCGCGCAAGGCCAAGGAACGCCTGCCGCGACTGGCCGTGCTGTTCACGTCGGGCTACACCGAGAACGCCATCGTGCACGGCGGCCGACTGGACCGCGGCGTGGAGCTGCTGTCCAAGCCCTACACGCGCGAAGCACTCGCACGCAAGGTCCGCCACGTGCTTGCGAACCAGGAGCAGCAGCGGACACCCGTCGAGGCGGTCTCACCCGTGCTTGCCCGCGAGCAAGCGGCGCCCGCGCGCGCGGGCACCGTGCTGCTGGTGGAGGACGACGACTTCATCCGCGAGACGCTGGCGGAACTGCTGGGCGCCTCGGGCAGTGTCGTGCTGCAGGCGCATGACGCGACGACCGCCCTGGTGGCGCTGGCGGCCCACCCGGTCGACGTGATGGTGACCGACGTCGGGTTGCCCAAGGTGTCGGGCATCGAGCTGGCGCGCCAGGCGCTGGCGCGCCAGCCGCGCCTCGCAGTGATCTTTGCGACCGGCGACCCGGGCAGCGCGACCCGCTCCGGCGTCCAGGCGGCCGGCATGCTGGTCAAGCCGTTCTCGCCGCAAGACCTGGAACTGGCGGTGACGAACGCGCTCGCCGACGCGCGCTATCGGCCCGTCTAGACCCCGATCGCCGACAGCATCAGGAACGCCGCGAACAGCACGAAGTGCGTCAGGCCTTCGATGGCGTTGGTCTCGCCGTCGTGGATGTTGATCATGGCGACCATCAGGGTCAGGAATGTCATCACCATCTGCGGCACGCTGAGCGCCATCTCGATCGGGTGGTGCGTGAACAGCGCCAGCGCCTCGATCACCGGCACCGTCAGGACGACGGTGGACAGCGATGCGCCGAGCGCGATGTTGACCACCGGCTGCATGCGGTTGGCGAGCGCGGCGCGCAGCGCGGTGAGGATCTCGGGGCTGGCCGAGATCGTCGCGACGATCAGCGGCGCCAGGATGGGCGGCGCGCCCGTGCCCACCAGGCCCGTCTCCAGCGTCTTGGCCATCACCTCGGACAACAAGCCTATCAGCGCGATGCCCGCGCCGATGCCCAGCAGTGGCTGTGCCAGATTGGCGCTCGGATGCGTGTCGTCGTGCGAGGCCTCGTGGGCAGCCAGCGCGTCGGCGTTCTCCGGCTTCTGCGCGTAGCTGTAGCTGAAGAAATAGCTGTGGCGGCCGGTCTGCAGGCGCAGGAACAGGCCGTACAGCAGCACCATCACGATGATCGTGAACACCGAGTAGGCCTGCCAATGGGCGGCCGGCACGAACGCGGGCAGCACCATGGACACGCCCAGTCCGGTGAGGATCATCACGATGTAGGTGTTGCCCGAGTCGACGTTGTACGGCTGCTCGCCGTGGCGCAGTCCGCCCAGCAGGGCCGACAGGCCCAGCAGTGCGTTGATGTCGAGCATCACGGCCGAATAGATCGTGTCGCGCGCCAGCGTGGGCGACGGCGACTCGTTCATGATGATCGCGAGGATCACCACTTCGACCAGCACGGCGCTGAGCGTCAGCACCATCGTGCCGTAGGGCTCGCCCAGGCGTTCGGCCAGCGTCTCCGCGTGGTGCGCGACGCGCACCGACGCGAACAGGATCGCGACGATCAGCAGGACGGAGACAGCGAGCGACGTCGACTGGCCGGCGCCGACGATGGCGTGCGCCAGCGGCCAGAAGATGCAAAGGGCGACGGCCGCGACCAGCAGGGACCATTCACGGCGAACCAGCGTGAGCATTCAGGGGGTGTTCAGCGTTGACGAGCGCCGATGATAGGCGAGGCCGCGTACGTCGCAGGGACGGCGCGCTTCGGCACGGCCTGGCGAACAACGTGAAATAGTGCCGCCCAAGGCGCCGTTGAGGAGCCGTCGCGACAGGGAAAACACCGGATCGCGAAGCACGAAAGGTCGTCAACAATCGCTCCCGGAACAGTCGCTTTCCGACGCGCTGGAGGGCAGGGTCGGATTCGATCGTGCTCCGGACATCTCACGATGCCAGGAGCCCGAGGTACTTCCTGAGGTGATGTTCCGGGGTGAAATTTCTGGGGCCGCGTATGCGGCCCTTTTTTCGTCTGGACGAAACATCGGGAGGGTTTCCCCCGACGTTTCGAGAGCGCTCGTCAGCCCTTGACTTGCGCGTCGTGACGTTGACGATGGATGCGGGCGCTCTGGCGGTTGTCGGCGCGCGCAATGCGGTGCTGTTCACCGGCGCTCACGTGGCCATCCGCGCCGGCGCGGGCTTCGCGCGCATCGACATGCGACTGGCCGCGTTCCAGCTTGGCCGCTTCGTGGTTCGTCAGGCTACCGTCCTTGACACCATTGCTGATGCGTGTCTGCTGGTTGATGTTGCGCTGCGTGTCGGCCTGCGCGCGCTGCGACGACGCCGACAGCGGGTTGCCATCGATGCCGTTGGTCTTGGCAGCGCGGATGTCGCGACTGGTCTTGTCCTGCGCGGCGGTCAGCCGGGCCTTTTCGGTGGGCGACAGCGAGCCGTTCTTCATGTCCTTGGCCTGCAGGTGGTCGACATGCGCTTCGTCACGCTGCAGCTGTGCGTTCTCGCGGGTCGTGATCGACCCGTTCTGCAGGCCGTTCTCGATGCGCTGCTCTTGCTTGACGTCGCGGCCCGTCGTGGTAGCGGCGTTGGTCTGCGCCGAGGCTGCGAAGCTGGTGCCGAAGGCAGCGCCGGCGATCAGGGCGGTCACGAGAAGAGTGCGGTTCATGGTTGTTGCTCCTGTTGGTGTGTGTCGTGTCTGTCGGGAAGCGAACTGGGTCATGTCGTTCGTACGGGTTCAACGAGGCCGCGATGCCGTGAGTTGACCCGGGTGCATGAACATCACTTGGAGATGCACGCGCTTGACGCGGCAGCAACACGGCAACGGGATGTGTATCGCCGGGCCCGGGCCGCTGTTCCACAATGCGCGCATGCCCACCGATGACCACACCGACAAGCGCCTCACCGACCTGGAGGTCAAGGCCAGCTTCACCGAAGACCTGGTCGACCACCTCAACGACCTGGTCGCGCGCCAGCAAGAGCAGATCGATCTGCTGATCCGCGAGGTGGGCAAGCTCAAGGATCGGGCACCGGACACGGGGGGAGGCGGCTCACGCGACCCGCGCGACGAGTTGCCACCGCACTACTGAACGAAGGCCTGGCGCAAGCGTCGGGGCGCTCGAACGGCTACATTTGCACAAATATGTGTAGATCCACCGCATGATCCCGCCCGACGCCACGCCGCCGCCGCAACCCGACGTGGTCGCCTCGATGCGCGATGCCCTGGCCGACTGGCGCCAGTGGGTCGCGCGCCTGGTCGTGCTCGCGTATGCCGCCGCGGCAGGGCTGTCGGTGGTCGCGTTCTCGAAGCTTTGCGACTTGGCGCAGGTCGGCTTCAAGACCGTCCTCGACCTGCATCCGCTGACGCCGCTGGTGTGGACGACCGCCTGCACGGCCGGCGTCGTGTGGCTCACGCGGCGTTTCGCGCCCGGCGCCGCCGGTTCGGGCATCCCCCAGGTGATGGCGGCGCTCGACCCCAACTTCCCGCCCGCGGCGCGATCGCGCTTCGTCTCCTTGCGCTTGAGCCTGGCCAAGATGGTGTTGACGGCCGGCTCGCTGCTGGGTGGCCTCGCGAGCGGGCGCGAGGGGCCGTCGGTGCAGATCGCCGCGGGCGTGATGCAGCATGCGCGTCGCTGGCTGCCGGCCCATCCCGGGATTTCGGAGCACGGGTTGCTCGTTGCCGGGGGCGCCGCGGGCATCGCGGCGGCGTTCAACGCGCCGCTGGCCGGCGTGATGTTCGCGATCGAGGAGCTCGCGAGCAAGCTCGAGCAGCGCAGCAGCGGCTTGATCATCGCGGCCATCGTGCTGGCGGGCTTGATGGGCGTGTCCTTCTTCGGCAACGCCACGTACTTCGGCGTCATCGACGTGCTGTCGCTGCATTACGCGATGTGGTGGCCGGCGTCTCTGCTGGTGCTGGCTTGCGGTGGCCTGGGTGGCGTGTTCGCGCGCCTGCTGCAGACTTCGCTGACCGGCACGGGCGATCGCGTGAGCCGCTGGCGCGCCGCGCACCCGGTCGCGTTCGCGGCCGCGTGCGGGTTCGCGGCGGGTGCGATCGGCATCGCCAGCCACGGCGCGACCTTCGGCAGTGGCTACGGCTACACGCGCTCGCTGCTGCAGGGGCACGTCGACGTGCCGCTGCTGTACGTGACGCTGCGCGTGGTCGCCACGTGGCTGGCCGTGTGGTCAGGCGTGCCGGGCGGCATCTTCGCGCCGTGCCTGGCCATCGGCGCCGGCGTGGGCCACGACGTCGCGGTGCTGTGCGGCGCGCAGGCCGACTCCGCGGCGCTGATCGCCATCGGCATGGCGGCCTTCCTGGCGGCGGTGACGCAAGCGCCGCTGACGTCCTTCATCATCGTCATGGAGATGGTCGGCGGACACGCGATGGTGCTGAGCCTGATGGCCGCCGCGCTCGGCGCGAGCCTGGTGTCGCGCTGGATAGCCCGGCCGCTGTATGCCGCGCTGGCGCAGGCGATGGTCTCGCGGACACGGGCCGCCCCGCCAGACGCCTCAGCGTGATGCCGGGGACGCCGGCGCCCGTCTCGACATCGCGGCCGGCGCGCCGGTCAGAGCTCGATCAGCTTCTCGCGGATGGCCCAGCGCACCAGCGCGGGCACGTCGGCCAGCGCCAGCTTGGCCATCAGGCGGCTGCGGTAGGTGTCCACCGTCTTGGGCGACAGGTGCAGTTCGTCGCCGATGGCCGCGCTCGACTTGCCGCTGGCCACCATCACGAGGATCTGGCGTTCGCGCGGCGACAACGTGCTGCCGCGATCGGCGTCGCTGGTGAGGCCTTGCAGGGCGATGTCGGTCAGGCCTGCGCCAAGATAGCGCCGCCCCTGCTGGACGGCCGCGACGGCGGCGACCAGCTCGACACTGGCCGAGCCCTTGAGCACGTAGGCCGACGCCCCCATGCGCAGCGCCTCGGCGACGTTGCGCGGCTGGTCCGACATCGACAGCACGATGACCCTGGTCGCCATCTGGCGCCGCTGCATCTCGGCCAGCACCTCGAAGCCGGAGCGGCCGTCCAGGTTCAGGTCCAGCATGAGGATATCGGGGGCCAGCCGGTTGACTTCCGACAGCGACTCCGTGATGTCCGCGCTCTCGCCGACGATCGAGTGTCCGGCGCCCTGGAGCAGTGCGCTGAGCCCCGCGCGCACGATGGGGTGGTCGTCGATCAGATAGATTCTTGCCATGCCTTGGACTCCCCGAGCGCACCGAGTCGACAGTCGGGGTCGCGCGCTGCTTTGTGTTTGCCGCTCGACCTGCGGCCCTGCGACGACTTCTGCGAGTCGTGTTGCGGACGCGCGCGCGAGCCGGACAGGTCGGCACGGCAGCTCGCTCCTGCACATCAGGCCCGGACAGTACGCTGCGCACCTGTGCAGGTCAATCGCTGAAAATGAGGTTCGACTGTGCGGTGCGCTGCAATGAGTGGTCATGCATCCGAAGCCACGGCGCACAGTCCAGTGCGGCCGCGGTCCAAAACCATCGATTCAGTCGCGCGATGCCCCGGCGTCCCGCGCTGCTGGCGCCGGAAAGTCAGGCACCCTCGACAGGCGCGGCACCAGGTTCAGCACGCCGACCGCCAGGCGCATCTGCCACGGAAACGCATCGACAGGCCGGCCGCCGTCGATCGCCCTCAGCATCCGCTCGACGGCCCATTGCTCGGACACCAGGAAGGGCTTGTGGCGGGCGTCGCCCCCGTTGAGCTCGCGCAGGCGCTCGGTGTCGACGTAGCCCGGCACCAACGCCGTCACCGGGATGCCGAACGGCGCCAGCGCCTTGCGATAGGTCGCGCAAAGGGCCAGTACTGCGCGCTTGGTGGCGCCGTAGGTCGAGGCGCCGGGATGATCCTTCAACAGGCCGGCCATCGACGACACGGCTGCCATTCGCCCGTGGCCTTGCGCGAGCAGGCGTTGCGCCCCGGCCTCGAACGCCGATGAGAGGCCGCTGACGTTCGTGCGCAGCAAGTGCAGCGTTGCGGCCTGGTCCAGTGCGTGGTCGCGCGCGTTGAAGTACTGGCCCGCGCTCACGACCAGCACATCCAGCGTGCTGCCCGGTCCGCCGGCCTGCGCGACGGCGTGGCCCACGGCGGCGGCGTCGGCCACGTCGAGCGTGACGACGCGCAGTGCCGGATGCGCGGCCAGCGCCCAGCCCTGCAGCGCCTGCGCATGGCGGCCGCACACGGTGACGCCGTAGCCGCGCTCGAGAAAGCGGCCGGCCAGCGCCCGGCCGATGCCGCGCGTGCCGCCGAGGATCAACGCATGTCTCATGGCACCATCATCGCCGCTTGCGCGCGCCGTCGGCCCTCGTCGAACTGGGCCTGGATCACGCGGCGGTAGTCGGCGGCGTCGGCAGCGGGGTGCACGTCGAGCCGCAGGCCCGCCGACGTCAGCGCCAGGCGCCGCATCAGAACCGACTCGGGCAGCGCGCGGGCGAGGCCGCGATGGTCGATGCGCAGCGCCACCGGCGTCGCGTCGACCTGGCGCTGGCGGGCCGGGCCGTTCATGCCCAGCACCGCGCGCCAGGCCGGGCCGATCGTCCAGCGCGAGACGGCGTCCTTGCGGTCGATCCACACCTCGTCGGCGAGGCGCGCCGCGAGCTCCACGGGCATCAGGTCGACGGCGCCGCCCAGCCAGCGAGCGCCGACGGCCTCGGCCGGCGGCAGGTAGATCATGTCGGTCAACGAGATGCGCGCCGCGTCGCACAGCGACAGGTCGGCCGGCGCCAGGGTGGCCAGCGTGCGCGCGACGGCTGCGCCGTGTCCCGCTGCCGCGCCCGCCAGCAGGGCGCCCGTCCTGCCGCTGCCGATGACCGTCGTCTCGAACAAGCGACGGCTCGCGCGCCGTTCGCCGACCTGCGCCGGCGCGTGGAGCAGGCGGGCGCCGAGCAGGGCGACGTCGACCCCGTCGCCCCAGGCAAGCGCGGGCCACGCGGCCGTGACCTCGAACAAGGCCTCGCGATCCAGGTCGGGGACGCGGGGCGCGAGCCGCGGATCGACCGCGCGGCCCAGCAGCGCCGCCGCCGCTGCGAGAACGGAGCGCGCCGCGCGGGCGCGCACGCCACACCAGAACCGGTACATTGCAGGGCCGCCGAGGAGCGCCAACTGGCGCGCCAGATCGGGCTCGGCATGCACCAGGGCGGCGATCAGCGCGCCACCGCAGGTGCCCAGGATCACGTCGGGCGCGCGGCCCGCCTCGCAAGCCGCCGCCACCGTGCCCAGGTGCACGCCGAGTCGACCGCCGCCGCCTGCGAGCACCAGGCAGCGCTTGTACTTTTCCAATTCCTCCTGCATCGAGGCAAGTTAACACAGGCCCATGGATCCCCGGAACATCGACAACGCGCCCACGCGGGCCCGACGCATCGCGCTGCTCGCGATCAACGGCGTGCTGTTCCAGGCCTTGTACGGCGCCTGCAATGCGGCCGCGGCGCGCGCGGGCGTCACGCGCTCGATCGCGACGCCGTGGGACGGCGCCATGCCATTCGTGCCGTGGATGCTGGTGCCTTACATGACGTCGGTGCCGTTGCTGGTCGCTGCCTTCCTGGCGGCGCCGGATCGGCAGTCGCTGCGCGCGCTGAGCCAGCGCTGCCTGCTCGCGACCGCGCTCGCCACGCTCGTCTTCGCGCTGTGGCCGTTGCGCATGACGACCGTGGACACGCCGCCGACGACGCCGCTGCTGGCCGCGTTGTTCCACGCGCTGCAGGGCATCGACCCGCCGTTCAATCAGTGGCCGTCGCTGCATGTGGCGTTCTGCGTGTTGCTGTGGCCCGCGCTGCGCGCCGCCGTGGACGGTTCGATTGCACGCGCGGCGATCGCGGCGTGGCTGGGGCTGGTCGTCGCTTCGACGGTGTTGGCGCATCGGCACTTCCTGCCGGACGTCGCGGGTGGCCTGGCGCTGGGCGCCTGCTGTCGCCTCGTCGTGCCGGCGCGCCGCGACACGCCGGCGGTGGCCTTGCACTACCTCGTCGCGACGCTGGCCGTGGGGGTGCTCGGTCTGACGGTGTTGCCGCTCGCGCCCTGCGCCTGGCTGGCCGCGGGCTTCGCGGGCGTCGCGCTCGCCCATGCGCGCGAGGACGTGGACTTCCTGCACAAGCGGCGTGGCGGCTTCCCCGCGTGGGTCCGGGTCTTGTACGCGCCGTACCTGCTCGGGTATCGACTGACCTGGCTCGCGGTGCGCCGGCATGAGCGGGCGCGGACGCCGGTCGAGCCGTTCGGTGACGGCGTCTGGATCGGCCGCAGGCTCGCGAACGACGAGGTTGCGCTGCTGCCACCCGATTGCGCCGTCATCGACCTGGCCGCCGAACTGCCGACCACGCCCGCGCTGCGCGGCCGCGCCGTGTCGTTCGGCCTGCTCGACATCGTGCCACCGGCGCCGGCCCGCCTCGCCGTCATCCTCGACGCGCTGGATGCCTTGCGCGATGCCGGCCGACCGATCTACCTGCACTGCGCGATGGGCTATCACCGCAGTCGGGAGGTGGCCGCGGCCTGGCGCGAACGTCGGGCAAACTCGCGCACACCATGACCCTGTCCGTCTACCAACTGAAGCCTCAATTCCAGCGCCTGCTGCGTCCGCTCGTGCAGGCGCTCGCGTCTGCGCGCGTCACGCCCAACCAGCTCACCGTGGCCACCGCCGCGCTGATGGTGGCGTACGGTGCCGCGCTGGCCGCCTGGCCGACCACGCGCGGCTTGTGGATCGGCCTCGTCGCGCTGATGCCGCTGCGCATGGCGCTCAACGCACTCGACGGCCTGCTGGCGCAGCACACCGGGCAGAAGACGCGGCTGGGGGCGATCCTCAACGAGACCTGCGACGTCGTTGCCGACCTCGCGCTGTACCTGCCGGTGGCGCTGATCCCGGGCGTCTGGCCGCTGCTGGCCGTGCTGGCCGCGTGCGGCGCCGCGGTGGTGGAGCAGACGGGCCTCGCGGCGCTGGCCGCCGGCTCGGCGCGGCGCTTCGACGGCCCGATGGGCAAGAGCGACCGCGCGCTGGCTTACGGCCTGGTCGGCCTGCTGGCGGGCTGCGGCGCTCCCGCGGCGTGGATCATGGGCGTGCTGGCGCTGGTCGCCGTGCTGCTCGCCTGGACGCTGGTCAACCGCCTGCGGGCGGGCGCTGCGCCACCGACACCGTGAAGATGCCTTCCAGCCCGATCAGGCTGGCGGTCTTGCGGAGTCCGGCGCAGGCGACCAGGCCATCGAGCTCGGCCTGCGGGCGCGGCCGCATCAGCCAGGCCTGGCCGCGGTGGTTGCGCAGCGTGCCGGCGATCAACGCCAACTGCGGGTGCCACGGCTGGCCGGTGTAGACCAGCACGCCGCCCGGCTTCAACTGCCGCGCGATGCCCTCCAGCGACTGCAGCACCGGCGCGTTGTCGGCGAACAGCTCCCACAGCCCCGAGGCGATCACGATGTCGAACTGCGCGTCGCCGCTGGCGTAGCTGGCCGGGTCGAATGCGTCTCGGGGCTCGATGGCGACCTGGTCCTGCAGGCCGATGTCGCGGGCCAGCGCCTGGGCCATCTCGAGGTTGCCGGAGTCTCGATCGCGCAGCGTCACGTGCAGCGCGCGGTCGCGGTGGCACTTGAGTGTCTCCAGCAGGTAGCGCCCGCCGCCGGCGGCGATGTCGAGGATGCGAACTTCCGCATCCAGCGGACGCTCCGAGATCAGCCGCGACACGGTCTGGCGCAGGTGCTTGCGGCGCAGCCGGATGCCGCGCCAGCCGATCGCGTCGAGGTAGCCGCGATCGATGAACGCGCCGATGCCCAGCTTGCCCTGGGCCTGGTTGCGGTAGACGTAGTCGAGCGAGGCGCCCGAGTCGAAGCCCTGCGTCATGCCGATGCGCATGCCATGGCTCAGGCCGCCGAGGGTGCCCAGCATCGCGCGCTGGAACGCGTGGAACGCGCGCGTCGGTGCGCCGACAAGCTTGCCGTCGACCAGCAACTGGTACGCCTGTGCGCTGCGACTGCCGACGTCGGCGCTGCGAAAGCGTTGCTCGGAAGCCGGTGCCTGGGCCCAGCACGCCTCGATGAAGGTGCGGCAATGTGCGATGGCCTCGGCGCGCACCGGGTCGCTCTCGTAGAAGATCGCATGGCGGCACTCGCGCAGTTGCACGAAGCGCTTGAACGGCGACGAGAGGCCCTCGAAGAACGCCAGCTGCGGGGCGGTCTTGACGACGTAGTCCTGGTCGGCCGCCAGCATCAGCACGGGGGTGTCGATGGCGGCGGAGTCGCCCACGATGCGGCGCGCGGTGGCGGCCATGTCCACCAGCACGCGGCCGGAGATCTGCTTGGCGATCAGCGGGTCGGCGCCGTAGGCCTGCGCCTGCTCGGCCGAGTGCGTGAGCATGCCCGGGCGGATGTAGCTGGTGACCTGCAGGCCGGGCTTGAAGCCCAGCCCGAGCTTCAGCGCGGGGATCGCCAGCGGGATGTAGAGCTTGATCGCGAACGCCGCGGCGGCCATGACGCAGCCGCGGATGGCTGGCGCGTAGTCGTGCATCCACGTGGCAGCGATGACCGCGCCCACGCTGTTGGCCACCACCACGATGTCGTGCATCGCGATGCCATGGGCGCGCTGGATGTGGCCGACGAAGGCGTCCAGGTCTTCGACCAGTGCGGCGAAGTCCGGCGCCTCGCCGCGTTCGCCGGGGGAGTGGCCGTGGCCGCGGGCGTCCCAGGCGAACGCGTGGTCGCCTGTGAAGCCGAGGTCGCGGATGAGGTCGACGACGCGACCCGAGTGCTCGTGTCCGCGATGCAGCAGCACCAGCGCCCGCGGCGGCCCGTCGCCGCGCGGCTGGCGCGGCGCCCAGTGGCGGTAGAACAGGCGCGTGTCGTGCGAGGCGGCGAAGCCGCCCTCGCGTACCGTCCACGGCGAATCGTCCAGGGGCAGGGCAGCGGCTTCTGGGCTCATGGAGTCGGGGGCGGGTTGGTGGACGGGTTCAGGCGAGGTGTAGCGCGAGCAGCAGCACGGGGGCGGTCAGCACGAGGCTGTCGACGCGGTCGAGGATGCCGCCGTGCCCGGGGATCAGCGCACTGTAGTCCTTGATGCCGAGCGCGCGCTTGCCCGCCGAGAACAGCAGGTCTCCGACGAGCCCGGCGACGCTGAGGACGAGGCCCATGCCGGCCAGCCAGGGCCAGGTCGCGAGGCCCAGCGCGTGGCCGATCGCCAGCGAGAACACGGTGCTGGCTGCCAGGCCGCCGCCGAAGCCCTGCCAGGTCTTGTTGGGGCTGATCCGCAGGCTCATCTTGTGGCGCCCGAGGAAGGTGCCCGCGAGGTACTGGCCGATGTCGTTGAGCGCGGTGACGATGCACAAGTACAGGCACCAGTCGGCCACGCGCGGCAGGCCGGCCAGCGCCAGCGCGGCGAGGCAGCCGAGGCCGGCGGCCTGGGTCGCGAACAGCGCCAGCAGCAGGGCCTCGCGGCGCGCGCCCGGGGCTGCTCGCCAGGTGGCGAACAGGACAAGCGCGAGCACGCTCATCGCCACGACGCAGGCCAGGGCCCAGCCGCGCGCCAGCAGCAGGCATTGCAGGATCAGCGCGACGAGCAGGCCGGGCGCGGCCAGGCGCGACGCCGGGCGGCCGGCCAGGCGCGCCAGGTCCGCGGCGGCCAGCAGCGACATCACGACGACCAGCACGACGAGACCTGTCGGCCGCACCGCCCAGGCCAGGAACACCGGCGGCAGCAGCCACCACCAGGACGTGACCTGCGCGCGCAGCGAGCCGGTGCCGACCGGGCGCCTCAGGCGCGTGACGATGGCGGTGGCGATGCCCAGCCCGATCATCAGGGCCAGGCCGATCCGCAGTCCCGACTCGAGTTCGGCCCAGGGCGGCAGCAAGGCGGATGCGAGGCTCATCCGGCGCGGCGGCTGGCTTGGCGTCGCACCGGCGCCAGGCGCCTACGACCCACCCAGCACCGCGAGCAGGCGCTCGATCTCGACCGGCTTGACCAAGTGCGCATCGAAACCGGCCTGCCTGGCCCGGGCGATGTCGTCGGCGCCGCCGTAGCCGGTGAAGGCGATCAGGCGCATCGGCTTGCCGGCCAGGCGGCGCCGGATCTCGGAGGCGAGCTGGTAGCCGTCCATGCCGGGCAGGCCGATGTCGATCACGGCCGCGGCGGGCGCGAAGCTCTCGAGCTGCGCCAGCGCGAGATCCGGATGGATCGCCGTCGACACCTCGTAGCCGAAGGCCTGGAGCAGGATCTCCATCGACTCCACGGCGTCGACGTTGTCGTCGACCAACAGCACGCGCTGGACATTGACGGTCCGGGCATCGGTCGAACTGGAAGCGTTTGACATGCAGTGAGGTCGCAGGTGGCGTTGGTGTGCGCGGATTATGGCAGCGGCGCATCCCAGGTCCGCTCGCTGTCCTACAAGAGGTCATGCCATCGGCCTACTGGCAGCGCGGCAGGTAGCCTCGACACTGGGGGCGACTCGACAATGACGCTGGAGACGACGATGTATCACCCTCGCGCAGGCTTTACCCCCGCAACGGTCGCGGTGGCGAGATGAGCGGCGTCCGGCCGTCCGACGCCGCTCGCGCCGCAGCCGTCAGGCGGAGGGTCGCCTGATGAGCGGCGCTATCCACGTCATCCCGTCGTCCGACGAGACGCTGGCGCTGCCGGTGCAGACCGTCGGCGCGCCCGGCGAGGCGCCGCAGGAAAAGGAACGCGTGCTGCTGCAGATGCCCATTGACGTGCGCAATGCGTCGATGATCGTCATCGCGTCTCTGCTGAGCCTCTACGCGCTTCAGTGGGCCGCCGAGATCGTGATTCCCGTGCTGATGGGCCTGTTGTTCAGCTATGCGCTGACGCCGCTGGTCGACCGGCTCGTGCGCGTGGGCGTCCCGCGCGCACTGGGAGCGGCCGCGGTGATGATCGCCCTGGTGGGCGCGATCGCCTGGGGCACGTGGTCGCTCAGCGACCAGGCCAACAGCCTGATCGAATCGCTGCCGAACGCGGCCCAGAAGCTGCGCGATACCTTGCATCCCAAGTCGCGCGATCCGAACCCGTCGACGATCGACCAGGTACAGAAGGCGGCGACGACGCTGGCGCAGGCCACCGACAGCAGCTCCAAGGTGACCCCGGGCGTCGCCAAGGTGCAGATCGTCAAGGCCTCGTTCAACATCCAGGACTACCTGTTCGCCGGCACGATGCGCGCCGCGCAGGCCGCGGCGCAGGTGGTCGTGGTGGCATTCATCACCTACTTCCTGCTCGCCGCGGGCGACACGTTCCGGCGCAAGCTCGCGAAGATCGCCGGGCCCAACTTCGGCAAGCGAAAGATCACCGTCCAGGCGCTCGACGAGATCACCGAGCAGGTGCAGCGCTACCTGCTCGTGCAACTGCTCACCAGCGTCGTCGTGGGCATCGCCACTGCGCTGGCGTTCTGGGCGCTGGGCTTCAACAATGCGGCCGTGTGGGGCGTGCTGGCCGGCGTGATGAACCTCGTGCCGTACGTGGGCACCATGGTGATCTGCGGCGCGTCGGCCGTGGTGGCGCTGCTGCAGTTCGGCACGCCGCAGATGGCCGCGGCCGTGGGCAGCGTGTCCATCGTGCTGCACGTGGTCACGGGCTACGTGATCACGCCGTGGCTGACGAGCCGGACCAGCCGCCTCAATGCCGTCGTCGTGTTCGTCGGGGTACTGGCCTGGGGCTGGCTGTGGGGCGTATGGGGCCTGCTGCTGGGTACGCCGATCCTGATGGCCCTGAAGGCGATCTGCGACCGCGTCGACGACCTCAAGGCGATCGGCGAGTTGCTGGGCGGCAATGACAAGCCGAGCGAGGGCAGTGGCACGGTGTCCGCATGACGGCGCCACGCACCAAGACGATCCGGCCCGCCGACCGGGCCACCGTGCTGGCGGACAACCGCAACCTGAAGATGGCGCGCTCCGCCCACGCCTACGTGCGTGGCAACACGAAGCAGTTCTACGAATGGCTGCAGGCCCAGGCGCCGGAGTCGCTGCCTGCGGGCCCGGCGATCTGGATCTGCGGCGACTGCCATCTGGGCAACCTCGGCCCGATCGCCAACGTGCACGGCGGCGTCGAGATCCAGATCCGCGACCTCGACCAGGCCGTCATCGGCAACCCCGCCCACGACCTGATCCGGCTCGGCCTGTCGCTGGCGATGGCCGCGCGCGGTTCCGACCTGCCTGGCGTCACCACGGCCGTGATGCTGGAGCAGTTGATGGAAGGCTATTGCGCGGGCCTGGCCGGCACGCCCGACGAGGGCGACGCCGATCTGCCCGCGCCGGTGCACCTGGTGATGAAGGATGCCTTGCGCCGCTCGTGGAAGCACCTGGCGCGCGACCGCTTCGACGATGTCGTGCCCGCCTTGCCCATCGGCAAGCGCTTCTGGAAGCTGGCGCCGGACGAGAAGGACGCGATCGCGCGGCTGTTCGAGAAGAAGTCGGTCTCGCGCCTGGCCACCTTGATCGGCTCGCGCGATGACGACGCGCCGGTGTCGGTGCTAGACGCCGCGTTCTGGATGAAAGGCTGCAGCTCGCTGGGCCTGCTGCGCTATGCCGTGGTGCTGGGCGTGGGCGCGCCTGGCAGCGCGGAGCTGCAGTACTGCCTCGTCGACATCAAGGAGGCCGTCCCTGCGGCCGCGCCGGCGTACGCGGACGCGCGCATGCCCAACGACCACGCGATGCGCGTCGTCGACGGTGCACGCCACCTGTCCCCGCACCTGGGCGACCGGATGCTGGCGGCCGACCTGCTGGGCCGGCCGGTCTTCCTGCGCGAGCTGCTGCCGCAAGACCTGAAGCTGGAGCTCGAACAATTGACGCGGGCCGAGGCGACCGAAGTCGCGGCCTTCCTCGGCGGCGTGGTCGGCAAGGCGCACGCGCGCCAGATGGACGCGGTCACCGCCAATGCATGGCGCGCGGAGCTGCGCAAGGGCCGCTCCAGGACGCTGGACGCGCCCGGCTGGTTGTGGAGCAGCATCGTCGACCTCGTGGCCAGCCACGAGGCGGGCTACCTGCACCACTGCCGGCGCTACGCGCTGCGCGAAGCGGCTTGATGTCCGCGGACGGCTTCCCGCAATCACGCGCTCCACGAGCACGCTGATCGTTGCTCGCTTACCGGGCGCATCGCGTCGGCGCGCAAACCGTGTCAACGCGTCACTCGAAGCGGCCGCGTCCTGAGGCCTCGGCTCTGTAGAGCGTGGCGTCGGCGTTCGACAGCAGCCCCTGCGCGCCGCCGTCGTGCGCGACGCACCAGGCGATGCCCTGGCTGGCGCCGACGTGGATGACCAGCGCATCGACCCATGGCGCGCCCCGTGTCCTGTACCTGGGCGCCTGGCACCAGGATGGGCGTCGGCTCCCTGTCCAAGTGCAGTGCAGGGGCAGCCGGTGCGAGTGCCGCGCGCCGGCTTCGGCGTCTACGATCAGTTGGTCACGGCCTTGATGTAGATCGCGGTTGCGCTCTTGCAGAGCTGGCTGGACGAGGCCGGCCGGATCGGCTTGGCCAGGGCCGACGACTGCACGGTCGTCGGCAGCGGGTTCGACAGGTGCATGTGCAAGCGCACCTCCTCCAGGTACGACTTGCCGCTCGAGCTGATGCACAGGTACTCGATGTCGACCTTCGCATAGGTGCCGTAGTCCAGTGCTGCGGCCGTCTGCAGCTGTGCCAGCGTGAGGTGGCCGCCGACGTTGGCGCTGACGGTGGAACCGAGGTTGCTCGCGTTGATGCCGTTGAGCATCGCCAGCGTCGGCGCGAAGAAGTTCTGCTGCGTGAGGCCGGAACACGTGCCGTGCTCGATCCATTCGTGGCGCTCGAGATGGGACTGCGTGCCGGGTTCCTCGATCTTCAGCGCGGCTTCGGTCGACGCGTCCAGCGTGACCGCCGGCAGCAGCGACCACTTGCCGGCCTGGTCGTTGGACTTCTGCGTCGCGGTCGCGCCGCAATACGAGCCGCTTTGCGGCCACAGGCCGTGCAGCGAGAACGCGTGGGCATCCTGGCGGCTGGGCGTCGCGCTGGCGCATTCGGGCTTGCCCGAGACGGTCAGGCAGAACGCCGGCTCCCAGCTGATGGCCAGGGCGTAGTTCTCGACGGGCGAGGCGGCCTGCGCGACCGGGGCGCCGGCGCAGGCGAGGACGGCGAGGGCGCCGCAGAGGATGGGACGCAAGGTGAGGGACGAGGTCATGCTCGGGATCTCCTGGGGGTTGTGATTCGATCGATCGCTCGTGGCGTTCGATCGGCCCGGATTCCAGCACGCGCAGATGACAAATCACAGGGGGAAAAGCGGTCCTCGGGTACGCTTGCTGTCGAGTTCACGCGGCCCGATCCACCTATGAAACGAAACGAGTCGGGGCGCGGGCGATGGCGATACCCCGTACCGTGTTTTGGGTATCACGAGCCCCGCCGCCCGTTCAGCTTCAGGAAGGCTCCGGGCGCGCTGTCAGGCCGGCCGCAACGACGGTGGCCGCTTGACCAGGAAGATCGCGACCGCCGCGATGATGCAGGTGACTCCCGCGGCGTACAGCGCCGGGCTGTACGACAGCATCACGGTGCGCGTGAGGCCCGCTCCGTAGGCCGCGACCGCGCCGCCCAGCTGGTGGCCGGCGAAGATCCAGCCGAAGATCATCGGCGCGCGCTGCTTGTCGAACGCGGCGTTGGTCAGCCGCACCGTCGGCGGCACCGTGGCCACCCAGTCGAGGCCATAGAAGACCGCGAACAGCGACAGCCCGACGAGGGTGAACGTGGAGTGCGGCAGCCACATCAGCGACAGCCCGCGCAGCCCGTAGTACCAGAACAGCAGCTTGCGCACGTCGTAGCGGTCGGACAGCCAGCCCGACGCGATCGTGCCGACGAAGTCGCACGCGCCGATGGTGGCCAGCACCGAGGCGGCTGGCAGGGCGGCCAGCCCGTAGTCGCCGCACAGCGAGATGAAGTGGGTCTGGATCAGGCCGCTGGTGCTCAGGCCGCAGACGAAGAACGTGCCGAACAGCACCCAGAACGCGCTGCTGCGCGAGGCCATGAACAGCGTGCGGATGGGCTCGGCGAAGCCTGGGCGCCAGGCGGTGGGTGTCGGTTCGATCTGGTTCGGGTCGGCGCCGAACGGCAGCAGTCCCAGCTCCGAAGGGCGATCGCGCAGCAGGCACAACGCCAGGCCGGCGACGACCAGGCAGCTCGTGATCACCGGGATCACCGCCATGCGCCAGCCGTGGTTCTGGATCAGCGACGCCGCGATCGGCAGGAAGATCAGCTGGCCCGTGGCCGAGCTGGCAGTGAGCAGGCCCATCACCAGGCCGCGGCGCTGATCGAACCAGCGGTTGGCCACGGT
The DNA here is from genome assembly GCA_039920745.1 of Burkholderiaceae bacterium. Taxonomy (GTDB): domain Bacteria; phylum Pseudomonadota; class Gammaproteobacteria; order Burkholderiales; family Burkholderiaceae_C; genus Scleromatobacter. The sequence continues at coordinate 32,021 of JBDSDD010000030.1, read as the reverse complement.
GGCGCCCAGCACCAGCGCCGTCAGGCCCGAGCCCACGCCCAGCACGCCGCCCCACAGCAACACCAGTTGCCACAGCGCAGTCATGCGGGTCGCCAGCACCATGCCGGTGGCGATCAACAGCAGCGCGCTGCAGATGATGCGTCGCAGGCCATAGCGTTCCATCAACACGGCGGCGAACGGGCCGATCAGGCCGTACAGCGCGAAGCGCAGCGCGATCGCGCCAGAGATCTGGTCGGTGGTCCAGCCGAACTCCTTGCTGAGCGGCTGCAGGAACGCGCCGGGCAGTCCGAGGGCGGCCGACGACGTGAGCATCGTGAGGAAGGCGATGCCCATGACGACCCACGAGAAGTGGATGCCGCGGCGGCCGAACCAATGGGCGACGGGGGTGGCGAACATCCTCAGGGCTTCTTCGTGCGACAGGGGATGACCGGGGCGGGCGCGGGCGCCTGGGTGATCGCGTTCGCGCCCGCGGGCAGCAGGCGCGCGCGCGCGGCAGCGAGGAATTCGGTCGACAGCGGCGTGCCTTCGGTCGCGCGGGCCAGCAGCAGGGCGCCGGCCATCGTCGCGTAGTCGGCCAGCGCGGTGCCGCGCCTGGCGGCTGCGTCCGAGCCGTCCTCGACGTCGGAGAGAATCTGAACAAGGCTTTCCAGGCCGTCGAGGAACGCCCAGCGAATCGGCGCGTCGGCGGGCTCGCGCGCCACGTCGGTGGCCATGGCCACCGACGGGCAGCCCATGCCGACGTCCTTCAGGCTCTTGGGTGTGAGGAACTTGTCGACGATCTCGCAACGACCTGCCGCGGCATCGGGCTGGGCCGCGACGCGCTTGTTCCAGCGGTGGGCCGACTGCTCGAACGCGCGGGCGACGGCGACGCCGGCAAGCGCGTCCTTGGACTCGAAATGGCCGTAGAAGCCGCCGTGCGTCAAGCCGGCGGCGCCCATCAGGTCGGCGACGCTGACGCCCTTGAGACCGCGTTCCTTGAACAGGCGCGCGGAGGCGTCGGTGATCTGCTCGCGGTGATGGTCCGCTTCGGCTCTGGAGACCTTGGGCATGGCGATGTCCCGGCTGCTGTCGATTTATAAAGTTTAGTCATCATGATTAATGAATGTCAATCGTCATGAATAAGACCTTGGGCGCAGACGGTCTTGATCGGCCCGCCAACGGCCGGGCGGGCGCATTGCCGCGCAAGGTGCATCATTCGCACAGGAACGCCCTCACGAGGAGACCACGATGCGCCATCCGATCCACCGCCCGATCCTCAAGCTCGCACTTTCGTCGACCCTCGCCGTGCTTGTCGGCGGCTGCGCCACGCCGGAGTCGCGGGGCACGGCCTACGAACAGGCGCTCAGCCCTTGGCAGGGTGCGTCCGAGGACAACCTGCGCGCCCGCTGGGGCAAGCCCTTCGCCGAGGAGCAGATCGGCAGTGGCAAATGGCTGACGTACGTCGTCAACAGCGGCGCCGTCCCGCCGCCGACGGTCAGCTTCAGCATCGGCGGATTTGGATTTGGTGGTGGCGGCCACACGTCGGTGGGCGGCGGCGTCGGCGTCACGGCACCGGTCGGCCAGGCCACGCCTGTCACCTGCACGACGCGTTTCCTGGTCGAGAACGGCAAGGTCAGCACCTGGACCTTCGATGGTCCGGGCTGCGGCGCGCCGGTCTAGCTGGTCGTTCGGCGCAGCGGGATCCGCGCCTCGAAAGTCACGGTGCCGGCGCCACCGATGTGCTCCAGCGTGCCCTGGTGGCCGCGCACCACCTGGTGGGCGATGTACAGGCCCAGGCCCATGCCGGTGCGGTTGCGCTCGTTGGAGGCCGACTGGCGCTTGAACGGGTCGAACAAGGCTGCCAGGATGGCGGCGGGGATCGGCAGCGAGTTGTTGGTGATGCTGACGACTGCGACGCCGTCTTCCTCGCGCGCAGCCACGGAGATGTTGCCCAGGCCGTGGTGGCGGGCATTGCTGAGCAGGTTGGCGACCACCTGGGTATAGCGGCCGGCGTCGGCATCCACCACCAGCGCGGTGGGCATCTTCACGTCCAGCGCGATCGACGGGTAGGCGACCTGCGACTCCTCGACGAGCTGGCGGATGATCGTCACCAGGTCGACCTGGCTCCACTGCATCGTCAGGTCGAAGCCGTGGTGCAGGCGCGAGATGTCCAGCACGTCGCCCAGCAATTGCTTCATGCGGTGGGTCGAGTTGCGGATGACCGAATTGAGCCGCCCGGGCTCGCCGCCGCGCTCGAGCGCCGAAGTGGCCATGCTCAGCGACTGCAGTGGATTGCGCAGGTCGTGGCCCAGCACGGCCCACAACTGCGAGCGCAACTGGTCGACCTCCAGCACGCGGTCGGCGTAGGCGCGGCCGACGATGTCCAGCAACTGCGAGGCGATCTCCAGCTGCACCTCGTTCCACGGCTCGGCCTGGCCGCGCACCGTCTCGCGCCACTCGTCGAACGAGCCGCGCGGGGTCAGGCGCGATCCCAGCGGCCCGTGCGCAATCACTTTCTCGGGCTTGCCGCCCCAGCGGATCGTCTGGATCAGCTCGCGCCGCAGGCCGACGATCCAGCCCTGGCGCGGCGCGTCGAAGCGCAAGGCGAGCACGCCGCAGAAGCGCTCGCTGTCAGCCTGCCCGGGCAACATGGGCGGCAGCTGCGCAGCGTCGTGCAAGTGGACCAGCGTCTCTTTGCGCCCGGCCAGCCAAGTCGCGAGGGCGCCGGCCCAGCGCGGATCGACGTTCTCCGCCGCGCGTGCGACGCCATCGAGCGTGACGAGCAGCGCGTCGCAGCCGAGGTTTTCGCGCAGCGCCGGCGACTCGCGCGTGACGACCTCGCCGACCTCCGCACCGAGGGCGATGGCGCGCACGATCTCGGTGCGCAGCCACGCGGCACGCGAAATCGCACCTTCGCGCTCCCTGGCGACCAGCGACTGCACGGTCGACGCGATGATCTGCGCCATCACGTCGACGGCCATGCGAATCGGGTAGGGCACCTGGCGCGGCGCCATGTGGTGGCAGGCCAGCATGCCCCACAGCCTTCCGCCGATGACGATGGACACGCTCATCGACGCGCCGACGCCCATGTTCTTCAGGTACTCGACGTGGATCGGCGAGACGCTGCGCAACACGCTGTGGCTGAGGTCCAGCGGCTCGCGTTGCGTGCCGTCCGACATCAGCGGCACCGGCTCGTAGCCCATGTCGGCGATCAGCCGCAGCGTGTTGAGGATGTACAGGCGGCGCGCCTGCGCCGGGATGTCGCTGGCCGGATAGCGGCGGCCGACGTAGGGCTCGAGTCGGTCGCTGCAGGCCTCGGCGACGACGTCGCCCGAGTCGTCATGGCCGAAGCGGTAGGCCATCACGCGGTCGAAGCCCGTCAGCTGGCGCACCGCGATGACCGCGGCGTCGAGCAGGCGGTCGACCGTGCGCTGGCGCTTGAGCGAGTCCATCGCGCGGTAGGCCAGGTGCGCGAACGTCGACACCTCGCCGGCGTCTGGCGCACGGCGCTCGAACTCGACGATCACGCGGCCGAGCTGCGCGTGCAGCACGACGTCGAAGGTGGCGCCGCGCAGGCGCGTCTCGAGGGAGCTCGTGACCAGCTCGTCGCTGTTCGCGTTGGCGAGCACGTCCTGGAACTGCCGCTCGAGCGCCGAGTCCTCGCCGAATGCACCCGCGGGCAGCGTGCGGCCGAACTGCGGAGCCAGGCCCAGCAGTGCCGCTGCGTTGGCACTGGCGTGGCTGAGCCGGCCGAGGCGGTCGAATGCGAGCAGCGCGCCGTGCGGCTGGATCGAGCCCGGAATATGGATCGGCTCGCGATCGCAGTTCTCGAGATTCAATTCAGCGGGAGACAGGGGCGACGGCATCGCCCCATTTCAACATCAAACGGGCGCGACTACGGCGTCGCGAGGTCGGGTCGACTACCGACGCGCAACGCGACAGGCGACGGCGAGCCTGCGCTGGCCCGGGGGCTTCAGAGCGGCATGCGAACCGTGTCGCTGCCGCCTTCTTCCGGCTCGTCGAGCGGGATGTCCAGCACGGTGTCGCCCTCGTCGGGCTCCACGTCCACGGGCAGGTCGACATCGACATCGTCGTCCAGCGGCGCGGGCCGGGTGGCGTCGGGGTCCTCCTCGCCGAAGGCCATCAGCAGCGCGGGCGCGATGCGTTGCGACGTCGAGGGCTCGACTGGCGCGGGCTCGGCACTGGCGGCGAGCGGGCTGAACAGGTCGATCAGCGCGGCGAACGTGCGCTTGGCGCTGTTGCAGGCACGCACGGTGTTGCGCGAAGAGTCGCCGATTTCCAGCGCGGCGAGCACGCGGTAGTTGCTCCACATCACGCCGGTCTCGCCGCCGAAGCCGTGGAAATAGCTTGCGCCGCGGCCCTGGCCCAGGCCCAGCGTGCGCTTGAGCTGCGGCGCGATCACGCGGCCGCCCAGCGCGGCGCCCTCGATCACATACAGCGAGCCCAGGACCTCGGCCAGGTCGCCCAACGGGATCGCCGCCGCCTGCTTGGCGCTGGTGGGCAGCGGCTCGATGCCGGCGACGGAACGCAGCCATTCGACGTCGGCGCTGGCGAAGCCGCCGCGCCGGCGCGAGCGGAACCAGCCGTGCAGCCGCTCGGGGAGCGCGGCGTGGATGCGCGGCTCCCACGCGCGCAGGAACGCGTCGAAGCCACACAGGATCGCGGCGTAGCGCTCGAGCGTCATCGGCTCGGTCAGGCGCAGGATGTGCTCGATACGGTCATGCTCGGCACGGGTCGTCAGGCGCAGTTCGGAGAGGGCGTTTTCGGTGCTCAAGGGGCAGTCGTCGCGGGGGACGATGGAATCGGGACCTGAGCGGAATCGTAACGGAACAACTGGGCAGGAAGGTGGGTTCGATCGTGACGTCAGCACGGTTGTGGTCGCCTCAATTCTGGATTCATGGATTCGACTGGCAGCATTGTGGCGTCTCGTGATTGCGGGCGCTGGCCGCGCTGAATGCGGCCAGAGGAATGCCTGATACTGGGCGGTACAGGCCTTGCTTGCCCCGGTGTCCGATCTCCAAGCCGCTCGAAAGGCATTCTCGATGATTCGTCCGTTCTCCGCTGCGCTGGTCGCGCTGCTGCTGGCCGTCGCCAGCGCCCCGACGCCTGCCGCCCCCCTGCGCCGCCAGGTCATCATCGACCAGGACATGTTCGGCCCGGGCGGCAGCAACATGAACTCGGTGCTGATGCTGCTGCAGGCGCCCGACGTCGACGTGCTGGGCATCGTCGTCAGCAGCGGCGACGGCTGGCGCGACGACGAGATCGCCCAGACGCTTCGCATGCTCGAAATCGTCGGGCGCCCCGAGGTGCCGGTGTACGCCGGCGCGGCGTTTCCGCTGTTGAACTCGGCGGCACGCATCAAGGGCTGGGAGAGCCGCTACGGCCCGTTGGTATGGAAGGGCGCGTGGACGGAGGCGTTCGGCGGGAAGCCGCGTGCGGACTATCACGCCGACCCGTTCCTGGTGCCCCCGCCAGCCGCGGGCATGCCCGCGCTGAAGGCTCAGGCGGATAGCGGCGTGGCCTTCATGATCCGCAGCGTGCGCGCGCATCCCGGCCAGGTGACGCTGTGGATCGGCGGCGCGATGACCGACGTCGCACTGGCCGCGCGCCAGGATCCGGGCTTCGCCGCGGCCACGCGCGAACTCGTCTTCATGGGCGGCAGCTTCAATCCGGTGGCGGCCAGCAACTCGTTCGCGGACGAGTACGCGCATTCGCCGCGCCGCGAGTTCAACATGCTGTGGGACGCCGAAGCGGCGTCGGCAGTGCTGCACGAGGCCTGGCCGCGCGTGGTGCAGGTCCCGGTCGACCCGACGACGAAGACCTTCTTCAGCAAGGCGCTCTACGCGGCGATCGGGCGCACGAAGACGCCGGTCGCCGGCTACGTGGCGCGCTGGGGCGAGGAGTTCCCGATGTGGGACGAGCTCACGGCGGCCGTGTGGCTCGATCCGTCGCTGGTCAAGCGCAGCCAGAAGATGCTGGTGGACGTGGCTGTGGGCGAGGGCGCCGATTACGGCAGCACGCTCAGCTGGCCGCTGGGGCGCGGCCCGGGACTGGGAGAGCGGGAGGTCGAGGTCATCCAGGATGTCGACGTCCCTCGCTTCGAGCGCCTGACGGTGCAGTTGCTCACCGCGAGCAAATTGCCCGCGAAGTGAGCGGCGTCGCGCGCGGGAGCGCGTGACGCGGGGGCTGTCAGCTCAGGTGCTTGCCGACCAGGCCGGTCATCTCGAACATCGTGACCTCGTCCTTGCCCATCACGGCCTTGAGCTTGGCATCGCACAGGATGTTGCGCTTGTTGGCGGGGTTCTGCAGGTTGTGGGCCTTGATGTAGTCCCACAGTGCCTTGGTGACGGCGGTGCGGGGCAGCGGCTCGGCGCCGACGACGGCGGCGAGCGCGGGGCTCGGCTTCAGGGCTTTCATGAAAGCGGAAGTCTTGGGTGCTGCGGTTGCCATGGTGGGTTTCGTCCTCTTGGTGCGGAAAGGCCGCGAGCATACGCCGTCCGGGTGCAGACGGTGTGGCGTTCGCAGATCCATTCCTGTGGTAGTGATCTCGTGCCGCGGTGCATATTTGGCTTGCGGAGCGGACTTTTCAAATGAGAAGACTTCTCATTCATGATGTGACAGGGTGCACCGACCACGCTTGGACCAGCCAGCAATAGCCGGTGTCGAGGGCTCGACCCAGGCGGGGTCGCGTTCGATCAGGAGAGCGCTGCCGCGGCCTGTCGCGCACCGAGCGCCGGGGCCTGCATCACCTCCGGCCGCCACAGCGCCAGGCCGCCGGCCAGGCTCCAGGCGCGATCGTGGCCCAGGCGGCGCAGGGCATCGGCGGCCTGTGCGCTGCGGTTGCCGCTGCGGCAATAGAAGACGATGGGCGTCAGCAGCGGCAGCGACAGCCAGTCCGGCAGCGCCTGCAGCAACTGCGAGAGCGCGATGGCCTGGTGGCGCACGTGCGGGGCGACCATCTCTGGAGCGTGGCCCAGGCGCTGCTCGTAAGGCTCGCGGACGTCGACGAACAGCAGGTCCGGGTGGCTTTGCAGCAGCGCCTGGAGGCCGCTCGGCGACACCTCCTGCGCCATGGACGCGCTGCGGCTGTCGACGCGGGCGCCGCAGGCCAGCGTCTGGTAGCCGCTCAGGCCCAGGTCGCGCTCGAGGTCGGCCTTGGCGTTGGCGAAGCCGGCGGCGTCCAGGCCGCCGCCCAGCACGCGCGCCAGCAAGGGCTGCACGCGGCGCTCGGTGCCCAGCGTGCTGGCGAAGCGGTCGTCGTAGTCGTGGCCGGGCAGCAGCAATGTGGTGGAGCCGACGACCTGCGCCAGCTTGAGCAGCGAAGCACCGAACGCGAGCGGCGCGCTCTGTTCGAAGTCGCTGCGGCCCATGGCGCCGGGCATCACGGTGTCGCCGACGAAGGCCACGCGCAGGCCGCGATCGTCACGCAGCAGGTAGGCAGTCGAATCGAGCGTGTGGCCCGGCACCGGCAGGCGCGTCAGCGACAGCGCGCCGAGCGCGACCTGGCGCGAATGCGTCGGCCAACCGAGGGCGTCGAGCGGGCCGGCGTTGTCCATCAGGTCGGCCATGGCAGTTCGCAATTGGCCGGCGGACGACGCGTGGTCGCCGTGGCTGTGGGTGTCGAGCACGGCGGCGAGCGTGTAGCGTTGGCAGTGCAGCAGGTCGGCCAGGCGGTCGGTGAGCTCGGGCAGCGGGTCGATGACCACGCAGCGCCGGCTGGCGGCGTCGGCCAGCAGGTAGCAACAGGCGCCGTCGACGATGAAGCGCGTCAGGCCTTCGGGCGGCAGCGTCTTGGGTTCGCTGGGCACCAGGCAGCTGTCGCGCAGCGAGCGGCCGCAGGCGCGGATACGCGCGCAGGACTCGGTGATGAAGGCGTCGTCGGCCGCCGGGCCGAACGACAGGCGCACGGCCGAGGCGGTCTGCCACGCCGCCAGGCCCATCGCCTCGAGCACGTAGCTCGGTTGGGCCTTGGCGGCGCTGCAGGCCGAGCCACCGCTGACGCGCACGTCGGCGGCGTCGAACAGGTCCAGCAGCAGCTTGGAGGTGAGGCCAGGCACGGAGAAGTTGAGCGTGGTCGGCAGGCACAGCGCCGGCGGGGCGTTGAAGACGAGCGCCGGGAACGCCTCGACGAGTGCAGCGGCGAGGTGCTCGCGCCAGCTGTGCAGCGTGGCGCCGTCGGCGAAAGTGCCGCCGTCCTCCAGCGCCGCGAGCACCGCGCCGAGCGCGGCCACGCCGGTCATGTTTTCGGTGCCGGAGCGCTGTGCGCTTTCCTGGCCGCCGCCGGCCATCAGCGCCGTGAACGGCGCACCCTCGCGCACGTAAAGCAGGCCGATGCCCTTGGGCGCGTACAACTTGTGGCCGGAGAAGGGCGCGTAGTCGATGCGGCGCTGGGCCAGGCGCAGCGCGAGCTTGCCGAGCGCCTGGACGCTGTCGACGAGCCACAACGCCGGGCTGTGGGCGAGGGCGGCAGCGATGCCGTCGAGGTCGCTGATGACGCCCGTCTCGTTGTTGGCGGCCATGGTGCAGACCAGCCCCGCGTGCGGCGCGCGCTCGCGCAACCACGCGAGGTCGTGGCGGCCGTCGCCGTCGACGGGGATCGGCTGCACCTGGAGGCCGAGCTCCAGCAGCGTGTTCCAGTGGCGCAGCGATTCGGGCACGGCCTTGTGCTCGGTGGCGCCGTACAGCAGCAGTTGGGGGATCGCTTCGCCGCGGTCGCGGCGCTCGCGCAGGGCGACCAGGACGGACAGCACGGCCGTCTGGATGCCTTCGGTGGCGCCGCTGACGAACAGCAGCCGCCCCGTGGGCGCGCCCAGCACGCGGCGCGCGCGGGCGCGGACATCGTCGATCAGCGAGCGGGCGCGCAGGCCGGCCGAGTGGATGCTGCTCGGGTTGCCGTAGTCCTCGGACATCGCCGCGAGGGCCGCCTGGCGCGCTTGTGCGAGGACGGGCGTGGTGGCATTGGCGTCGAGGTAGATTTCCATGGCGTCGAAGCTCCTGGGGTCAGGCCGGGAAGGCATGGAGGTCTATCGTATCGGCACTTGCGCGATATAAAAGTCTAAAAAGTTATCGATATGTGGAAGGGCGTTCCAATCCAGGGCGCTTGAGGCGGTTGGAATGGAATGCCATTCCCGTGGCCAGGCCGCGTGCTGCCGCCGGGTCGACGCGCCCCCGGCGCAGCCAACCGCAATCCGGTCGTCGAATCCCGCATTCCGTCCCCTGGGGCCCGCGGCGGGCTGGTGGCTACGTACCATGGCGCCATGTTCGATGAATCCACCCCGTCCTTGCCGCACCCCGGCAACCAGCGACCGCTGTGGATCGCCTACGCCAGCGCCTGCGTCGTCGCGTGGCTGCTGTACGTGCTGGCCGGGGCCGAGTTCCAGCGCGGGCTGTGGCAGCTGTGGTCGGCCGTCTACCAGGCGACGCTGAGCCTGTGGCCGCCGATGGTGCTGGGCGTGGGCGTCTTTGCGTGGGTGCGGCGGCTGCAGGCCGGGCCGGGCGGCACGCCGTTCGAGGTGGCGATGCACGGCATCGGCGCCCTGGCGTTCGGCGCGGGGTGGCAGGCCTGCGACTACGCGGTGTCGGCGGTCCTGTACGGCCCCAACTATGCCAAGGTGATGCTGCTGCAGACCGTGCTGTGGCGCGCGATCTGGGGCGTGATCGCTTACGCGGCGATCGCCACGGCGTTCACCGCCTGGCTGCAGTCGCGCCGCGCGCGCGCGGCGACGCTGGCGGCGGCGCAGGCCGAGTCGGCGCTGGCGCGCGCCGAGCTGGCGGTGATCAGCGGCAAGCTCAACCCGCACTTCCTGTTCAATACGCTCAACTCGCTGATCGCGCTGACGCGCAAGGACGCCCAGGCGGCCGAGGCCGCGCTGATGCGCTTCTCCGGGATGCTGCGCTACGTGCTCGACACCAAGCGCAGCGCCGACGGCCGGGTGCCGCTGGGCGACGAGATCGAGTTCGTGCGCGACTACCTGGCACTCGAGAGCCTGCGCCTGGGCCGGCGCCTGCAGGTCGACTGGGAGCTCGACCCGGCTACCCTCGCCGACGAGATCCCGCCGCTGAGCCTGCAGCCGCTGGTGGAGAACGCCATCCAGCACGGCATCGCGCCCCGCGTGGACGGCGGCCGCGTCGGCATCCGCAGTGCGCGCAACACGATGAACCAGGGCCTGGAGCTCAGCGTGGAAGACGACGGCGCCGGCTGCGAGCCCGCCAAGCTCGACGAGCCGTCGCCCGAGCGCTCCGGCATCGGCCTGACCGCGCTGCGCCGCCGCTTCGCCCTCGACTACGACGGCCGCGCCCGCTTGCAGATCCGCACCCGACCCGGCGCGGGCTTCCGCGTCGATCTCTGGATACCGCAATGACCGACTTCACCCGCGTCCTCATTGCCGAGGACGAACCGCTCGCCGCCGAGGCGCTCGCCGACTGGGTCTCGCAGATGCCCTCGTTGCAGCTCGTGGCCACCTGCGGCGACGGCGCCAGCGCGCTGGCGCAGATCCGCGCGCTGCAGCCCGACCTGGTGCTGATGGACATACAGATGCCCGTCCTCACCGGCCTGCAGGTGCTGCAGGCGCTCGCCGGCGACAGCCACCAGCCGGCGGTGATCTTCACGACGGCCTACGACGAGCACGCGCTGAGCGCATTCGAGCTGCACGCGGTCGACTACCTGCTCAAGCCGTTCTCGCACGCGCGCTTCATTGAGGCGATCGCGCATGTCCAGCGCGATGCGGCCACGCCGCTCGCCAGCGCCGTCGACGCGCTGCAGGCCCTGGACGGCGCGCCGCTGACGCGCGTGCTGGTGCGCGACCAGGGCCGCATCTTCCCGATCCACGTCGACGCCATCGAGCACCTGCGCTCCGACACCAAGTACACCGCACTGGCCGTCAAGGGGCGCAGCTACCTGGTGCGCCTGCCCATCGTCACCTTCGAGCAGAAGCTCGACCCGACCCGCTTCGTCAAGCTGCACCGAAGCTGCATCGTCAACCTCGACTTTGTCGAGTCGCTGACGCCCGACGAGAACTCGCAGCTGGTCGCCCGCATGACGGACGGCACGCTGATCACCGCCAACCGTGACGTTTCCAAGAAGCTGAGGGAGCAATCAATATGAACCGCCACCTTTCCACCCTGGCCCTGGCCGCGCTCGCGCTGGTCGGCAGTCTCGCGCAGGCGCAAGGGTCGGCGCCCGTCGCAGCGCAGGCGCCGATGTCCGAGCAAGCCCAGGCCGCGGCCGAGGCCCAGGCGGCGCGCGCCGAGGCGCAGGCCGCGCGTGCCCAGGTTCGGGCCGAGGCGGCCCAGGCCCGCGAGTCCGCCCGTGCGCAGGTGCAGGCGCAACAGCAGGCCCAGGCCCAGGCGCAGGCCCAGGCGCAGATCCGCGCCGAGGCGCACGCGCAGGCGAGGGCGCAGCCCGTCGTGACGCCGGGCGAGGGCAAGGTCTACGCGCCGGGTCCGTTCGACAGCCTCGACGTCGACGGCGCCGGCCAGGTGCGGCTGGTGCAGGGCGATCGCGACGAGGTGTTCGTGCCGGGCGACGAGCGCGCGCAGGAGGAGGTCGACGTCCGCCTGGTCGGCCGCCGGATGAAGATCGACCTGCCCGGTGGCTGGAAGTTCTGGAGCAACGGCAACGGCGCCCAGGTCGAGGTGCGGGTGCGGCACCTGAGCCGGCTGACGATGTCGGGCGCCAATGACGTGGTCGCGCCGGGGCTGATCAGCGGTGACCAGCTGACGGTCAGCATGGCCGGCTCTGGCCTGGCGCGCTTCGACCAGTTGCAGGTCGGACGCCTCAACTTCGACATCTCCGGCGCGGGCGAGGGCCAGTTGAACGGCAAGGTCGACCAGCTGCGACTGGCGGTGTCGGGCAAGGGCAAGATCGCGGCCGAGCAACTGCGCGCGGGCAGCGCCGACGTGTCGATCAGCGGCGTCGCCAATGCGGTGCTGTGGGCGGTCAAGGACCTGCGGGTGCAGATCTCGGGTGCCGGGCACGTGGACTACTGGGGGCAGCCCAGCGTATCCAAGTCGATCTCGGGCTTCGGGTCGGTGGATCCGCGTGGAGCAAAAGAATAGATTTGACGAAAGTTCTTTCTGATCAATTGTTTAGGAGACAAACATAAACCATTGGATTAGTTATGAAGGCATGCCGATTCAATGGGTTGCGACCTTGATTTGACGTGGTTTCTCGCTGCTTGGTCAGCGGTTCGGAGTCACGGTCGCGCTGGTTTCCGACATCCTCGCGCGCTGGCCGCCATGGCGCGAGGGCGTGCCGAAACAGTGACAGTGGAGCGTCGCCCACATGAAAAGCGCACCCGGCCGGTGCGTTTTATCGTATTTGGCGGCTGCGCGGGCGGGCACTGCTGTGCCGTGCAGTCGAATCGGGCGGATACAGATCCGGGTATCCCCTGGTCGGAGCTTGCTCGCGACGCCGGTGCCCGCAGCCTGTGGCACACCATGTTGCCGAACAGGCAGGGGGCCGCCCATACTTCATCTTGCATGTGCATCATGCGCAGCCTTATATGAGTCAATCCGCATGCGGCGCGCACCCCGGAAATGCCCTGTGGTGACCGTTCCACACCCCAACGGGAAGCCGCCTGTGGCCTTCGTCTTGCTTTGCATCGTGGACACACAAATCCAGGATTGCTTCCAATGACCACTCGCATCTCGACCCACAGGCCTGCACGTTCCACCTCCTTGCAGGCCTCGGTCAAGCCCTTGTCGTTGCTCATCGCCCTCGCGTTCTCGGGCACGGCGGCACACGGCCAGGCCGCCGCGCCGGCCGACGCGGCGTCTGCACCCGAAGCGGGCAAGCTCGTGACTGTGACGGTGACGGCCCAGCGCGTCACGGAAGACGCCAGGTCCGTTCCGATCTCGGTCAGCACCATCGGCGGCGAGGCCCTCGACGTGCTCAACGCCTCTGGCGAAGACATCCGGGCGCTGTCGGGCCGCGTGCCCAGCCTGAACATCGAATCCTCGTTCGGCCGTGCGTTCCCGCGCTTCTACATCCGCGGCTACGGCAACACCGACTTCCACCTGAACGCCTCGCAGCCTGTCTCGCTGATCTACGACGACGTCGTGCAGGAGAATCCGATCCTCAAGGGCTTCCCGATCTTCGACACCGAACAGGTGGAAGTGCTGGCCGGTCCGCAAGGCACGCTGTTCGGCCGCAACACGCCGGCCGGCGTCGTCAAGGTCGACTCGGTGGCGCCGTCGGGTTTGACCAGTGGCTACTTCAACGCCAGCTACGGCACGTTCAACACGGTCAACCTCGAGGGCGCGTACAACACGCCGCTGAACTCGGACTGGGCCATCCGCGTGTCCGCACAAAGCCAGCACCGCGACGACTGGGTCGTCAACCACGCGCCGGGCCACAACGACAAGCTCGAAGGCTACGACGACGAGGCGGGCCGCGTGCAACTGCTGTACAAGCCGTCGGGCACGTTCAGCGCGCTGTTCAACGCCCACGCTCGCGACCTGAGCGGCACGGCCCGCGTGTTCCGCGCCAACATCATCAAGCCCGGCACCAACGACCTTGTGGACGGCTTCTCGCCGTACCAGGTGCAACTCGACGGGGCGAACCAGCAGTTCATCGACACCGAAGGCGTGAGCGCCAAGCTGCGCTGGGATCTCGGCGACGTGGTGCTGAATTCGATCACGGGCTGGGAGCATGTCCACGCGTTCAGCCGCGGCGACATCGATGGCGGCTACGGCGCCTCGTACGCGCCGCCGTACGGCCCCGGCTTCATCCCGTTCTCCAGCGAAAGCTCTGACGCGATGCACGGGCATGACCAGGTGAGCCAGGAGTTCCGCCTCGAGCATGGCGGCCTCGGCCCGCTCACGTGGCAGGCCGGCCTGTACCTCTACCAGGAAAAGTACAAGATCGAGAGCCTGTCCTACGACACGATCTTCGGCAGCCCGCCCAGCGAGGTCGACGCCACACAGAAGAACAACGCCTGGGCCGTGTTCGGCTCCGCCGGCTATGCGCTGACCAAGGAGCTGAAGGTTCGTGGCGGCGTGCGCTACACCAAGGACCGCAAGACGCTCGAGACGATTCCCATCGGCGCGGCCTCCGTCGACGACAGCAAGGGACTGGGCGCCGGCACGTCCGACTCCAAGACGAGTTGGGACCTGAGCACGACGTATTCGGTCACACACGACATGAACGTCTACGCGCGCGCCGCGACCGGCTTCCGCGCCTCGTCGATCTTCCCGGCCTCCGGCTTCGGCGCCCTGACCGCCGCCAAGCCCGAGACGACGAAGTCGTTCGAAGTGGGCTTCAAGGCCGACCTGTTCGACCGCCGTGCCCGAATTTCGGCCGACGTGTTCCATTACGACGTCAAGGACCAGCAGGTCAGCGCCGTCGGTGGCGATTCCAACGTCACCCGCCTGCTCAATGCCAAGAAGGTGGTGGGCCAGGGCGTCGAGATCAACCTCGACGCCTACGTGTTGCCCACGCTGCTGATGACCTTCAACGGCAGCTACAACTTCACCAAGATCAAGGATTCGTCGCTGGAGCTCGGCAAGTGCGCCGCCTGCACGCCGACGAACCCGATCGACCCGGACACCGGCCGGATCAAGATCGACGGCAACCCGCTGCCGCAGGCACCCAAGTACGTCGCCAACGTCACCGCGCGCTACGGCATCCCCGCGGCCAATGGCGGCGAGTACTTCGTCTACACCGACTGGTCCTACCGCAGCAAGGTCAACTTCTTCCTCTACGAGTCCAAGGAGTTCACCGGCAAGGCGATGACCATCGGCGGCTTGCGTGCGGGCTACAGCTGGGACGGCGGCAAGTACGAGGTGGCCGGCTACATCCGCAACCTGACCAACCAGATCCGGGTCACGGGCGGCATCGACTTCGACAACCTGACCGGCTTCATCAACGACCCGCGCACGGTCGGCATCCAGTTCAAGGCGACGTTCTAAGATCGCGTCGATCTGCGGCCGCGCGGGGCACCGCGCGGCCGTTTTCATTTCCGGGAAACACCTCATGAAGATCAAGCTCATCGCGACGCTGCTGGCGTTCTGCGCTGCGTCCGCGTCCGCGTCTGCGCTCAAGCCGGCGTGCCTGACCGAATGCACGCCGCGCATCGGCATCGTCTCGGCCTTCGGGCAAGAGGCGCATATCCTGATCGCCCAGACGCAGCGGTCGCACAGCTGGGTCATCAACGGCAACCGCTTCACGACGGGTGTGCTGCGCGGCGTGCCGGTGGTGATCGTGCTGAGTGGCGTCAGCATGATCAATTCGACGATGGTCACGCAGTTGATGATCGATCACTTCAAGGTGCAGCGCCTGGTGATGTCGGGCATCGCCGGCGGCGTGAACCCGGCGCACCACGTCGGGGACGTCGTCATTCCCGACCGCTGGGCAATGCCGCTGGAGGTGTTCTGGAACCGCGACAGCGTGTTGCCGGCCACCTGCGGCAAGGCAGCCGACGTGTCTTGCCTGGGCCTGAAGCTGGCCAGCGCCGACGGCAAGCCCGTGCCGCCGTTCAGCCTCGCGACGCCTGCGGGCGCGCTGCCCACGGGTTTGTTCATGCGCGAGAACTTCGTGATGACCGCGGCCAACGCGCCCGGCGGCGAGTTCCGCTTCGACTATCCCGTCGACGCTGCGATGCTGGCCGTCGCGCGCTCGATCGCGCCGACCCTGGCGCGCTGCGGTCCGAAGGCGATCAAGGCGGCGGGTGCCGAACCAGATCCGGCGTTGTGCGTCAAGTCGGCGCCGCAGGTGATCGTCGGCGGCCGCGGCGTCTCGGGCACGGCCTTCCTCGCCAACCCGCAGTACCGCACCTACCTGTTCGAGCAACTCCACGCCGAGACCTTCGAGATGGAGACCGCGGCGCTGGCCCATGTGGCCTACGCGAACGCGATTCCCTACATCGCCTTCCGCAGTCTGAGCGACCTCGCGGGCGCGGAGGAATTCAACGCCGACGCCGTGGCGCTGTTCGCCAGCGGCCTGGCCGAGACCAACGAAGCGGCGGTCACGCTGGCCTTCCTGGACGGGTGGCGCAAGCACAAGTGAACGTAAAGAGCGCACGTCGGTTGTAAGGATCCGGCGATGAAAGCGACCCAGACATGGGAAGAAGCATCGCCAGATCCCGGTTCGAAATTCGCGCGATCCGGTGCCGGGAATGCATACGGCAGGCCGTATGTAAAGTTCGCCGATCGTGTAAGAGATCACGCTCGACATCGACCAACGGAGGCTGCAGCCAACACCACGCCGCAGCGCGCCGCCGCCGTGCCGGCAGGTGCTACTCAACCTCCAGGAGAGACAACGATGTTCAAGCAAATTCTGACGGCCACCGCAGCGGCGGTGCTGCTTTTCGGCGCCGTGACCAGCGCCTCGGCCGACAGCCTGGGCCACGGCTCACTGGTGCTGACCGCCACCAACGCAACGACCAACGAGCTGCTGGTGCTCAGCACCAACGGCACGCTGCTCAAGCGCCTCCCCACGCAGGGGCAAGGCGGCGTGGGCGGCAACGCCGGTGGCATCGCCGCGAGCCATGACCGCGTCGCAGTCGTCAACTTCGGTTCGTCCAACGTGTCGATCTTCCAGCGCGACGACGGCGGCCGCCAGTTCCGCCTGGAGCGCGTGATCCAGACGCTGGGCAGCCCGGTCAGCGTCGCTTTCGGCAACGACCATCTGTACGTGCTGACGACCACGCACGTCGAGTCGCACCGAGCGGGCCCGAGGGGCATTTCGCCGCAAGTCGACGGCCAGGCGCAACTGCTGCACGCCGACGCGACGGCCGCGCAAGTGGGCGTCATCAAGGGCGAACTGATCTTCACCGAGAAGAGCAACGCGATCGAGACCGTGCACCTGACCGACGACGGCGCCGTCGTCGGCAACGCCGCGCTGGTGGCCGGCACGCCGGCCAATCTGGACACGCCGTTCGGCCTCGTGACGAACGGCAACGAGGCCTACGTGACGATCGCGCACGCCGACGAGATCAGCTTGGTGCGCAACGACACGGTGCTGACCACGACCCCGTCGGTCACGCAGCACGCGCCGTGCTGGATCACGCTGGCGGGCCCGTTCGCGTTCTCGGCCAACACGCCGAGCCACAGCGTGTCGCGCTACGCGGCCTACGGCCAGAAGCTGGTGCAGGACGCTGCTGTGGTCGCGCAGTTCATCGGCGGCCCGACCGACATCACCTACCGCGACGGCTTCGCCGCGGTGGTCGATGCGGCTGCCGGGCTGTCGCGCGTGTCGATCTTCAAGGTCGACCAGGACGGCAACTTCACGCTGCAGGGCGTGGCTGCGCTGCCGGCCGCGACGACCAACGGCGTCGCGATCGTCGACGCCGACGCCTGGCGCTGAGCCCGGCCTGACCAAGCCGAACCGGGCGCCGCTTCGCCCGGCCTTTCGCGGCCGCTCCTGAGGGGCCGGCCGCAGTCTGCCTTCTTGACGAGAAACACATGCAGAAACGACACATCGCCCTGTTGCTGGGCGCCTCTCTGGCGGGCCCGGTCGCTCACGCGTCCCCTGAGCCCGCTAGCACGCCCGCGCAGGCGGCCGCGCTCGTGCGCGACGTCACGATGGACTTCTTCGACGGCAAGACACACCAGTACGAATACTTCGCGCCCGACGGCACGTCGACCTCGCGCGACACGTCCGGCCGCGTCGAGACGGGCCGCTGGTTTGCCCGCCCGGATGCCACCGTTTGCTTCATGCATGCCGACCCGCACCAGAGCGGCTGCGTCCACGTGGCGCGCGACGCGGGTACGATTCGCTTCCATCGGATCGACGGCCTGGTCGAAGGGCCGTTTGGCTGGGAACCAGGCAACCCGCACGGACTCTGACGGCGAACCTTTCCGCCGGCCCGAGATCGACTTGAGATGAGGCGGCCCGTCCCAACATGCAGGGGACGCACTTGAAGGAGAAATGAAGATGCCCGACTACAGGAAGACCCCCGAGGCGCTGGCCAAGCTGACGCCCATGCAACGCCACGTCACGCAGGAGAGCGGCACCGAACGCGCCGGCACCGGCGAGCTGCTGGACAACGAGGAGGTGGGCATCTATGTCGACATCGTGTCGGGCGAGCCGCTGTTCGCTTCCGGCGACAAGTTCGAGTCGGGCTGCGGCTGGCCCAGTTTCACCAAGCCCATCGTGCCCGCCTTCGTCGAGGAACTGCGCGACGCCACGCACGGCATGATCCGCATCGAGGTGCGCTCCAAGCACGCCGACAGCCACCTGGGCCACGTGTTCCCGGACGGCCCGCGCGACCGTGGCGGCCTGCGCTACTGCATCAACTCGGCGTCGCTGCGCTTCGTGCCGCGCGACGAGATGGAGGCCCAGGGCTACGGCGACTACATCAACCAGGTGGAGGACGTGCAATGACGACCGAACGCGCCGTGCTGGCCGGAGGCTGTTTCTGGGGCATGCAGGACCTGATCCGCAAGATCCCGGGCGTGCAGGAGACCCGTGTCGGCTACACCGGTGGCGACGTCGCCGAGGCCACCTACCGGCGGCACGGCACGCACGCCGAGGGCATCGAGGTGCTGTTCGACCCGGCGGTGCTCAGCTACCGCCAGTTGCTGGAGTTTTTCTTCCAGATCCATGACCCGAGCACCAAGAACCGCCAGGGCAACGACCAGGGCATGAGCTACCGCTCGGCCATCTACTACACGTCCCCGGAGCAGAAGGCGACCGCCGTGGACACGATCGCCGATGTCGACGCGTCGAGCCTGTGGCCGGGCAAGGTCGTCACCGAAGTCGAACCCGTCGGCGACTTCTGGGAAGCCGAGGCCGAGCACCAGGACTATCTGGAGCTGTTTCCCAACGGCTACACGTGCCATTTCCCGCGACCGGGATGGAAGCTGCCCAAGCGGGCGGGGTGACGACGGGAGCGGCGCCACGTGCGCCGCTTTTTCTTGTCCGCCCAACAGGTCAGCGCGCGTTCGGGCTGTTGACCATCCCGTTCGCCGCCGCCCAGGCGGCCACGTCGTCGCGCCGGATCGCCGCGGCCATCAGCGCCGGGAAGGCGTCGGGCGTGCAGGCGAACGACGGCATCCCCAGCGTGGCAAGCTTGGCGGCCAGCGCGTGGTCGTAGGCCGGCCGGCCTTCGTCGCTGAGCGCCAGCAGCGTGATGCACTGGACGCCACTGTCGATCAGTTCGGCCGCGCGACGCAGGAGGTTGGCCTCGACGCCACCTTCGTAGAGGTCGGAGATCAGCACGAAGATGGTGTTGCGCGGCTCGCGCATGAGCGTCTGGCAGTAGCCGACCGCGCCGTCGATGTCGGTGCCGCCGCCCAGTTGCACGCCGAACAGCAGTTCCACCGGGTCGTCGAGCAGGTCGGACATGTCGACGACGTTGGTGTCGAAGACGACCAGCTTCGTGGCCACCGCCGGCAGCGAGGCCATCACCGCGCCGAAGATGCTCGAATAGACGACGGAGTTGGCCATCGAGCCGCTCTGGTCGACGCACAGGATGATCTCGCGCTGCGGCTTGCGCGACTTGCGGCCGTAGCCGTGCAGCGTCTCGGGCACCACGGTGCGGTACTCGGGCTGCCAGTGCTTGAGGTTGGCCTTGATCGTGCGATGCCAGTCGATCTCGGCGTGGCGCGGCCGCCGATTGCGCTGGCTGCGATCGAGCGCGCCGCTGATCGCCGAGCGCATCGGATCCTCGAGTCGCTTCATCAGGTCATCGACGACGCGCTTGACCACCCTGCGCGCGGTGTCCTTGGTGCCGGCCGGAATCACGCGTGACAACGCGATGAGGCTGGCGACCAGGTGCACGTCGGGCTGGGCGCTGCGCAGCATCTCGGGCTGCAGCAGCATCTCGCGCAGGTTCAGGCGCTGCAGCGCGTCGTGCTGCATCACCTGCACGACCGAGCTCGGGAAGTACTTTCGGATGTCGCCCAGCCAGCGCGCCACGCTGGGCTGCGAGCCGCCGCGACCACCGCGTCCCTTGCTGGCGCCCATGCCGCCGGGCTGGCCTTGCGAGTCGTAGAGCGCCGTCAGCGCCTGGTCCATCTCGACGGCCGGGCCCGCGAGCCCGCCACACGCCGCTTCGGCCTCGCTGCCGATGACGAGGCGCCAGCGCGCGAGGCGTTCGCGTTCCTGGATCGGGTTCATGCGGTCTCTCCAGGCGCGGTGAGCGGAAGCGCGAGGCCCAGCAAGTCGCGCAGCAGCGGCAAGGGCAGGGCGGCGCGGGCAGTGTCCCAGTCAGCCAGCAGGCCATCGTCGCCGGTCGGGCCGCCGGCGGCGGGGCGCTTCGAGCCGGACTTCTGACCCGCCTTGATCGACAGGTCGCGCAGTTCCGTCGCGGCGAACGCCGAGAACGTGCGGCGTACCAGCGGCAGCACGCGGATGAAGTGGTCGTCGGTGAGTCCGGACAGCCATTCGTCGACCAGCGCCCACACCGTGGCGTCGTGCAGCAGCACCACCGCATTGCGGTTGAGAAAGCCCTCGAGCCAGGCGGCGGCGTGCGCCGGCTCGGCGCCCGCGGACAGGTTCAGCGACATCGCCTGGGCTGCGTCGGCTGTCGTCCAGTCGCCGGCGTCCAGCAGCAGGCGACCAGCGGCGCCCTTGAGCAGGTCGTGTGCGCCGGCCTGCGCGGCCACCTGCGCGAGCGCGCGACGCCAGGCGGCGGTCGCGTCCGCGCCGTCGCGTAGCGCGATCGCGGCGTGGGCAGCCAGCACCAAGGCGCGCAGCGTCTCGGCGGCGCTGTCGTCCAGGCCGCCGCAGGCCACGGGCAGGCCGATCGCGGCGCGCAGCGCGAGCCCGTCCAGCACGTGCGCGACCAGCGTCGCGTCGGTCTGGCGCACGTTGCCATAGCGAAACACGTTGGCCAGCGGCGGCAGCGTCTCCAGCAACTGCGCGGCGTCGCCGGTCAGGGCGGCGCGGTCCTCCAGCGCCTGCGTGGCGGTGGCGACGGCCAGGTCGAGCTTGGCCAGCAGTGCCTTGTCGACCAGCCCCGACAGCGCCGCCAGGCTGCCCGCCTCCGCGCAACGCGCCTGTGCCCGGGCAGTGGCCGCCTGTTCGACGGTCTGGCCCCACAGGCTGGCCTCGATCAGGCGCAGCGCGAACTCGGGCTGCCACTGCAGCGTCCAGATCTCGTGGAAGGTGCCGCGCGCCGAGCGGCCGACTCGCGAGACGGTGCCCCACGGCACGTCCAGGATCGCCAGCCGGTGCAGCAGGTGGCTGCGGGCCAGGTCGTTGTCGTTGCGCAGGTCGAGGTCGAGCGTCTTCTGCAGCGCCTCGGGCTTGAGGCGCAGGCGCTTTTGCAGGGCGTCGACGTCGCGCTGCAGCGGCACGGTGGGCACCGACGGCGGCACGCCGCCCAGGTGGTCGCCGACGACCAGCGCGTCGCGGATGAACTTGAGTACCGTGTCGTCGCCCAGCGTCAGCACCGTGCGGCTTGCCTCGTCCAGTTCGGGCAAGCCCGGCGCCGGGCGCTCGCGCAGCGCCGCCAGCGTGTCGGCCAGCCGTGCCGCCTCGATCAGGTGGGCCGACGAGCAATCGAGCTCGCGCGCGCGCATCAGGCGCGCCACGCGAGCGAGCCAGCCGATGGCGCGGCGGCTCGGGGCGTCATGCGTGTTCCACAGGTGCTCGTACCAGCCGGGCGACGCGATGCCGGCGCCGTAGCCGCTGGCGCGCGTGAGGTGGCGGTAGGTCCAGGGCACCCAGGTGGACAGCACCTTGACCTTGGGCAGCCCCTTGAGCAACGCCGTGTCCGCCTTGGCGGCGACGTTCTCGCGCAGCGCCGGCAGGTGCCAAGCGCCGCAGACCACTGCGATGCGATCGTGGCCGTCCTTCTGCGCCGCGCGAATGCACTGGCGCATGTGGGCCTCGCGCAGGGCCTCGCGTTGCGCGGCCGCGGGCGTTGCATGCTTGTCGCCGATCTCGGCGCGCAGCGAGGTCATCGCCGTGGCGATCGCATCGAACAGCTCGGTGCCGTCGGCGCGCTCTTCGACCATGTGGTTCCACCAGGACTCGCCGTCGTCGTAGCCGGCGGCGCGGGCGAGCCAGGTCAGCGGGTCGCGGTGCTCGAGCTCGGCGTCGGCGGCTGCGTCGGCGGCTGCGGCGACGTCGATGGGTTCGGCCGGCAGCGCGACGAGCGCCGCATCGTCTTCGGCGTCGGCCGCCGCGGCCGCAGCCGCCTCGGCGGCCGTGCGGGCGTCGCGGGCGGCCTTTTCCATGCCCAGCTCGTGCGTCAACGGCAGGTCGATGAAGCGCACCGGTACGCCATGCGACGCGGCCCAGCGCAGCGCCTGCCATTCGGGCGAGAACGTGGCGAACGGGTGGTAGACGGCCAGGCGCGGCTCGTCCGGGCAGTAGCCCAGCAGCGCCACCGGCGGCGTCATCGCGGCGTCCAGCACGAAGGACAACAGCTCGTCGGCCTCGGGCGGGCCTTCGATCAGAACGCAATCGGGCTGCAGCTCGTCGAACGCCCGCAGCAGGCTGCGCGCGCAGCCCGGGCCGTGATGGCGGATGCCGAAACAGTGGGGCGCGGCCGTGCCGCGGCGCCGGTCGGGCACGGCCTCCAGCGCGGCTGCGCCTGCGGCGTCGTCGTGATCGCTCATGGACGTGGCGCCCGCCTCAGGACATCTCGCGGAACGCGCGGTACAGATCCTTCCAGTCGTCGCGTTCCTTGACGACCGTCTCCAGGTACTCGTTCCACACCACCTGGTCCTGCACCGGATCCTTGATGACGGCGCCGATCAGGCCGGAGGCCATGTCGTGCGGACGCAGCACGCCGTCGCCGAAGTGGCCGGCCAGCGCCATGCCGCTGTTGATCACCGAGATGACCTCGGCGGTGGACAGCGTGGCGCTGGGCGACTTCACCTGGGTCTTGCCATCGGCCGTCTTGCCGCTGCGCAGCTCACGGAAGATCTGCACGATGCGCTTGACCTCCTTGAGCGCCGGCGGCTCGGCCGGCAGTTGCAGCGCCACGCCCATCTCGGCAACGCGCTTGACGACGATCGCGATCTCATCGTCCTCGCTGGCCGGCACCGGCAGCACCACG
Source organism: Burkholderiaceae bacterium (assembly GCA_039920745.1). GTDB lineage: Bacteria > Pseudomonadota > Gammaproteobacteria > Burkholderiales > Burkholderiaceae_C > Scleromatobacter. The sequence continues at coordinate 9,066 of JBDSDD010000030.1, read as the reverse complement.
GTGTTGAAGCGGCGCTTCAAGGCGGCCGACAGCTCGTTGACGCCCTTGTCGCGGTTGTTGGCGGTGGCGATCACGCTGAAGCCGCGCACGGCCTGCACTTCGGAGCCGAGCTCGGGGATGGGCAAGGTCTTTTCGGACAGCACCGTGATCAGGCAGTCCTGCACGTCGGCCGGGATGCGCGTGAGCTCCTCGACGCGGGCGATCTTGCCGAGGCGCATTGCGTTCATCAACGGGCTGGGCACGAGCGCTTTCTCGGACGGGCCGTTGGCCAGCAACTGCGCGTAGTTCCAGCCGTAGCGCAGCTGCTCCTCGCTGGTGCCGGCGGTGCCCTGGATCAGCATCGTGGAGTCGCCGCTGATCGCCGCGGACAGATGCTCGGACACCCACGACTTGGCCGTGCCCGGCACGCCGTACAGCAGCAGCGCTCGGTCGGTCGCGATCGTGGCGACGGCGATCTCCATCAGGCGCGCGTCGCCGATGTACTTCGGGCTGATCTCGAAGCCGTTGTCCAGCTTGCCGCCCATCAGGTAGCGCACGACGGCCCAGGGCGACAGCATCCAGTTGCCGGGGCGGGCGCGCGTGTCCTGGCGACGCAGTTCGGCCAGTTCCTCGGCGAACTGCTGTTCGGCGTGCTGGCGCATCACGGAGTTGGAAGGTGCAGTCATGGTGGGGTCCGGTCAGGGGAGATAGGCGTCCAGCGCACGGCGCGCCTGGATGATCTGGCGTGCTTCATGTCGGCCGCGGCCGACGTGGGCGGGTTCGGTGGGCGAGACGGGCCAGTCGTCGAAGTCGGCGAGGAACGACAGCGGCAGCACGCAGCAAAGCGGGGGCAGGTACTGCCCGATCGCGCCCTGCAGGGCCAGCGTCGGGTTGTAGGCCATCGGGTTGTCTGCGCTGGTGTTCAGCGCCAGCACCTGCTTCACGCGCCGGACGATCAGCGCGGACAGGCGTGGCGAGACGAGCTCGCCGACCTTGCAGCCGGCGAAGATCGCGAAGATATTGTGGGCGAGCGGCGCCTCGGTGGATTTCAGCTGCGCCTCGAAATAGCGCTCGCGCACCTCGGACGAGACGACCCACAACACCAGCTCGCGATCGCCCAGCACGGAGCGCGGCGGTGCGTCCTTGGCAGCGCGCGGGCCGACGACGGCAGGCCATTCGTCCAGCAAGGCCTCGGCCCAGGCGAGGTCGGGCGCGTGCAGCAGCACGTCGCGCCAGCCCATCCAGACGGCTTCGCCCCATTCGCTGGCGTCGGCCCAGGCGGCCAGTTGCTTGATGCCCAGGCCGGTGTGCGTGGGCCACCAGGCGAGCGGCACCTGGCGCACCAACTGGTACAGCCACCAGGCGCGCTCGCCCATGTTGGCGATGCCCACGGTTGCATCGACCTGGTCGGCCTTCCAGTCGGCGCCGACGGCGGCGGGCGGCTCGATCACCCAGCGGCGGCCGCTGAGCAGCGAGCCGCGTGACACCAAGGCCGCGATGCGCTCGGCAGCCCGCTGGGGATGCGCGGCGTCGGGCATGCGCAGGAGCAATTGCAGCGCGACGGCGCGCACGTCCTGGCCGCGGTCGACGCGCAATTGGTCCAGCAGCGGTTCGTCGTCGGGGCCGAGTCCGACCGCCAGCCCGCGCGCCAGCACGGCACGCTCCTTGGCCGGCAGCTCGGGCAGTGCCGCGATGAAGCGTTCGCGAGCCGCACGAGGATCGCGGGCGCGCTCGGCCGCGAGGAACGCCTTGCGCTGTTCCTGCGTGCCGTGCGTCGATTGGCGCGGATCGCGGTCGTCGACGGCGATGACGCCGGCCGCGAACTGCCACTCGTCACGCTGGCGGGCCAGCCAGACGCCGCGTTCGCCCAGCAACGGCTGGATCAGCGCGCGCGATGCCAGCGAGGCGCGGGCGAGTTCCAGCGCAGTGGGCAACAACGCGTGCGGCAGGCGCAGGCCGGCGTGCGCGAAGCGCTGGAAGAACATCTGCTTGAGGCGATCGGGGCCTTCGTGCAGGGCCCAGAGGAACCAGTGCGCGATCGCCGGGTCGTCGGCCACGGGCAGGGCGTCGACCGCGGCGGCCGCGCGCCCGCTGGCGGGTCGCACCTGCGGCCGCGCGCCCGCGAGGCCGCAGACCGTCAGGACGCCAGCGGCCCGCAGCAAGTCGGCGGCGGCCTGGTCGACGTCGGGCGACACGCCTGCAGGACGCCGGGCGCCGGCCAGCGCGGCCAGCGTCGCACCGATCTGCCCGGGCCACGCCGGCAGCGGCGTCGCCTGGCGATCGGTGCCGATCATCGCGACGGGCAGCAGCGGCGCCCACGCGCTCAGGGCCTGGCTCATGGAGACTCCTTGATCCAGGCCGGCGCGCCGCCGTCCACCCAGGCGGCGAGGGGCCGAATGGCGTCACCGTCCCATTCGCCGGCCAGCGTCACGGACGCGCCACCGGTGCAGGCCAGCAGCAGCCAGCGGTCGACGTCGGACAAGCGCAGCGGCCACGCCGACTCGCCCTGGTGCAGCCACGGCGCGTCGCCGTCGATGTCCACGGCGACGTCGCGCAGCAGCAGCGGATGGAGGATGGTCCAGGGGCAGGCGGCCACGCGTTCGGCGACCTGATGCCACTGCAGCTCGTTGGCGGCCATGGGCGACGCGTTCGCCAGCCACGCGCCGGCCTGGTCAGGCATGGACGCCTCGGCGCGTTCGACCGCCAGGGCGCGCAACGGCGCTGCGCCCGGGAAGAACGCCAGCGTGGCCTCGACCGCCGTGCCGGGGAACCAGGACTGCTCGAACCCGCGTCCGGCGAACGCGTGATCCAGCATCCACGCCCAGCGGCCGCTGCGCTGGCCGCGCAGCCAGACGCGGCGTTCGGTGAGCTTGTTGGCGCGCTCCTCGGTGACCAGGCCCAGCACGGCCCAGCGATCGCTGACGCGCTCGCCGCTGGCGGTGACCTCGGCCTGGTCGTGGGGCCAGCCCGCCAGCGTGCGCAGGTCGGACTGACATGCATCGGACAGCGACTCGCGCCGCGCGACCGCGTCGCAGGCGAGCTGCAGCAGGCCCAGGCCTTGCAGCGTGCGTTCGGGCCAGTGCTCGCCCTGGCGCACGCGGCCGGCCGCCTCCTGCAGGCGCGCCCCGAGCCCCGGCGCCTGGGCGTCGACCATGCGCGCAGCCATCGTGGCCCAGGTCTTGAGCGCATTCGAGTCGAGCGAGCCGATGCCGCGGGCGAGCTGGTCGGCCAGGAAGCGTTGTAGATCCTGCGTTGCGCCAGCGATGCGCTTCCAGCGTTGCGAGTCGCGCTTGGCCGCCGCCAGCGGATCGACCGGCGCGGCAGCCTTGTCGGCCTGCACGGCTTCTTTCTTCTGGGCCTTCTCGCCGCGCGAGGCCAGCCATTCGCCGACCCAGGCCGGTGGCTCGGTGGCGGTGAAGCGGGCGCCGTGTTCAGCGCGCAGCAGCAACAGTGCCAAGCCGTGCTTGCACGGGAACTTGCGGCTGGGGCACGAGCACTTGAAGGCCGGCCCGGACAGGTCGACCTGCGTCTGGTACGGCTTGGCGCCGCTGCCCTGGCACTCGCCCCAGGCCGCGGCCACGCAGGCGCCCAGCAACGGCCACTTGGACGGTGCCACGAGCCCTCGCGCGGCCTTGGCTGACGCGTCGTCCGGCGCCAAGGCGATGACTTCCTCCACGGTCAGCGGCATGCTGGCGTGTCTCCCTGAATTCTTTGTGCACGCAGTCTACGTGCGCCGCGTGACCACTCCGGGGCGCGAAGAGCGGGATTTACACCAATTCGGCGCGGGCATCCTGGCGCGCCACGAAGTCGACGAAGTCACGTGGAAAAAAAGAGCCTGGCGCCCAGGCCAGGCTCGAGTCCTCGGTGAACAGTCGGCTGATTCGACGAGGGGTTGGGATCAGCAACTTGATCAGGAATTGCGATCTGGAATGGACTTTAGGCGGCAGCTAGCTCAGGCAATGAGCCAGCTGTCGTGGCGTCCGGTTCCGCGCGACGTCACCGATCGTTCAATCCCATCCCGTCGAGTATCAAAGGGATTGCCTTCTCGACGCGAGATTCTCGCGTGGCGGCCTGCTTGGCGCCGGTGAAATGCATGTGATATTGGCGCTGACGGCCCGCCGTCAATTTGTGGAATGCCTCGCGCAGGGCCGAGTTCCGGTCGAGTTTGTCCTGGAACTCATCGGGATACACCAGCTCGGTACTCTTCTTGAATTCGACCTTCAAGCCGGCCTTTTCGACGCTCACGGCATCCTTGAGATAACTTTTGAGCGATTTCTCCAGCTTGATGATTTCCGCCAGCGACGTGAATCGCATCTGGCGCGCCGATTGCGAGTTCTCGCCGGGCTGAACGAGTATTCCCTTGGGATCGTGCATCAGCGCACCTTTGGTGAAGAGCAGGGTGCACGTTTCCTTCAGCGGCATGATCAGGACGATATTGCTGCCGTCATGCGTATAACAGGGCTTGCCCCATTTGAAGTCCTCGTTCAGGTCGCCCGACAGCAGGATGGATCGCAGTTTGGCGATCTCGTCGTTCCAGTGCTTGGCCTTGGCAATATAGGCATCGACGGCGGGGTTGGGCTGGCTCATCGGGCAACGGTCTCCGGTTCGGACGTATCGATCCTGCGCGACTTTATCCGTCCTTCAGCCGTCTCGCTTGCGTTTGCAAGTGCGTTGCCAGGGTGGCGGCAAATCAGTGACTCTTCGGGTGCGTTGCGATCGAAGCTGCAGGCAGTGGCGACAGATCGTCCGCGAGACGCAGCTTTTACTGCAGCCCGGTTTCCCGCCGCAGGAACTCGTCGAAATCCTTGAGTACCTCTGGGTGGTGCAGCGTGGACATCCGAAGAGCAATGGTCGCGTGCGGCAGATTCGGGTCATAGACGATCTCGCCGTCCAGACCCATCTTGTGCAAGCTCGATTTGCTGAAGTCGATGTTGACGTAGGCCGCATCCAGGCGCCCCAACTGGATTTGGTGCATCAGGTTCTCCGTGTTCTGGCTTTCGTTGACGCGCAAGGAGCCGGTGTTGATCTGCCTCGCGAAGAGCCAGGGCGTAAAGCCGCGCAGGGTGCCCAGTTCCCGCACGGACTCGATCGGCAGGCCCAGCCGGGTGCGTCGCACCATCAGGCCCGCCGTCACGTCGTAGGTACTGGCGCTGTAACTCAACGACAGGGCTTGGCGACCATCCGGGTGCCAATCGGGGCTGTCCGGAAACTTGAAGTCCAGCGATTTTCCCTGGAAGTATTGTTGGTACAAGCGCTTGATGGGCAGGGCGACATATTCAAAGTGGTCACCACGCGTCGCCGCGAACGCGTCGAGCAGCTCGCGTCCATAGCCACGGTACTGCCCATCGACGATGTAGAACATCGGCGGCTGGTCGGTGTCTTCGACGCCGATGGTGTAGGTGGCCGCCTGCACCGGCGTGGCGATGCAGACCCCCAGCGCGCCGGCCAGGCTCGCCGAGGCGATCCGTGACAACAGGCACCGGCGGGCGTCGTGCTTGTGTCCCGGCGGGCTGGTCGCTTCGACATGGAGTTGGGTCGGCATATTGATCCTGTTGGGCCTCACAGCAGGGCGCAAGCTTGCGATGGTTGAGGCCGGTGGACGGGCGGCTGCCGCAGAGGTGAGCTTCGGCGCTAGGGTCGCGGAACGCGGCTTTCGGGTGGGCTGGTCCCGGCGTCAGCATCGGTGCGGGATGTGCGGGCGGCGCGATTTGCCGCAAAGTACGCGGTCAGGTCGGCGATGACTTCGGCGTGGCAGTGCGACGTGACGGCGAACAGGGCCGACAGGTGCGCGGTGTCGCCAGCTTCGATGCCCGCTTGAAGGGCGCGGGCGGCGTCCGACAGCGCTTGCGCGCCAATCGTGCCCGCCGTCGTGATCAGGGCATGCGCGATGGCAGTGGCGCGCTCGAATCGGCCGGCAGCAAGTGCAGCGCGAAGCTCGGCGTGGTCATCGACCTGGGTCACGAGAAACCGCTCGAGAAGTCTTTCGTACAGATCGACGCGCCCAAGGCAACGCTGCAGGCCGACCGTGAAGTCCAGCCCCAGGCCCGGCGGCGCCGAGGCATCGTCGGGCTGCACGGGCTCGATCCACTTCGTGAGCACGGCGAACAGCTCGGTCGGCTCGAAGGGCTTGGTGACGTAGTCGTTCATGCCCACGGCCAGGCATTTCTCGCGGTCGCGCACCAATGCGTTGGCAGTCATCGCGATGATCGGCAGCATGCGGTTCGCCTCGTCGTGGCGGATCAACGCGGTCGCCTGATAGCCGTCCATCACCGGCATCTGCACGTCCATCAGCACGGCATCGAAGGGCTCGGCGCGGACACGCTCGACCGCCTCCTGACCGTTGGCCGCGACACACACCACCATGCCCGCCACGTCGCCGAGCAGTTCAGCCGCCACGATCTGGTTGAGCTCGTTGTCCTCGACCAGCAGCACACGCCTCCCGCGCAGGCTGGCCGGCGCGCCAGCGACCTGTGAGCGCTCTGCCACGACGTGCCCCGCGTCCTCGGTGCGCCGGTGGAACGCGCCGACGATGACGTCGTTGAGAGCGGAGGCACTGACCGGCTTGGTGAGGTAGCCGTCGAGTCCCTGCGCCACGGCACGACGCATCAGCGCATCATCGCCGTAGGCCGTGACCATGACGATCTTCGGTGGGTTTGCGTTCGTGCTGCGCAGTTGTGCCACGACCTCGAAGCCATCCATCTCCGGCATCTTCCAATCGACGAGCACCAGTTCGTAGGGCTGGTCGAGGGCCGCCGCGCGTTCGATTTCGGCGAGCCCGCCAGAGGCCGAACTCGCCATCGTTGGTCGCAGGCCCAGGCCGCGGAGCAGACCCTGGAAGATGTCGCGCGCGTTGGCGCTGTCGTCGATCACGAGGACGTGCAGATCTCGCAGGCCGGGCGCCGGTGCGCTGGCAAGCGCGCGCTGCTCCGGCAGGTCGAAGGTGGCCGTGAAATGGAAGTCGCTGCCTCGGCCGAGCTGGCTCTTCACGCCGATCTCGCCGCCCATCAGGCCGACCAGCTTCTTGCAGATCGCCAGTCCGAGGCCCGTGCCCCCATGGCGGCGCGTGGTCGATGCGTCGAGCTGGTTGAAGGGCCGGAACAGACCCTGCATCTGCTGCTCGCTCATGCCAATGCCGGTGTCGCGTACCGAGAAGCGCAGCGTGATGCGATCTTCGTCGACGACGACCGACTTCACCGTGACGACGACGATCTCGCCGTGTGTCGTGAATTTGACGGCGTTGGCACACAGATTGATCAGCACCTGCTCGAGGCGGAGCGAGTCGCCGATCAACGCTGGCGGCACGTCGTCGGCCGTGTTCATCAGCAACTCGAGGCCTTTCTCCTGGGCCTTCAAACCGACCACTGCCGTGACGCGCTCAAGCACCTGCTGCAGCACGAACTCGCGCACCTCCATATCGAGCTTGCCGGCCTCGATCTTCGAGAAGTCGAGGATGTCGTTGATGATGATCAGCAGCGAATTGGCCGCGGTCTTGGCTTTGGTCAGGTAGCCGCGTTGCTTGGCGCTCATGTCGCCACGCAGCGCGAGATCGGTCATGCCGATGATCGCGTTCATCGGGGTGCGGATCTCGTGGCTCATGTTGGCGAGGAACTCGCTCTTGGCGAGCGTGGCCGACTCGGCCGCGTCGCGCGACCGCCCGAGCTCGACGTTGGTTGCCTGCAGCTGGGCGGTACGTTCGCGCACGCGCTGGTCAAGCTCGGTGTTCAGCGCAAGAATCTCCTTTTCGGCCTGCTTGCGCTCCGTGACGTCGAAGTTGACGCCGACCATGCGGCACACGCGGCCGTCCGCGTCGCGGATCGTCATGGCATCGCCCTTGAGGACGCGTGTCGATCCGTCCGGCAGGCGGATCTTGAACTCGCTGGCGAATTCGCGCTCGCCGCGCAACGCGGCGGCGACGTCGTCGAGCGCCTTCTGGAAATCTTCCGGCTCCAGCGTCTTGCACCAGGCATCGTAGGTTCCGCCGAAGGTGGCGCGCTCGCAGCCGTAAAGGCTGAACATCTTGTCATCCCAGACCATCTCGTTGCGGAGGACATCCCAGTCCCAGATGCCGATATGCGAGGCTCGAGTGGCGAGCTTGAGCCGCTCCTCGCTCGCACGCAGCGCGTGATAGCGGCTGTCGAGCATGTCGGTCATGCCGCGGATCGAATCGCTCAAGGCCTCGATCTCACCGAATCGCCAGATGTCATCCGGGCCGGCATCGACCCGTTGGCCGGCCTGCACCGAGGCGGCGAAACGTTCGACTGCCTTCAACGGTTTAAGCATCAGGTGCCAGACCAGCCAGTACAGGCTCAGCACCAGCGTGGCATCGAGGAGCAGGATGAAGCCGACGATGGACGCGCGCTGCTGCGCGAGATCCTCGTCGAGGAATTTCGGCGTCACGTAGACGCGCACGGTCCCCAGCAACTCGTCGCGGTGCTTGATCGGCCGTTCCCCGACCAGCAGCCCGTCGGACGCCGGCTCTCGCTCGACGGCGCCGACGTTCCAATTGGCGTCACGGCCTTGCACGTAGATCTTGCCGTTGGAGGAGACGGCGATGGCCAGGATTTCCTGCTGCTGCATGCCGCTGCGCAGGATGGCGATGATGTGCGGCTCGTCGAGATCCCATATCGACAGGGCGAGGGCGGTGGCCTGCTGGTCGGCGCTGGTGCCCACCGAATGCCTGAGTTGGCCGAGGCGCTGTTCCTTCTCGGCGGCGTAGTACACGGCGGCGAACACGCCGAGCAGCAGGGTGATCGTGCCGACGAGCGCGGCGCTCAAGACAACGGCGATAGAGACATTGCGACGTTTCATCGACATTCCCGCGCGAGCCTGCTGCCCGCAGCTGGCTGGCAGCGCTTGTAGAAGTCGAATATACGTCACGCCCGCGTCGGTGTAGCGTGGTTGCCGGGTTCGTTGGCCTCGCCCCAGCTATTTGACCGGGTTAAAAGTCCTTGATTCATAAGTACTGAATCGGCCCGGGTTCCGTGGAGGCCGGTTGGTTTAAGTCAGGCCGGTATCGCGACCTGCTCGGCGAGATGCCGGTAGTAGTTTGCCTCAGCCTCGGCGGGCGGGATGTAGCCGATGGGCTCC
>JBDSDD010000029.1:0-190068 GCA_039920745.1 Burkholderiaceae bacterium | reverse complement strand
TTCTGGCGGCTTACGACTGAGCATCAGACTCTATCGTCCGCGAATGCCGGCAGTCGGCAGAAGCTGTCGGTCGCGACAGGCAGCTTCCCGGCAAGCCATTGCGAACGGTGCATGCCAAGATTACGGGGTGCAGATGAATTCAGAAACGTGGGTCGCCGGTGCGGAAACCGACGCCGGCCTGCTGCCTCGTCTTCGGGTCGCGCTGCGCGCGCTGGGGTATGAGCTGGGCGAACACTGGTTCGGAGCCCTCTAGGCCAGCGCAGCGGGCGGCATCGCCGAGGCGGAGCCCGGCGTGCCGATCGTCAGCGCGGGCACGGGCACCGTCGGCCCCGGCGGCGGCAAGCTGGCGCGCAGCGCATCCGCGGTCAGCGGCTCCGGCACGTGATAGTGGAAGCCCTGGGCCCAGTCGACGCCCAACTCGCGCAGCAGCCCGGCGACGGCCTCGGTCTCGACGAACTCGGCCACCACCGGCTTCTTGAGCAGGCGTGCCATCTCGGTCATCGAGCGCACCATGCCGCCGTGCACCAGGTCGACGTCCATGTCGCGCACGAACATGCCGTCGATCTTGATCGTGTCGAACGGCAGCTGGCGCAGGTAGGTGAACGACGCGAAGCCGCTGCCAAAGTCGTCGAGCGAGAAACGGCAGCCGAGACGATGCAGGTTGTGCATGAACTCGCTGGCGCTCTGCAGGTTGACGATGGCCTCGGTTTCGGTGATCTCGAAGCACATCAGCCGGCCGGGCACGTCGAACTCGCGCAGCGTGTCGGCCACGTACTGGGCCAGGCCGGGCTCGCGGATGGAGACGGCCGACAGGTTGATCGCCACCTGGTCGATGCGGTCGTGCGCGTCGGGCATCGAGCCCAGCAGCTTGACGACCTCGTGGATCATCCAGCGGTCGAGCTCGCCGATCAGGTGGTAGCGCTCGGCCGGCGCGATGAACAGGCCAGGCAGCACCAGCTTCTGGCGGCGCGGATCCCACAGCCGGATCAGCGTCTCGATATGCAGGCCGTGCGCGTGCCCATCGCCCGCCGCGGCGAGCGGCGTCAGGCGCTGGAAGTAGGCGCGGAACTCGTGGCGCTTGAGCGCGTCGACCAGCACCAGGGCCCAATTGACCGACTCGCGGTGGCCCTCGCCCTCCAGCAGCGACGAGTCGTGCACGCGGATCGTGCCGCGGCCTTCGCGCTTGGCCAGATAGGCGGCCTCGTCGGCGACGAGCATCAGCTGGTCGAACGAGACGATGTCGCGCGCGATGCGCACGACGGCCACCGACGCGGCCATCTTGAAGCTGCGCTCTTCCCAGTGGAACTCGAACTCGGCCAACTGGCCGAGGATGCGGCGCGCCAGCGTCGGGCCGCCGTCGATGCCGAGGTCTTCGGCGACGACGCCGAACTTGTCGCCGCCCAGCCGGGCGAAGAAATCGGTGCGCTGCAGCAATCCGCCGACGACCTCGGCGAACTGGCGCAGCAACTCGTCGCCGGCGATGCAGCCGCAGGTCTCGTTGACCACGCGGAACTGGTCGATGTCGATCAGCAGGAAGACGGCGTCGGCGTCGGTGCGTTGCACGCGGGCCAGCAGCTCGGACACGTGCGCGTCGAGCGCGCCGCGGTTGTACAGGCGGGTGACGAAGTCGTGCGTCGCCAGGTAGTTCAGGCGATCTTGCATGTAGCGCCGCTCGTTGATCTCCTGGCGCAGGTGGCGGTTGGCGATCGTCAGCTCGGCGGTGCGGTCGCGCACCTTCTCCTCCAGGCTGTGGTTGAGCTCGCGCAGTTGCTCCAGCAGGTTGCGACGCTCGAGCTGGTAGCGCACGCGGGCGCGCACCTCGTCGGCGTTGATCGGCTTGGAGATGTAGTCGCTGCCGCCGACGGCAAAGCCCTGGCTGACGTCGTCGGTGCGGGCCGTGACGAAGATGACGGGGATGTCGGCGGTGGCGGGGTCGGCCTTCAGGCGACGGCACACCTCGAAGCCGTCCATGCCGGGCATCATGACGTCCAGCAGCACCAGGTCGGGGTGGCCGCGGGCGGCCAGTTCGAGCGCGCGCGCACCGGAGGTGGCGGCCATCAGCTCGCAGTGCTCATCGCTCAGCGTTGCGCTCAGCACGTCGATGTTGTGCGGGGTATCGTCGACGATCAGTATTTTCGAGACTCTTGCAGCCACCACCAAACACTCCCGCTACGTCCAGGACGGCCCGGACTGCACCTCTTGCGCTGTCCCGAGTGTAATCACATGCAAGACTACACTCCTGCGCGATTTGTACGCAGATTCGTGGAATGCGACACACGGTTCCCGGGCTCGACGCGCCGGGCCGCGACGACACCTCAGCTCGGCGCGGCGTCCATCCTGACGATCAAGGCAGTGACGCGGTCTTCCAGCAGCTGGAAATCGTAGGCCTGGGCCGCGTCGTCGAACGCGCGCCAGCGCTCCGCGCCGATCGCCTCGGGCGCGATCGCCTCCATCAGCTTGGCCACCGGCCCCAGCTGGCCGCTGGACGCCGCCGCCGCCAAGGCGCGCAACTGGTCGCGCACGCCCGGCGCGAATCCCGTGGCCAGGAGCGCGTCGAGCGCCGTCGCCGACGTCTCAACGGGGGCGTCGACCGGCCGCAGCCGGACCCCGGCGTAGTCGACCAGCGCTCGGTAGACATCCTGGAACGGATACGGCTTGCCGATGAAGTCCTGGAAGCCGTTCTCGATGTAGAACCGGCGCTCGTGCTCGAGGCTGGACGCCGACACCGCCACCACCGGCAGTGCCGCCGTGAACGGATCGGCGCGCAGGCGCTCGATCATCTCGACGCCGTTCATGTGCGGCATGCGGATGTCGCTGAAGACGATGTCGAAGCGCTCGGAGCGGCAGCGCGACAGGCCTTCGAGGCCGTCGACCGCCTGCATCACGGTGCAACCCGCGGCCCGCAACAGGTTCACCAGCACGTCGCGGCTGTCGGGGTCGTCCTCGATGACCAGCACCGTGCAGGGCGTGTCGTCGGCCAGCACCTGCGCGCCACCGCTCACCGGCGCGCCGGCCGACGCCAGCCGGCTGGTCGGCAGCGTCAGCCAGAAGCGCACCTGGGTGCCGACGCCAGGCGTGCTGGCGACGCTCAGCTCGCCGCCCATCGCCCTGGCCATGTCGCGCGACAACGCCAGCCCGAGGCCCGTGCCACCCTTCTCCTGGCCGGACGAGCCCTGGCGGAACGGCACGAACAGGTCGGCCAACTCGTCCTTGGCGATCCCCGGGCCGGTGTCGTGCACCTCGAACCACACGCGCTCGGCATGCTCTGCGTCGCGCCAGACATGCAACCCGATGTGCCCCCGCTCGGTGAACTTGAGGGCATTGCCCAGCAGGTTGGTGACGATCTGGCCGACCTTCGTGCGATCGCCCTCGACCACCGTCGGCGGCGCCAGCGCCAGCTCGCTCTGCAGCGCCAGGCCCTTGGCGCGGGCATGCGTGGCGTACAGCGCGTCGATGTCGCGCAGCTCCTGGCGCAGGTCGAACGGCGCCACCAGCACCTGCAGGCTGCCCGACTCGATCTTGGCGAGATCGAGCACGTCGTTGATCAGCCCCAGCAAGCGGTTGCCGGCGCTGTGGATCACGCGCAGCCGCGACTGCGTCTCGTCCGGCAGCCTGCGGTCGGCCATCAGCAACTGCGTGAAGCCGAGCACCGCGTTGAGCGGCGTGCGGATCTCGTGGCTCATGTTGGCCAGGAACACGCTCTTGCTGCGGTTGGCGCGCTCGGCCTCCTCCTTGGCGACCTCGAGCGCGACCATCATGCGTCGGCGCTCGCTGACGTCGCGCAGCACGGCCTGCAACAGGTTGTGGCCGTTGTGGCGGAACAGGCTGACCGTGATCTCGGCGTCGAACTGCGTGTCGTCGAGGCGGCGGCAGCGCCACTCGAACGTCTTCGTGCCGCCCAGCTTGACCTCGCCGATGTGCAGCGCCGCTATCCCTGTGGACGGCTGGCCGTCGGGCTGGGTGGCGGGTGCGAACTGATCCATGGACTGCCCCAGCAGGCCGCCGCGCGTGCCCGCGCCAAGCAGGTCGGCGGCACGCCGGTTGCAATCGATGATCACGGCGTGGCGGATGATCAGGATGGCGTCGCCGGCGGTCTCGAAGGTGGCCCGGAACCGCGCCTCGCTGGTCTTGAGCGCCAGGTTGGCGGCCTGGATCTCGGTCATGTCGCGCGCAATGCCGACGACGCCGATGACCTCGCCGCGATCGTCGCGCACCGCGATCTTGGTGACCTCCAGCTGGCGCTCGCCGCCGTCGGACGCGGAGCGCTCGGTCTCCTGGAACACCAGCGGCTCGGCCGCCGACAGCGTCGCCTGGTCCTGCGCCGCGTAGTGCTCCGCCTTTGCCCAGCCACCCATCTGGGCGTCGGTCTTGCCCAGCAAGTCGGCCTCGCCGACGCCCTGGAAGCGTTCGAACTCGGCGTTGACAGCCAGGTAGGTGCCGGCGCGATCCTTCATCCACACCTGCTCGGGCAGGCTGCGCAGCAGCGCACGCAGCCGCGCCTCGTGCACGACCAGGTATTCACGCGACTCGCGCAGCAGCACCTCGGCGCGCTCGCGCTCGGCCACCTCGACCGAGAGCTTGCGGTTGGCCTGCGCAATGCGCTCGACCGCGTCGAGCACGCTGCGCCGCGAGCGCCAGCCGCCCAGCCCGGCGGCCACCAGCGCAATCGCGCCGATGCCGGCCAGCGCGAGCAGGATGAAGCTGGCGCGGCGCTCGCGCGCCAGGTTCTCGACCTCGGGGACGCGTTGCGAGACGTAGACGTCCAGTCCTTCGCGCTCCATGTGCCGTTTCACCAGCACCTGCGGCACGGCGTCGCCGGCAATGCGCCACAACGATCCGGGGACGGCGCCATCCCAGGGCTCGACGCGCAGCACTGGCAAGGCATCGGCGCGATAGCGCGACGCACGCTCGATCGGCCTGAGCCCGAAGACGCGACCACCTGCCAGGGCCTGCAACAGCAGCCTGGGATCCTGCGACATGATCACGACGCCCAGCGAATCGACGACGAAGGCGCCTTCATGGCCCACCATCGTCGTCAGGGCACGCGTGTTGCGCTTGACGACGACGGCGCCGATGAAGCGGCGCTCGTCATGGATCGAAGCCGAGAAGTACATGCCGGGGATGCCCGTCGCCTTGCCCACAGCGAACAGGCGCGCGCCGTGCTGCACGCGGGTCTGCTCGAAGAAAGCCGGGTCGCTCAGGTGTTGGCCGATGACACTGCCCGCCGTGCCGGCATCGCTCGAGGCGATGCAGTTTCCGGCATCGTCGAGCAGGTAGATCAGGTCGGCGCCAAGCTCTTCCGCCGACGCGGCCAGGAAGACGTTGACGTCCGCCAGGTCGGGCCGGGCCTGCAACACACTGCGCAACCGGGCCACTGGCTCCGGCACGAGGAGCTGGCCAGGCCCCGCCGCGGTCACGGCTTGGCGGATCGCTGGCAGTCGCGTCAGCATGTGCGCGACGCCGTCCAGTTGTGCCAATCCCTGACCCAGGCCCTCCTGGACCAGCACCTGGCGTGCCTCGGCCTGCGTCGTGGCCGCCTCGACGCTGCGATCCATGCGCTCGCGGTAATGGCGTGCGTTGAGCGACCAGGCGAGGGCCGTCCACGCGAACATCAGCATCAGCACGATCAACGCCCAACGGCGCGCCCACGGCGTGCGCAGCACCGAGCGCACGCCGTCGTCCTCTGGCGGCAGGAAGAGCGGGATCGACGAGTCGATGCGCTCGGCGGGGCCCGTCTCGGCGCTCATGTGACGGCCCCCTTGATCGCGAAGTCGTCATCGTCATCGGTGGCGGCGCCCTGAAGCGCGAGTGCGTCACGCACGCGGGCCTCCAGGGTCGTGAAGTCGTACTGGCGCAGGTCGCTCTCGAGCTGCGCGACCAGGCCGCTCGGCAGCGAGCTGGCGGGCGCACCGGCCAGCGCGGCCAGTTGCTCGCGCACTTGCGTCATGGAGCCCGCGGCGGCGCTGTCGGCCAGTCCGGCGAGCTGCGCTCGCACGACGCTGCGGCGCACCACGCCCGCGGCGGCGAACGCGTCACGCTGCAGCCGGTTGCAGGCCTGCAACGCCTGGTCGATCTCGGGGGCCGGCTCGTCCAGATCCGTCGGCGCGGTCACCAGGCTGGCGCCGGCATGCAGCGCCAGCATCTCGTGGATGGAGCCGAAGTCGTACGGCTTGCCCACGAAGTCCTGGAAGCCATGCTCGACGTAGTAGCGCCGCTCATGCTCCAGGCTGGACGCCGAGACCGCGATCAGCGGCAAGCTGCGCGTGCGTTCGTCGGCGCGCAGGAACTGCAACATCTGCAGGCCGTCCATGCGCGGCATGCGGATGTCGCTGAAGACGATGTCGAACAGCGCGTCGTCGGCACACGCGCGGCACGCCGCGAGCCCCGCTTCGCCGTCGACGGCCTCCGCGACGTCGCAGCCGATACCGCGCAGCAGCGAGACCAGCACGTCGCGGCTGTGCGCGTCGTCTTCCACGACCAGCACCCGCAGCGTCGACCCTGGCGCCAGGCGCTGGCCGCCCTGGTATACGGGCGCAGCAACGACCGCGCGCTCGGCCTGCGCCATCGGCAGACGCAGCCGCACGGTGGTGCCGAAGCCCTTTGTGCTGGCCAGCGTCAGTTCGCCGCCCAGGGCCTGCGCGATGTGCTGCGACAGGTTGAGCCCCAGGCCCGTGCCGCCTTTGTCGAGCCCGGCCGCGCCCTGGTGGAAGGCGGTGAAGACGCCGGCCATCTCGTCGGCGTCCATGCCGGGGCCGGTGTCCTCGACCTCGACCACGGTGTCGCCATCGGCGTGCCAGGCGCGCAGCACGATGTGGCCGGCATCGGTGAACTTGAGCGCGTTGCCCAGCAGGTTCAGCACCACCTGGCCGAACTTGGCGCGGTCGGTGACCAGGGCGCCTTCGTCATCGAGGTCGACGTCCATCTTGAGCATCAGGCCCTTGGCCTCGGCGCGCGGCGCGAACAGCGAGAAGATCTCGTCGAGCTCGTGGCGCAGCGCGATCGGCGCCAGGTGCACCTGCAGCGCGCCGGCCTCGATCTTGGCGAGGTCCAGCACGTCGTTGATCAGCCCCAGAAGACGTTGGCCGGCGCCGTAGATGACGCGCATCCGGTCGCGCGCCCCGCCCGGCAGCCGCCGATCCTCGATCAGCAGCTGCGTGTAACCCAGCACGGCGTTGAGCGGCGTGCGGATCTCGTGGCTCATGTTGGCGAGGAACTGCGACTTGGCGCGGTTGGCGGCCTCGGCGTGCTGGCGCGCGTCGTGCAGCAAGGCCTCGGTGCGGCGGTGGCCGTCGATCTCGTCGCGCAGCCGCGTGTTGGTGCTGGCGAGGTCGCGCGTGCGGGCCAGCACCTGGATCTCGAGCTGCTCGTGCGCGTCCTGGCGCAGTTCGTCCTGGCGCCGGCGCGCCGCGAGCAATGCGGTGAGCAGCAGCGTGAAGGCGAGCCCGCTCACCAGCACCGACACCTGCAGCCACCCCGGCTGCGGCATCGTGGCGGCCCACGCGGGGCGCGCCAGCATCGCCCAGCGGCGGTCGGCGACGTGCAGGTCGTGGCGCGTGGAGACGCTGCCGCCGATCTGGTCGAGCACGCGCTGGCGCGCCTGCGGCTCGATGATCCGCAGTTGCTTGTCGCTCCAGAGAAGCGCCGCGCTGCCCGGCGCGTCCGGGTCGAACAGCAGCACCGTCTGGTCGTGCGTGCCCATCTGCGCGACCGAGGCCTCCAGCAGCGCGGCCAGATCGAGCGTCGCCGCGACCATGCCGCGCACGCGGCGCGGGTCGAACGGGTGGCCGGCGGAGATCGCGTCGTTTTCCACCGGTGCGTAGAACGTCTGCACCAGGCGGCCCTCGGGGCTGTTGGCGACGCTGGACAACGGGGGTGTCGACGTCATCGTGTTGTTGGCCACGGCACGCGCCAGCGCTGTGCCGCGCTGCGCGTCGTGCGAATGATCGAGGCCGATCAATGCTTCGCGTCCGCCTTCGGGATCAGTCCAGGCCACCGGAAAATACTCGTTGCGCGAGCCGGCCCGCACGACCGAGCCTTGCGCGTCCACCTCGCGGATCGACATGCCGTCCAGGCCCGTCAGCGCCGATTCGAAGGCGTCGCGGCGGTCGAAAGTCACGCGTGGCAGCCATTCGAACGTCGACTGCCACGGGCTGCGCAGGAGCAACGGCGTAGAGACGGTGCGGAACTCGGTCGCATCGACGTCGGTCTTGTAGAAGTAGTGCTGCAAGGTCTCCAGATCGCGCGCGGTGAGCTCGACGTGCGTCTGCAGCGTCATCGCGAGCCGGCCGGAGTCGGCCTTGAAGCGTTCGATCTGCGCGTCGCGCACGCCCAGTCCCACCGCGAACGTGCAGAACGCGGTCAACCCCAGGCCCAGGCAGATCAGCGGGAACGGCTGGGCAGTGAGGCGATCCTCGCGCAGCCGCGCATGGAACAGCAGCAGGCCCGGCGTGACCACCAGCATGCCCGTGACGTCGCCCAGCCATCCGGCGACCCAGGCGAACAGCGGCTCGCCCGGCGGCGCCACCGGCAGGCTGGCCCAGGCAAGCGCGCCGACCGACGCGGCGAGCAGTCCGCACAAGGTCACCGTCAGAACGTAGCGCAAGGTCTGGCGCACGGGATTGCGCGGCAGTTCACGGGGAAACGACTTCAACGCCCAGGCCGCGAGCGCAGCCTGGGACAGTTCGCCCGCCGTGATCAGCGCCGCGGCGCGCGCGCCAGCGGCGTCGAAACCCGCCAGCGAGCCGACGCCTTCGAGCCAGTTGGCGACGAACAGCCCGATCGCGAGCCCCGCCAGCGCCCGTCGCCCGAACACCATCAGCGCGGCCAGCACCAAGCCGGCGTCCAGCCAGTCGGCGGCGATCGGGCCCGGCACGATCGCCATCCACGACCCGAGCCGTGCCACGCCGCAGGTCGCCCAGGCCAGGCTGATCGTGAGCAGCAGGTTTCGTCGCACCGGCAACAGCATCACCGCGCGTTTCCTCCCGGGGAACGAGGCAGGAATGCCTGGGGCGATGATAGCGCCGGGTTCGCTCCATGGATGCGCGTTCGCGCATCGCGCGGCGCGGCCTTGCGGCTTGTTGGCCATCCCGCGTCGCAAGCGCTCGCGAATCTGCTAACTTGCTGGCCAACCTGTCACGAGATCCGCCATGCCCGACGATACCGACGACTTCTTCGCCCCGCCACCGTTCAACCCCGAGACCGCCCGGGCGACGCTGGCGCGCGCGCTGCGTGATCTCAAGCTCGCCGAGCGCAATGGCGCGTTCGAGATGAACGGCCAGCCGGTGGTCAAGGTGCGCATCGAGGGCGCCGTGCTGAAGCTGGAAGTCGCGAAGAAGCCGTCGCGCTCGCCGGACTGGGAGCATGCCGAGGCGGACGATCACGCCAGGTTGCGGCGCTTCATTGACGACGTGAAGCGGCGCGTGGCGCGCTGGCAGGATGGGCGCAGTGATGACTGAATCACTGGCGGGCTGAATCTTGCACGCGCGCGCCAGTCGCTTCGCGCAGGCCGCGGCCTCGCTGGCGACAGGCTGGTGGCGCGTGGAGAAAAACAGTTCAGATCTTCATTGGGGTTTTGGCATCGACGGGCCATCGAGGCCGCGTCGATACCCCAGCAAGTATTTGCTTTGCCAAGCAAGACCTGACCCCGATTGCTTGCTGCCTGCTGCCTCGCCGCCTGGTGTTGCGGTTGTCCGTTCAAGGGCGGACCCAACCTTTTCTGTCGGCAAACCTCGCGAACCCTATCGCCAACGCGCCGACGGCGGCAATGAACAGCGGGAACGGCAGCACCTGGCCCAGCCCCTTGTGCGCGATCAGGTCGGTCGCGACAAAGGCATAGCCGAACATCACGACGATTGCGGCAAACGACAACCAGAAGAGAAGTGACGCCCGCTTGACGCGCAACAGGAGCGTGAACGCACCCAGCAATCCGCCGAAGGTCGCGACGACATAGACCCCGTTGTACCAGGCCGGCAGGGCGGCATAGTATTTGAGCGACCAGTCATCGACCGGGCCCATCGCCGCTGCGCCAAGCCTGATCTGCGTGACACAGGCGTAGCAACCCCCTGCCTCCCAAAGCAGGAGCAAGATCGCGACGATCCAGTACCAGCCCGGCACCTTGTTCTCAGTCTTCATTGATCTCTCCTTGAATGATCAGGCACTCGGCAAAGACCTCGCCGCCAGCCTCCAGAAGGTCAATTTTCCAGCTGCCCATTTCCCACGACCAGACCCTGCCACCGAGCGTCCAAGCAAGCATGCTCGCGAGAATTCGCGAGTCAGGCAACCCCAAAAAGTTCTCGATGGAGCTCGTCGTCGAAGCAGTGACCAAACGGGCCGCTCTCCTGCAAGTTGGCGCAATATCCGTGACCCGTGCGCCCATCGACAAATGCCAGCGCGACCCCCGCCACCGACACGCACGGACTTTGACCGTCGGCCGACCAGCTGATTGTCACGTCACTTGTAGGCGGCATGGGCGACGCTTCAAGGATCTTTGAAAAGCGCGATGTCGCAGGTGGCGGTCGTTTGCGGTCCGTGAATCCTGCAAGACTCGCTGGCGCCGCGACAGTGTTGAACATCCAGCAATCAGCGGCTATGGCCTCTGCATCGGCTTCAGTCAGATAGAGCCAGGCCGATTCACCTTCGTCGCATACAAGTGCGTTGCGGTTCGAGGTGGCGTGTTGGGCGCAGGCTAACGTCTCATCGGTCATGAGCAAGCTTACTTGCTCCGCCACGGGAGGTCGGCGAAGTCACCCAACCTTTGCGTCCATGAGGGCGGACGATGGCAACGGGGCATCGGCTGCCTTCAGCCGACATCCAGCGGCGTCGCACCTTGCGAAGCCCGCGGCGCCGAAGGCGCCGCGTTCGTCGAACACGAGAAGGAACGCCGCCATGGCGGCCCGACGTTCGCGGCAGGCCCGATGCCTCGCCAGCACGCTGGCCGCGGGCATCGTCGCGGCCTCGATGGCCCGACGATGCCAAAACACAACTAAAAATTGCGAATGTTTTTATCCACCCGCCAACACGCTGGAGCGGCAGGATGGGCAGGGGCTCGGATCGGAGGCGCGACCGGCGCGGCGTCGGGCGGGAGGTGCAAACGGACCACGAGTCGCCGAGCGCGGCCCCTGAACAACCGCGGAAGAACTTGATCGTGGAGAGCCCGAGAAATCCGCGCCGTTCAGGCCGGATTCCGACGCACGGCAAGCCGGAGAGCCGAGCCCCTGCCCAGCCTGTCGCTCGCGAAGCAAAGACAAGCGCGAAGCGAAAGGCCGCGACCCGCTCAAAGAGGCGCGGAGTCAGGCCTTGCCCGACCCCGACACGTCACGCCGTCGGGCCCACCACGATCACGAAGTGCTTGCGCAGCGTCTCCAGCACCTCGAACGATCCGGCGAAACCGGCCGGTATCACCAGCGCCTCGCCCGGGCCGGCCTCGGTGAACGTGGCGTCGCTCGCGTGCAGGCGGCAACGGCCGGCCAGCACCACCATGTACTCGTGCTCCGTCGGATCCATCTGGATGCGCCAGCGACCCACCTCGCATTCCCAGATGCCGGCGACGAGGCCGGCCGGGCCGCTCTCGTAGAGCACCCAGGTGCGGCGCTCGGGGGCGCCGACCTCGCGGCGCTCTTCGCGCGGATGGTCGATATCGGGAGCGGTCGAAGGCTGGTCGAACTTGACGATGGAGGCCATGAGGATGTCTAGCGAATGGTCAGGGGAATGGTGACGGGCCCGTCGTTGACGAGGTGCACCTGCATGTCGGCGCCGAAGCGCCCGCTGGCCACGCGCGGGTGGCGCTCGGTGGCCAGGCGCAGCACGCTCTCGTAGAGGCGACGGCCCTGCTCCGGCGGCGCGGCGCCGGTGAAGCTGGGGCGATTTCCCCCGCTGACATCGGCGGCCAGCGTGAATTGGCTGACGATCAGCAGGCCGGCGTCGGGAATGTCCTGCACGCTGCGGTTCATCTTGCCAGCGTCATCGCCGAAGATGCGCAGCTTGAGCAGCTTGGCGACGAGCTTGTCGGCCTGCGCGTGCGTGTCGGCTGGCTCGGCACAGACGAACACCAGCAGCCCGGCGCCGATCGCGCCGACGCTCTCGCCTGCGATGTCGACGCGCGCCTCGCGCACGCGCTGGATGACGGCCAGCATGTCGCGTGCGTCCTCAGGTGGAAGCCGGCCGGCGATCGCCGGCGGGCTCGTCGACGTAGGCTTCGACGTCGTTGGGCAGCAACTGGATGCTCGTGCGCAGGCCGGCCACGTCGCGCATCAGCGCGCGCTCGACCTCGGCCCGCAGCGCCGCGGCGCGGCCCAGCGTCCAGGCCGACGGCATGTGCATGTGCAGGTCGACGAAGCGGCGCTGGCCGGCGCGGCGGGTGACGACGTGGTCGAAGCGGATTGGCTGGGCGTGGAAGGCGCCCAGCGTGCGGTCGATCTGCGCGCGCACCTCGGGCTCGACAGCCATGTCCATCAAGCCGTCGGCCGAGCGCCAGACCAGCGAGATGCCTTCGCGCACGATGTTGCCGGCCACGCAGACGGCCACCACCGGGTCCAGCCACAGCCAGCCGGTGAAGTGCACGCCGACCAGGCCGACGACCACGCCGACGGAGGTCCACACATCGGTGATCAGGTGCCGCGCGTCCGCCTCCAGCGCGATCGAGCGCACGCTCGCCGCCTTGCGCAGCATCGCCAGCGCGAGTCCGCCGTTGAGCACGGTGGAGGCCAGCGACAACGCGATGCCCAGGCCGACCGCGTGCACCGGCGCCGGATGGAACAGGCGCTCGCCGGCCGCGCCGACGATGGCGATCGCGGCGGCGACGATCAGCACGCCTTCGAATCCGCTCGAGAAGTATTCGGCCTTGTGATGGCCGTACGGATGGCCTTCGTCGGGCGGCTGCGCGGCCCACGACACCATCATCAGCGCGAACACGGCGCCGACGAGGTTGACCAGGCCCTCGATCGCGTCCGACAACAGGCTCACCGAGCCGCTGACGTACCAGGCGCCGGCCTTCAGCGCGATCGTCGCCACCGCGACCACCGCAGACACCTTCAGGTACGAACTTACTTGCATGGGCGTATTGTCGCCGCTCGCTCGCGACGCCAGCGAGCACGAATGGCCGTGGCGGCGCGACTTCGGCGACTCAGAGGCCGCACAGTGTGCCATCGACGTCCTGGACGCCCCGATTCAGCGCAGCACGGCGTCCTCCGGCTGCAGCGTCAGGGCCGCTCGCCCCGCGGCTGACTTGCGTTGCCAGGCTGCTTGCGCGGCGGACTGGGCCGCGGCGATGCGGGCGCTCCGGGTCGTGAACCAGACGCCGGCAGCCGGCGTCAGGTCGACCAGTCCGGTGTCGATCAGCCACTGACCCGACGCCGGGTTGCGGTTGCTGATCTCGGCGTCCTCGGTCATGCGCATCGGCAGTGGCTGCAAGCCCTGGCGGCCGACCGCGCGCATCAGCACGTAGTAGCGCGCACCGGCCTCGACATTGGCCTCGAGCAGGAACGCCTCGCGTCCACAGGCCATGAACACATGGTGTCCCGGCTGGACGTCCACCAGGGCCTCGCCATGCCCGGCCAACGCAGCGATCAGCATGCGGCGGTCGCCGTCCAGTTCGAACAGCGCGTTGGCGTCGTTCGCGGCCGGCAGATCACCCGGCGCAAAGAAGACGATCTGCGCCATGTCGCGCGGCGGCAGGTGGTAGCCGGCGGCCGATTCGACAAACAGCGCGGGCGCAGGCGGCGGCGTCGCACAGCCAGCCAGAGCGGCCAGCAGCGCGGCGCACGCGAAGAAACGGCGGTCAGTCGCGCGAATCACTGCCCTTGGGGCTGCAGCAGCAGCGTCGTCGACAACCCCGCCAGCGCCATGCGCAGCTCCGGCGAGAGCTCGTCGCGCATCCACACGTTGTTCGGCGGCAGCAGGTCGACGGAGCCGACGAGCTGGCCGTCCATCTCGAAGCGGAAGCCCGGGCCGACGCCGTGCGACATCTTCAGCACGATGGCCGGAACGCCGGCTGGCGGTGGCATGTGCTTGATGACCACGCGGCGGCCCGCATCGTCCACGGCCCAGCCCACGGGCTTGGCGAGGTCGATCTGCGTGCTGTCCTGGAACAGCGCGAAATGCCAGATCGGACGGTCGGCGCCGATCGGCTCGACCGTGCCCTCCAGGCTGGTACGCCGCTCGCTCTCGCCGCCGATCGCGGTCGGGAATCCGAACCAAAGCGTCGCCCATTCGACGTTGCGGCTCGTCGACTGATTGATGGCGCGCACAGTCGCCTCCAGGCCGGACGGCCCCTTCTGCACGACCGCGAGCTTGCTCGTCGCGCTGATGAACCTGGCCTCGAACTCCTGGCGGAACGGGCCGGCGCTGAAGCTGCGGGACGCGTTGCAGCAGGACGGCGAGGTCGAAAGCGAAGTCGTCGGCCCGACCGCACTGGTGCTGAAGTCGCCGAAGCGCAGCACACGGTTGAACTGCCAGCCGTCCTTGCCGGTGACGGTCATGCGGGTGCCGCCGTTGTCGTGGGCGACCGGCGGCGGGCCGGCAGGCTCGCTCGCGCAGGCGGCCAGCAGCGCCGCACCGGTCAGGAGCATCGCCAGGCGAGTGATCTTCATGGGACAGCGAATGAGGTCGGGGGAATCCGCAATTGCATCACAACCACGGCGTCCGCAGCCTGGCGGTTGCCCTCGCACCGCTCTGGACGCGCACCCAACTCGCCCGCAGAGCACAGTTCGGATGCGTCTCATGTTGCGCCGGACCGTCACGAACACCGCCCCGCGGACTGGCCCATAAAATCACGTTCGGCGCGACGGAGCAACAGAAGCCGCTTCGCGCCACGCAGACCCCGTCCAGGAGGAACCCATTGATCTTCGGCATCGACCTTGGCACCACCAACAGCCTCATCGCGTGGCTGAAGGACGGCGTTCCGACGCCCATCCCCAACGTGCATGGCAGCGTGCTGACGCCGTCGGCCGTGTCGGTGGACGCGGACGGCAGCCTGCTGGTGGGTGCGACGGCGCGCGAGCGCCTGGTCACGCATCCGAAGCGAAGCGCCGCGTCCTTCAAGCGCCTGATGGGCACTGGGCAGAAGCTGGCGCTGGCCGGCGTGCAGTACCGGCCCGAGGATCTGTCCGCGCTGGTGTTGCGCTCGCTCAAGGCCGACGCCGAACACGCCACCGGCGAGAAGGTCGACGAGGTGATCATCTCGGTGCCGGCCTACTTCAACGACCAGCAGCGCAAGGCCACGCGCCTGGCCGGCGAGCTGGCCGGGCTGAAAGTGCTGCGCCTGGTCAACGAACCCACGGCCGCGGCGCTGTTCCACGGCATCCACGAGCGCGACGCCGACGCCACGTTCCTGATCATCGACCTCGGCGGCGGCACCTTCGACGTGTCCATCCTCGAGCGCTTCAGCGGCGTGATGGAGGTGCGCGCGACCGGTGGCGACAGCTTCCTGGGCGGCGACGATTTCACCGATTCCATGGTGCAGTTGCTGGCGCGCAAGGCGTTGATCGACGACAAGACCCTGGCCGAACCGGCCAGGCAGGGCGCGCTGCGTTTCGCCGCCGAAACGGCCAAGCGCGCCCTGGTGGCCGGGCCGGGCTGCGAGGTCGACCTGCAAGGCCTGGGCTTCGGACTCGTCGCGCTGACGCAAGCCGAGTTCGAGAAGGCCTGCGAGCCGCTGCTCGAACGCCTGCGCGCACCCATCGAGCGCGCGTTGCGTGACGCACGCCTGCGCGTGGCCGACCTCGACGAGATCGCGCTGGTCGGCGGCGCCAGCCGCATGCCCATGGTGCGGCGGCTGGTGTCGCAGCTGTTCGGCCGCCTGCCTGCGCGCCACCTCGACCCCGACCAGACGATCGCGCTGGGCGTGGCCGTCTGCGCGGGCCTGACGAGCCGCGACGAGGCCTTCGAGGAGATGGTGCTGACCGACGTGTGCCCGCACACGCTGGGCATTCGCGTGAGCGAGTCGGACGGCCGCGGCGGCCATGTCGGCGACGTGTTCCTGCCGATCATCGAACGCAACACGGTCGTGCCCGCCAGTCGCGTCAAGACGGTGGTGACGGTGGCCGACGACCAGACCGCGCTGTCCGTCGTCATCTTCCAGGGCGAGTCGCGCCACTGCAGCCAGAACATCGAGCTGGGCAGCCTCGAGCTGAGGGTGCCGCCGCTCAAGGCCGGCCAGGTGAAGGTGGACGTGCGCTACACCTACGACGTCAACGGCATCCTCGACGTCGACGTCGCAGTGGCCGACCACGGCATCGAACGCAACGTCGTGATCCGCAAGCTGGCCGGCGACGTCAGCGACGCCGAGATCGAGCGCCGCCGCGCCGAGCTCGCCGCGCTCAAGGTGCATCCGCGCGACCAGGACCAGAACCGCCTCGTGCTGGAGCGCGCGAACCGCCTGTACGAGCAGTTGCTGGGCGACGAGCGCGAGCAGGTGGGCCGCTGGCTGGGCCAGTTCGAGGCGGTGCTGTCGCACCAGGACGGCCGCGAGATCGCCGCGGCCCGCCAGCAGTTCTCGACCGCGCTCGACTCTGTCGAACGCGGCCCGACCTGGTAGGCGTGTCGATGACGATCTGGCAAACCCTGGGCGTCGACCCGTCCGTGGCCGTGGCTGACCTGCGCCGGCGCTACGCGACGCTGATCAAGGAGTTCCGGCCCGAGACGCATCCACAGGACTTCGCGCGCATCCGCGAGGCCTACGAAGCGGCGCTGCCGTGGGCGCGCCAGCGCGAGGCCGAGATCGAGGAGGACGCGGCGCAAGAGCACGGCGCTGTCGAGGTCGCCGAGGAATCTCGCGACGATCCCTATCCGCCCGTCGCCGCGCAGGAGGACGAACCACAGTGCGTCGAGGACGAGCTGGCGACCACCGACGCGGCCATCACCGCGGTGCTGCGCGACGACCCCGCCGCGTCGCCGGACGACGAGCCCCGGCTGGCCACGCAGTTCCGGCGTTTCCAGGCGCTCGCCGTCGCGGTGGTCGGCACGCGCGACGCGGCCTTGCTGCCCGAGCTCCGCGCGCTGCTGCAGGCCCGCTCGGGCGCGTCGCTGGACGACAGCCAGGCGCTGGAGTTCGCGCTGATGCGCTGGTTCATCGAGGCCGAGGACCCGCCGCTCACGCTGCTGTTCGAGACTGGGCGCGCGTTCGACTGGCACGCGCACATCGAACGCCTGTCCGGCTGGCTCTCGCCGTGGGCGCTGCGCCAGATGGGGGCGCGGCTGTCGCTGTCGCGCGACCTCGCCTGGGCGCGCCATTTCAGCGCCAACCGCTGGCTGCGCCGCCTGCATGCACCGGCCAACGACATGACCTTCATGGGCCGCCGGCCACAGATGCAGGACGCCTTGCTCTGGGCCGAGCGCTGGCGCCTGGCGAGCGGCGCCGCGGACGCCGATGTGCTGGCCAGCCACCTCAACGCGCAGACGCTGCGTCGCCTGCGCGGGCGCGAGCTGCTCAGCACCGACGTGATCACCGGCATGGCGATCGGCTGCTCGGCGCCCGACCTGCTCGACGCCTCGATCTACGTCGTCATCGGCATCGCGCTGACGTTCGCGCTGCGCCTGGCCGCGCTGTGGGTGAGACCCGCGCCGGGCCACTATCGACTGCCGCGCCCCATCGCCCAGTCGCTGACGCATCACCCTGTCCTCGCGATCCTGCTCGCCATCGGGGTGGGTGGCCTCGGCATGGTGATGTTCACGCTGGACGACGTCGGCGCCGTCGTCACGGCGATGGGCGGGCTCTTGCTCCTGCCGACGCTGCTGCTGGGCCTGATGGGCGTGTGGTGCTGCTGGTCCTGGGTGGAGCGTGGCATCGACGACCTGTTCGCCTGGCGCGATGCGGTCGACCGATTCGAATTCGACCGCTACGTTCGCAGCAGCGCGTCGACGCAGTCGCCCGGACCGCGCATGACGCTGCTGGAACGCTGGAAGGCCATCCCTGCGGCGATGCGCCTGCGCCGCGTCGAGATCGCGTTGCGTGCGCGTCCCGCGCGGACGCTGTGGTTCCAGCACCTGAAGGGGTCGGGGCGGATGACGGGGCTGCCGCGCATCCTGTGGGTGGGCGCCTGGATCCTGTTCGCGATCCTGCACTACGCGCACGTGTTCGGCGCGACGCGTTGAGGTCGGCTCGGAAGCTGTGAATGAACCCGGCGCGCCGATCTGGCGCGGCAGGCTCGCGCGCCGCTTCTTACTGCTTGTCGAACACCGGCAGCATGGCCGATATCAGCGCCATCGTCACCGTCACGCCGATGAACAGCGGCAGCAGGCTGCGGAACTCGCCCGGCAGCAGCTTCTCGAACGCGGCGCGCAGGCGGCCGAGGCCGGTACGCGACACGGCCGGCGCGGCGCCAGGCGGGGTGTCGCCCTGCTCGTCGGCGCGGCGTTGCGCCGCGATGACGGCACGGGCCTGGTTCGCGGCGTCGTGCGCCTTGGCTTCCTGTGCGGCCACCCATTGCGAGGTGACCCAGGATTGAGGGATGTGCGGTTCGTCCGCTGCGGCCAACGCGGCGACCGGCGCCGCGGCGGCGCGTTCGAGGGCGCTGCGCGATGTGCTGGCCGCGGCGCGGGCGTCGGCCGGCGTCGCCGGGGCGGCGGGCATCAGCAGTTCGTCACGTTCGTCGAACATCTGGGTCGGCGCGAACCCGCTGTAGTCCTCGTCGTCGGCCTGGTGCAGGAACTGCGTTTCCGCGAATCCGGCAGGGGGTCGATGAAGGGTCTTGGCAGTGCGGGTGAGTGGCTTGAACATGTCTTTCCTCCGGGGGCCGGTTCGTTGCGGGAACACCGACTTGGCAGTCTTCCCTCGACCGAACTTCAGCGCGGCCCGGGCTCTCGGCAGCGCGGTAAAGCGCGGCGCCTGGAGACTGGGTCGGGACGGCTCGTCTTGGCGAACCGACCATTTCTTGCAGATTTTCGGCACTTCGTGCCCGACTCGACGGCAGGCGAAATACAACTTCGAGAGCAGATCGACCCCGATAGGCACCAAATTGGCGCGTCTTCAGGGCAGAAACAGCGCGTCGAAATACGCCATCCTGCTTGCGGACCGCGAGCTAGGGATAGCCAACGAGCCGATGCATGAAGTTTCGCTGAACTGGACGGTGTGCGCCTCCCCAAAACGGGGGGCTGAGCACCCCCTGGGTGGTGGGGCCCAGGTTTTGGCCGCGCCGGTCAGTCCCGGGAAATCCCGGCATTCGCGCTGTCGGAGGCGATCCGGCCGTCGGCCAGAGTCACCACGCGGTCCGCGACGGCGATAGTCTCCGGGCGATGCGCCACCACCACCCGCGTCAGCGCCATCGCGCGCACGGCCTCGTTGACGCTGTGCTCGTTGCGCAGGTCCAGGTGGCTGGTCGCCTCGTCAAGCACCAGGATGCGCGGGCGCCGGTACAGCGCGCGCGCCAGCAGCACACGCTGCTTCTGGCCGCCGGAAAGGCCGGTGCCGACGTCGGTCACCAGCGTGTGGAAGCCCATCGTCATCGCGCGGATCTCGGCGTCGACCGCCGCCAGCCGCGCGCATTCCTCGATCCATTCGAGATCGGGCTGCGGGTCGAAGAAGCAGATGTTGTCGGCCACCGAGCCCGAGAACAGCCGATCCTCCTGCATCACCGTGCCGATCAGCGCGCGGTAGTGGGACAGCCCGAGCCGGTGGATGGGCGTGCCGTCGAACAGCACCTCGCCCTCCGTGGGCGGCAGCAAGCCCAGCAGCACCTTGACCAAGGTCGTCTTGCCGCAGCCCGACGGCCCGGTGATCGCCAGGCTGCGCGCGTCCTCCACCACCAGGTCGACGCCGCGCAGCACCCACGGCTCGGTCGGCGCGTAACGGTAGCTGACGTTGCGCAGTTCGATGCGCGCCGGCCGCGCGGACAGGTCGACCTCGACGGCAGCCGGTGCCTCGCCGGCCTCGGCCTGCGCCAGCGCGATGTCGGCCACGCGCTCGCCGTGCAGGCGCAGCATCGCGAGCTCGGAGGCGGTGTCGACCAATGCCCCGACGCGTGCAGAGAACAGCTCCTTGTAGGCCAGGTACGCGAACAGCATGCCCACCGTGAAGCCGCCGGCCAGCACCATGCGCGCCGCCAGCCACACGACGACCACGCGTTCGAGGCCGAACAGCAGCGTCTGCGCGGTCTCGTGGGCCACGTGCACGCGCGCCACGCGCAGGCCGGCGTTGAACTGGTCGGCCAGCATGTTCATCCAGCCGGCACGGCGCTGGTCGCCGCGGCCGAACAGCCGCACGCTCTGGATGCCGCCGGCGGTCTCGAGGAAGTGCGTCTGCTGGCGCGCCGCGTGGATGATCTCCTCGGCGCTCGCCTCGCGCAGCGCGCGGAACACGCTCCAGCGCAGCAGGGCGTACAAGCCCGCTGCGATCAGCGACACAGCCATCAGCGCCGGGCTGTAGAGGCTCATCATCAGCAGCGTGCCGGCCACCATCAGGCCGTCCACCAGCGCCTGCACGAGGCCGGTGGTGAGTGTCTTCTGGATCACCGAGATCGAGCCGAAGCACGACACGATGTGGCCGACGTGGCGTTTCTCGAAGAACTCCAGCGGCAGCCGCACCAGGTGGCCGAACACGTTGCCCAGCCATTGGAAGTTCAGGCGCGCGCTGAGCGTGGCCACCCACCAGCTGCGCACCGCGCCGATGCCGGCCTGCAGCAGCACCAGCAGGCCGAAGCCCAGCGCCAGCACGCCCAGCAGCTCGCGATCGGCGGCCAGCAGCGCCTGGTCGACCACCCACTGCAGGTAGAAGGGCAGCGCGATCACCACCCCCTCCAGTGCCAACGCCAGCGCGAGGATCTGCGCCAGGCCGCGATTCAGGCCGGTGATGCGCCCCATCAGGCCGCGCAGCGTGAAGTGCACGCGCTGCGACTGCGGCGCGAAGCCCTCGCCGGGCGCCAGTTCCAGCGCGATGCCGGTGAAGTGCGGCGCGAATTCATCGGCCGAGAACGCGCGCACGCCGATCGCCGGATCGTGGATCACGATGCGCCGCGCGGACACGGATTTCAGCACCACGAAGTGATTCATGTCCCAGTGCAGGATGCACGGCAGCTGCAGTTCGCGCAGGTTGTGCATGTCCAGCTTGAGCGGCCGGGTGGCCAGCCCCAGCGCGCCGGCCACGCTCACGAGGCTCCCGAAGTTGGCGCCCTTGCGCGACAACCCGAAGCGCAGGCGCAGGGTCGGCAAGTCGGTGTCGAGGCCGAGGCTGACCGCCACCATCGCGATGCAGGCGAGACCGCATTCGACGGCCTCCGTCTGCAGCAGCACCGGCAGGTGACGGCCCAGGCCCAGCCGACGGGTCACGCCCACGGGCACCGGATCGTCTTGCATCGCGTCCGTCATCGAGCGCTCGCCCGCAACGCCGCCAGCGGCTCCAGCGCCCACTCCACCAACGTGCGATGTTCGGCGACCAGGCTGGCTTGCACGTGCATGCCGGCCTTCAGGGAGTCGCGCCACGCGAGCGTCGCGTCGGCCGGCGCGTCGGCATCGATCGTCACCCGCACGCGGAAGACGCTTTGCTGCGGCGCCAGGACGCCGTTGGTGGTGTCGCCCAGCTCGCCCGGCGTGACCGCGCTCCGGGCCACCTCGCGCACATGGGCAGGCAGTTGCCCGTAGCGCGCGTACGGGAACGCGTCCACGCGCAGCCAGACGGGCATGCCCGGGTGCACGAAACCGGCGGAGCGCGTCGGCACCCACAGCTCGACCTCCAGCGCCGCGCCGGCGGGCAGCAACGTGGCGAGCGTCTGGCCCGCGACCACCGGCTGTCCCGGCGCGGCCAGCAGCGTGGCGATTTCACCGGCCTGAGGCGCCAGCACCTGTGTGCCGCGATGCGACTCGTTCTCGGCCTGCGCCTGCGCCAGCGCCTGCACCTCGCGACGCATCTGCGCGCTCTCGCGACCCGCTTGCAGCGGCACCGAGGCGCGCTCGGCACGCAGCGTCGCGAGTTCGGCCTGCGAGCTGCCGCGGGCGCGCTCCATCTCGGACAACCGGGCCTGCTGGTCCAGCAGCTCGGATTGCTTCTCGGCCGCTTCCACCGGCGACACCGCACCGCTTCGCACCAGATCGGGATAGCGGCCCGCGACGTCGCGCACCAGTTGCACGCGCTCGCGCTGCAACGCGATCTCGCGCTCCTGCTGCGCCAGTCCGGCCTGCACCGCCGCAACGCGCGCATCGAGCGATGCCGCCTGCTGGCGCACCTGCTGTCCCTGTTGCTGCAACTCGTCGCCGAGGCTGCCCTGGCGCAGCGCGAGCGAACGTGCAACGGCTTCCTGCGTCGGCCCGGTGGCGCTCGACTGCTCGGCCGACAAGCGCACCACCGCCTGGCCAGCCGTGACGCGCACGCCCTGCGCGATGGGCGTCGCCACGACGATGCCGGCCTGCGGCGCGACCAGCCGCAGCACGCCCCCCGCGGGCATCAGCACGCCGCTGACTGACTCCTTGCGCGAGAATCCCTGGGTCGACGCGAAGACCCCGAGCGCCAGCACCAGGACGACGAAGAACGCCGCGACGGCCGTCTGCCACGGGCTGCGCGTCAACACGATCGCTCCGTGGAATTTCTGACGCTGGAAATCGACAGCCTGGCGGCGGAACAGCTCGGTCATGTGAGGGGTTGGGGCGACGGCGCGCGACCGCGAAGCGTAGCTCAAAAAAGCAGCACTTCCATCCTCGCTCGCCCCGTCAGTTGTGAGCGTTCGATGCCGCGGCCGCATGGTCTCTATGCACATTCGGCATCCTGGGCCGCCGCCGGCCCGGCTACAGTCGAAATCCCCTCACCCCACCACGCGCGCTTGCGCGCCCCGGAGCCCGAATGAAGCTGCTGATCGGCAACAAGAACTACTCGTCCTGGTCCCTGCGTCCGTGGGTGATGCTGACGCAGTTCGACATCCCGTTCGAGGAGGTGATGGCCCGCTTCGACAGCTTCGCGCCGGACTCCGCGTTCAAGGCGACGGTGGCGGCGCTGTCGCCGGCCGGCAAGGTGCCGATCCTGGTGGCGGACGACGGCTTTTCGGTGTGGGACACGCTGGCGATCGCCGAGTACGTCGCCGAGACGAACCCCGACAAGGCGCTGTGGCCGCGCGACGCGAAGCAACGCGCACGGGCCCGCAGCGTCTGCGCCGAGATGCACAGTGGCTTCTCCGCATTGCGCAACTCGTTCGGCATGAACATCGAGGCGTCGCTGCCTGAGGTCGGCGCCCGGGTGCTGGCCGAGAACGCCGGCGCGCGTGCCGAACTGGCCCGAATGATCGCGCTGTGGAGCGATGCGCTGGCGCTGTCCGGCGGCCCGTTCCTGTTCGGCGACTACTCCATCGCCGACGCGTACTTCGCGCCAGTCGTGATGCGCATGCGCACCTACGCGCTGCCGGTGCCGGCCGACGTGGCGGCATACGTCGACCGCATGGTCGCCAGCAAGGGCCTCGCCGCGTGGATCGCCGATGCGCTGGAGGAAAAGGAATTCCTCGCGTTCGAGGAGCAATATCGCACGTCGCGCGACTGACGCGCGGCCAGCCCGCTGGCCGTGGGCGGCACGGGCCACGCTCCTTGTCTTGCCGCGGCCGCCCACTGACGCGAGTACGCGACGCAGCCACGTTCGTCGGGTCGCGCGAGGGGCGTCGTGCGGGCTTCCTTCGGTATATTGGACGCACATGTCCGATTCCCGTTTCTCCGCGCTGGCGCCGCTCGCGCTCGCCGCCCTTGCGCTGCTGTCCGGCAGCCCCGTCTTCCCCCAACCGGTCGCCGAGGCGGCGTCCGCTGCATCCGCGGCCTCCGCACCCGGCGCGGCTGCTGCGCCGTCCGAGCCGCAAGCGACCCCCGTCAGCGTCGCCCAGGTCGCGGCGCCGGCCGCCGCGCCAGTGGCCGTCGCGCCGCCGCCGGCCGTGTCCGCAGCCGTCGCGATCGCGCTCGCAGCCGCCCCGCCGATGCCCACATCCGAGCCGGCCGCCCTGCCCCCGATCGCCCCGGTCGACGCTCCCACCGGCATCGCGACCAACGCGCGCGACGACGTCATCCGCGACGCGCATGACGCTTTCCAGCGCCGCGACCGCGGCCGGCTGGCGCTGCTGCGCGCCACGGCGCTCACCCATCGCCTGCCGCTGGCGCAATGGGTCGACTACTGGGAGCTGACGGCGCGGCTGTCCGAGGTGAGCTCCGACGAGGTCGAGCAGTTCTACGTGCGCTGGCCCGGCAGCTACGTGGAGGACCGGCTGCGCAACGACTGGCTGCTCGAGGTCGGCCACCGCCACGACTGGGCGGCGTTCAAGCGCGACCTGCCGCGCTTTCGCATGAACGACGACCGCAGCGTCAGTTGCTATGCGACGCTGGTCGACCACCTGGCCGGCAAGGACGTGCACGACATCGCGCTGGCGCAGTGGCTGGCGCTCAAGGACATCGACGGCGGCTGCCAGTTGCTGGCGCAGACGCTCTATGACGACAAGGTGTTCGGCGACGCCGAGGTCTGGCGCCGCATGCGCCAGGCCGCGGACCTTCCGGGCAAGGGCAGCGAGCGCGCGCTGCGCGGCGCGGCGCAGATCCTGGGCAAGCCGGCGCTCAAGGAAGTGAGTACGCTGCTGGACAACCCGGCGCGCTTCATCGCGCGCAAGGCCGACGTCGGCACCACGCGCCGCAACGACCTGATCGCGATCGCGCTTGCGCGCATGGGCGCCAACGAGCCGGCCGCGGCGGCGCTGCAGTTGCAGGAGCGGTGGCAGCCGTCGATCGGCGCCGACAACGCCTCGTGGGCCTGGGCCGTCATCGCCAAGCACGGCGCGCAGGCGCTGCTGCCCGACGCCGTGGACTGGGCCAACCGCGCCTGGGCCGCGCGCAAGCCGGCGCACAAGGGCGAGCGCCTGGGTCCGCCGGAGTGGAGCGACGACATCCTCGCGTGGCACGCGCGTGCCGCGCTGCGGGCCGGCACGGGCGCACAGCGCTGGAAGGACGTCGAGCGCGCCATCGACGCGATGAGTCCCGTCGAGCACGCCGAAGGCAACTGGACGTACTGGCGCGCGCAGGCCGAGCTCGCGTTGGCGCTGGCGTCGTCCGCGCCCGAGAGCGACGCCGCCGTGGTGGCAGCGCGGCGCCAGCTCGAGACGCTGTCGACCAGTGTCAGCTTCTACGGCCTGCTGGCCGCGGAAGACCTCGGCGGCCAGTTCGCGCTGCCACCCAGGCCGCCGCCCACGACGCCGCTGGAGCGCGCCTTCGCGCACGCCAGCCCGGGCCTGCAGCACGGGCTCGCGCTCAACGCGCTGGACCTGCGCGACGAAGGCCGGCGCGAGTGGAACTTCACGCTGCGCGGCATGAGCGACCGCGAGCTGATCGCCGCCGCGCAATGGGCCTGCGACAGGAGCGACTGGCAGCTGTGCATCAACACCAGCGAGCGCACGAAGACCGAGATCGACATCGCGCAGCGCTATCCGATGCCGTTCCGGCGCGACATCGTCGAGGCCGCCACCAATGCCGGGCTCGATCCGGCATTCGTCTTCGGCATCATTCGCCAGGAGACGCGCTTCATGGGCAACATGCGCTCGGCTGTCGGTGCCAATGGCCTGATGCAGCTGATGCCCAACACCGCCAAGTGGGCGGCGAAAAAGGCCGGCATCCCGTACCGACCCGAACTGATCACCGATTCGACCACCAACCTGCGCATCGGCAGCTACTACCTGAAGCTGGTGCTCGACAGCCTCGGCGGCTCCGACCCGATGGCCGCCGCGGCCTACAACGCCGGCCCGGCGCGCCCGCGGCGCTGGCGCGGCGGACTGATGCTGGCGCCCGAGGTGTGGACCGAGAACGTGCCGTTCTTCGAGACGCGCGACTACGTCAAGAAGACGCTGACCAACGCCGCGATCTACGCCGCCCTGCTGGGCAACAAGGGCCCGCAGCTGCGCCCGCGCCTGGGGCCGCAGATCGGCCCGCGCGACGCAGAGCAGCCGGTGGCCCCGGACATGCCATGAAGACCTGGGTCGTGGGCGGTGCCGTGCGTGACCGGCTGCTGGGCGAGCCGGTGAACGACCGCGACTGGGTCGTCACGGGGGCCAGTCCGCAGGACATGCTGGACGCCGGCTACCTGGCCGTCGGCAAGGACTTCCCGGTCTTCCTGCACCCGCGCACGCATGAGGAATACGCGCTGGCCCGCACCGAGCGCAAGACGGGCCCAGGCTACCGCGGCTTCGAGGTCTACGCCGCGCCCGACGTCACGCTGGAGGACGACCTGATCCGCCGCGACCTGACGATCAACGCGATCGCGCAGGCCGACGACGGCACGCTGACCGACCCGTACGGCGGCCAGCGCGACCTCGCCGCGAAGGTGCTGCGCCACGTCTCGGAGGCCTTCGCCGAAGACCCGGTTCGCATCCTGCGCCTGGCTCGCTTCGCGGCGCGCTGGCCCGACTTCACGGTCGCGCCGGAAACCACCCTGCTGATGCAGCGGATGGTGGCGGCCGGCGAGGTCGACGCGCTGGTGGCCGAGCGTGTTTGGCAGGAGGTGTCGCGCGGCCTGATGGAGCGTGCGCCGCAGCGCCTGTTCGAGGTGCTGCGCAGCATCGGCGCATTGAGCAAGCTGATACCCGAGGTCGACGCGCTGTACGGCGTGCCGCAGCCGCCCGCGCACCATCCCGAGATCGACACTGGCGTGCACACGATGATGGTGCTGCAGCGCTGCGCCGCCACCTCGCAGCCGCTGCCCGTGCGCTGGGCCTGCCTGGTGCATGACCTGGGCAAGGCGACGACGCCGGTCGACGAGCTGCCGCGCCACATCGGCCACGAGCAGCGCGGCGAAGACCTGATCGTCGCGGTCAACGAGCGGCTGCGGGTGCCGGTGGACTGCGGCGAGCTCGCGCTGATGACCGCGCGCGAGCACACCAACATCCACGCGAGCGAGAAGCTGAACGCCTCCGCCATCATGCGGCTGCTGGAGCGCTGCGACGCGTTCCGCCGCTCCGAGCGCTTCCTGCAGATGCTGGCCGCGTGCGAATGCGACGCCACCGGCCGCCTGGGTCTCGAGCACCAGCCGTACCCGCAACGCGCCCGCCTGGCACAGGCACTCAAGACCGCCCAGGACGTCGATGCTCGCGCGGCGTCGTCCCACGCGATCGAGCGCGGCCTGCAGGGCCCGGCGATCGCCGACGCCATCCGCCAAGCCCGAGTGAAGGCGCTGGCCAGCGCGCTCAAGACCAACACCGACGAACCCACGCCATGAAGATCCCCGCTCGCGAATCCGCCCTCGTCGTCATCGACATGCAGGCGGCCCTGTTCGACCCCGAGCCCGCGGAGGCCGAAGAGGTGGTCGCCCGCATCAACGGCCTGGCCGCCCGCGCGCGCCTGGCCGGCGTGCCGGTGATGTGGGTGCAGCACGAGACGCCGGCCGGCGCTCTCGTGGCCGAGTCACCGGGTTGGCAGCTGCATCCCGGCCTGGTGACCGCGGCCGGCGACGTGTTCGTGCGCAAGGCGATGTCCGACGCCTTCCTGCGCACCGAGCTGCACGCGCAACTGGCCGACCTCGGCGTGCGCCACGTGACGATCTGCGGCTACTCGAGCGAGTTCTGCGTCGACTCCAGCGTGCGCGGCGCCGCGTCGCGCGGCTACGCGGTCACGCTGGCCGCCGACGCGCACACGTCGCACGACAAGCCCCACGCCACCGGGCTGCAGATCCGCCTGCACGAGAACGAGACGCTGGGCAACATCACGAGCTTCCACGTCGCGATCGACGCGGTGCCGGCGGCGGAGATCACGTTCGACTGAAGACGCCAGTTACTTCAGCCAGGCGATCGCGAAGGCGATCAGCATCAGCACCACGCCGCTGCCCAGCGGCAGGAAGAACTCGCGGCCGGCGATGCGCCAGCGCAGGTCGCCGGGCAGGCGGCCGAAGCCGTGGCGCGTCATCCAGTCGCCGAAGCGGTTGAAGACGAGCAGGCACAGCAGCATGATCAGCAGGAATCGCATCTCGTCGAAAGGCGTCAGAGCATGTGGGAGCGGTCGCCGGAACGGAACCCGATCGGATCGAGCTCGCAGCCGCGCGCCAGCGCGATCACCTTGAACAGCTCGCCCATCTCGTGTTCGTTGACGAGCTTCTGCGCATTGGCGCGCTCGCCGACGCTGGCCGCGGCGAGCAGGTCGACCAGGCCGCAGTTGATCAGGAAGCGGGCCTGCGAGGTGTAGCCCAGCACCGTCAGGCCCGACTCCTGCGCCGCCAGCGCGATGCCGCTGAAGTTGACGTGCGCGGTGATGTCCTTGGCGCCGATCGCCACCAGCGGGTCGCCGTCGGCCCGGTGCGCCTGGTGGCACATCAGCGTGCCGCCCAGGCGTTGCGGGTGGTAGTACTCGTGCTCGGGAAAGCCGTAGTCGACCAGGAACGCCACGCCGCGCTGCAGGCGGTCGGCCAGGCTGGTGACGAAGCTCTCGGCGATCGGGTG
The DNA here is from genome assembly GCA_039920745.1 of Burkholderiaceae bacterium. Lineage (GTDB taxonomy): Bacteria > Pseudomonadota > Gammaproteobacteria > Burkholderiales > Burkholderiaceae_C > Scleromatobacter. Next base: position 161,716 of record JBDSDD010000029.1, on the reverse strand, counting down.
GATCTCGGTGACGCTGCCGTCGATGAAGTAGCCGTCCATCAGCGCGGTGGCGGCCTGGGTCTCGCCTTCGAGCGAGAACGGGGAATCGAGGTCCGCGAACGCGAAGCGTCGCGGCGTCGCAGCGGTGTTCTCATCCAAGGGAGCGCGGGAACCGGCTCCGCCGGGCCCGTCGCGGCCGGCCCCCTCGGGGGGCAGGGAGCGCGAGCGACCGTGGGGGTCCAGGTCCACGATGCCGCGCTCGTGCCAGCGCCCGCTGGTGCGGTGCAGCAGCTTGACCGGCATCGCGTCCAGCACCTCGTTGCCGACGACGACGCCAGCTATCCTTTCGGGCCACGCGTCCAGCCACTGCACGCGCGGCGCGAATCGCGCGAGACGCGCCTGCTGGCGCTCGCGCAGGTGCGCGGAGAGCTCGACGATCGTGTAATCCACGGAGATCCGCAGCATGCCGTCGTCGTCCGCGTCGTCGGCGTCCAGCGCCTCCAGCAACTGCTCGGCCAGCGCGCCCGAGCCGGCGCCGAACTCGTAGACCCGCTCGCTGCCCGACGCCGTCAGGGCCTCGCGCACCTGCACGGCCAGCGCGCGGCCGAAAAACGGCGACAATTCGGGGGCGGTGACGAAATCGCTGCCGCTCTCCGGCCCCAGGCCGAAGATGCGGCGTCCGCCGCTGTAGTAGCCCAGGCCCGGCGCGTAGAGGGCCTCCGCCATGAAGTCGTCGAATGGCATCCAGCCGCCGGCCGCGGCGACGCGGGACGCGATCCGGGCGACCAGGGCGTCGTCCGGCGTCGAAGGCGTCGAGGAATCTGTCGGGGAACCCGGAAGCCCGGGCGTGGAATTGCGCTGCATCGAATCAAATTGTAGGGATCATGGCCACCCCCCACCACCCTGACGTGGAAATGTCGTCTTCGGGCGCACCCCAGCGGCGCGCGCGCGAAGGCGGTGGCGTACGTGCGGTGGCGCTGGTCACCGGCGCCGCGCGCCGCATCGGACGCGTGATCGCGCTCGAACTGGCGCACGCCGGCTTCGACATCGCGCTGCACCACCGCGGCAGCGATGCGCACTCGGTCGACGAGGCCGAAGCCACCGCCGCCGACCTGCGCGCCGCCGGCGCCACGGTGTGCTTGTTCGCCGCCGACTTCGCGGACCCGGCCGCCACGGCCGCGCTGCTGCCCGCGGTCGCGCGGGCCTTCGGGCGCGTCGACGCGGTGGTCAACAGCGCGTCGCGCTTCGAGTACGACAGCCCGGCCAGCTTCGACGCCGCGCTGCTGGAGGCGCTGATGCGCAGCAACACGGCGGCCCCGGTCGCCCTCGCGCAGGCGCTCGCGGCGCAGGTGCCCACTCAGCCACGTCACGCACGCATGACGCCGTGCGTGGTCAACCTGCTCGACCAGAAGCTGCACAACCCGAATCCGGACTACTTCTCGTACACGCTCACCAAGGCCGCGCTGGCCCACGCCACCGTGCTGCTGGCCCAGGCACTGGCACCGGCGGTGCGCGTGTGCGGCGTGTCGCCGGGCATCACGCTGGTCTCGGGGCCGATGGACGAAGACGAATTCGCCAAGGCGCACAAGCTCACCGCGCTGGGACGCTCGTCCACGCCCGAGGACATCGCGCGCGCCGTGCGCTTCCTGATCGAGTCGCCCGCGATCACCGGCATCGACCTCGCAGTCGATGGCGGCCAGCATCTGATCGGCCAATCCCGCGACGTGCTGTTCCTGGCGCAAGCCGACGCATCCGCTCCGAATTGATTTCAACCAAGACCCCGACATGCACAGCCTCCTGCCCAACCCGACCCTGATGGACTGCCGGCGGCTGTTCCTGCGCAACTACGAGGTGTGGATCAACATCGGCGTGCACGAATTCGAGAAGAAGGGCGAGCAACGCGTGTTGATCAACGTCGACCTGTACGTGCCGCTGGCCATGTCGACGCCGCGCGCCGACCAGTTGAACGAGGTGCTGGACTACGACTTCATCCGCTCGACGATCGCCACGCGCATGTCCAAGGGCCACGTGCACCTGCAGGAGACGCTGTGCGACGACGTGCTGGCGTTGATGCTGGCACACCCGAACGTGCGCGCGGCGCGGGTATCGACCGAAAAGCCAGACGTCTATCCGGACTGCGAGTCAGTGGGCGTGGAAGTGTTCGGGCTGAAGGAACACGCATGAACTTCGAGCAGCCCGAGAGCCTGGCCGCAGAGCTGGCGCCGGCACAGTTCGACGAACAGGGCACCGCCGCCAAGCGCAAGGCCGCGTTCGAGATCAACAAGCTGTCCAAGCGCCTGCACCGCCAGGTGGGCTCCGCGATCATCGACTACAACATGATCGAGCAAGGCGACAAGGTGATGGTGTGCCTGTCCGGCGGCAAGGACAGCTACGCGATGCTCGACATCCTGCTGTCGCTGCGCGAGCGCTCGCCGGTCAAGTTCGAGCTGATCGCGGTCAACCTCGACCAGAAGCAGCCCGGCTTCCCCGAGCACGTGCTGCCCGACTACCTGCGCGAGCGCGACGTGCCGTTCCACATCGAGGAGCAGAACACCTACGCCATCGTCACTGAGCATATCGAGCCCGGCAAGACGATGTGCTCGCTGTGCTCGCGCCTGCGCCGCGGCATCCTCTATCGTGTTGCCGGCGAGCTCGGCTGCACCAAGATCGCGCTGGGCCACCACCGCGACGACATCGTCGTGACGATGTTCATGAACATGTTCTTCGGCAGCAAGATGAAGGGCATGCCGGCCAAGCTCGTGAGCGACGACGGCAAGAACGTGGTCATCCGGCCGCTGGCCTACGTGTCCGAGCCCGACCTGGTGCGCTGGGCCGAGTACAAGGCGTTCCCCATCATCCCGTGCACGCTGTGCGGCAGCCAGGACAACCTGCAACGCGTGCAGATCAAGAAGATGATCCGCGACTGGGAAAAGCAGCACCCGGGCCGCATCGAGAACGTGTTCACCGCGATGGCCAACATCGTGCCGTCGCACATGATGGACCGCGCGCTCCACCCTTTTGCGACGATCCAGGCCAGTGGTCGACCGGAGCCGGACGGCGACATCGCCTTCGACGAGGACGAGTCCTGCGGCACGCCCAAGCCGGGTGTCGTCCGCATCGTCTGAGGCTGCTGCAACCGCAGCGCCGGCGCCAGGGATATACGGACCGGCACATGCTTGTCGAAAGACTGGCGACAGCCTCTGGAAAGCGGCACGGCAGGCGCGCCGCGTGCCGGTACATACTCGAGTTACACGCGAGCGTGAAGCTCGCCATTGCGGTGCCATGCCAAGCACCCGGGAGACAGTCATGACCATCATCCACAGCACCCAACGCCTGCTCTCCGCCGCCGCCCTCGCGGGCGCGGCGTTGCTCGCCGGCTGCGCCAGCATGCACGCGGTCGACACGTCCGTCGCCACCTTCGGCGCCTGGCCCGCCGACACCGCGCCCGGCACCTACGCCTTCGACCGCCTGCCGTCGCAACAGGCCAACATGCCGCGCCAGCAAGCGCTGGAAAACGCCGCCGCGACGGCGCTGGCCGGCGCCGGCTTCAAGCCTGCGGCCGACGGCGTCAAACCGGCCGTGATGGTCCAGATCGGCGCGCGCACCGAGCGCTTCGAGCAGTCCCCGTGGGACGACCCGTTCTGGTGGGGCGGCCAGCGTCGGTTCGGCTACGCAGGCTTTGGCTCTCCCTACCCGGGCGGCTTCGGTCCCTGGGGGCCGTACGGGCTGCGCCGCGGCGTCTGGGCGCCGTTCCCGCCGCAGCCAGACATCTACATGCACGAGGTGGCGCTGCTGATCCGCGACGCCAGTACGGGCAAGGCGCTCTACGAGACGCGCGCCAGCTCCGACGGCTACAGCTCGGGCGGCGACCGCCTCCTCGCGGCGATGTTCGACGCGTCGATGAAGGACTTCCCGCGCACCAACGACAAGGCGCACAACGTGCGCGTCGAGCTGCCGATGGTGCCCTCGGCCATGCCGGCCGCACCCGCCGCGAGCGGCCCCAGCGCCTGATGCGCCCGCACTTGCGATAATTCCGGTTCCATCGACGAACCGGAATTTTTCTATGGCTCTCAGTGTCGTGATCATGGCCGCAGGCAAGGGCACGCGAATGCGCTCGGCGCGACCCAAGGTTCTGCACGCGCTCGGCGGCAAACCGCTGCTGGGCCACGTCGTCGCCACAGCCGAGGCGCTCGCGCCGCAGCGCTGCATCGTCGTCACCGGCCACGGCGCCGAGGCGGTCGAGGCCGCGTTCGCCGGCGAGCAGCGCGCGTTCGTGCGCCAGATGCCACAACTGGGCACCGGCCACGCCGTCCAGCAGGCCGTGCCGGCACTGCCCGACGACGGCGTCACGCTCGTCCTCAACGGCGACGTGCCGTTGATCCGCGAGTCCACGCTGCGCGCGCTGGTCGACGCCTGCACCGGCTCGCGCCTCGCGCTGCTGACCGTGAAGCTGGCCGATCCGTTCGGCTACGGCCGTATCGTGCGGGCCGAAGGTGGCGCGGTGCAAGCCATCGTCGAGGAAAAGGACGCAACGCCAGCGCAACGCGAGATCGCCGAGGTCTACACGGGCATCCTGGCCGCACCTACCGCGTTGCTGAAGCAATGGCTCGCGCGCCTGACCAACCAGAACGCGCAGGGCGAGTACTACCTGACCGATGTCGTGGCCCACGCGGTGGCCGATGGCGTCGAGGTCTGCACGGCGTCCGTCAAGGACGAGACCGAGGTGCTGGGCGTCAACAGCCCGGTGCAACTGGCCGACCTCGAGCGCCGCCTCCAGCGCCGTCACGCCGACGCGCTGATGGAGGCCGGCGTGCGCCTGGCCGACCCGGCGCGCTTCGACCTGCGGGGCACGCTCGCCTGCGGCATGGACGTGGAGATCGACGTCGGCTGCGTGTTCGAAGGCGCGGTGGCGCTGGGCGACGGCGCGCGCGTCGGCCCGCACTGCGTGATCCGCGACGCCCGGATCGCCGCCGGCGCTGTGATCCATCCGTTCACGCACATCGAGGGCGCCAGCGTCGGCGCCGGCTCGCTGATCGGCCCGTTTGCCCGCCTGCGCCCGGGCGCGCAGCTTGGCGAGGAGGTGCACATCGGCAACTTCGTGGAGGTCAAGAACTCGACGCTCGCCAATGGCGCCAAGGCCAACCACCTGGCCTACCTGGGCGATGCCACGGTGGGCGAGCGCGTCAACTACGGCGCTGGCAGCATCACCGCCAACTACGACGGCGCCAACAAGCACCGCACCACCATCGGCGCCGACGTGCACGTCGGCTCCAACTGCGTGCTCGTCGCTCCGCTGACGATCGGCGACGGCGCCACCATCGGCGGCGGCTCGACGATCAACAAGACCGTGCCCGCGGGCTCGCTGGCGATCGCGCGCGCGCGGCAGGTGATGTTCGAGAACTGGGCCAGGCCCAAGAAGCCACAGAAGTAAGCCTCTGGCGCGTCGATGCCGAAGGGGTCAGGCATCACCGCACATCGCGGCTGGCGCATAGGATTCGATCGGCAACTCGGCGCGATGCACGCCGCTGCCAGACCCCTCCGGTTCTGCGTCACCGCCGTCAGGCCGCGTCCGCCGTCGCCTGTGCGAGGCACAGGTCTTCCCACGCCTTGGCCTTCTCCGGCAGGTTGCGCAGCAAATAGGCCGGGTGGTAGGTGACGATGACAGGGATGCCTTCGTAGCGGTGCACGCGCCCGCGCAGCTTGCCGATCGCGTCGTCCGACTGCAGCAGTTGCTTGACCGCGAAGCGGCCCATCAAGAGGATCAGCTTGGGTTGCACCAGCGCCACCTGGCGCTTGAGGAAGGGCTCGCACCTGGCCATCTCGTCGGGCTCGGGATTGCGGTTGCGCGGTGGGCGGCACTTGAGCGTGTTGGCGATGAAGACGCGCTTTGCGGGGTCGCCGGCCTGGTCGTCCTCGCGGCCCTCGCCCGACGCGGCCAGGCGCGACTGGCCAACGGCGCGCAGCATCTGGTCGAGCAACTGGCCGGCCGGCCCGACGAAGGGCTCGCCGGCGACATCTTCCTGTTCCCCTGGCGCCTCGCCGACGATCATCCAGTTGGCGCGCGCGTGGCCCACGCCGAACACGGTCTGGCGCCGGCTCTCGCACAGGCTGCAGGCCGTGCACGACGCGACGGCGTCCTGCAGCGGGCCCCAGCCCAGCGTGGCGATGGTGGCGGCGCGTTCGGCGAGCAGCGGGCCGGCCAGCGCCTCCTGCAGCGTGGCGGCGGCCGCGGCGATCGTGGGCGTTGGGCGCGCGGCCAGTGTGGGCGGGCGCGCTGGCGCGGGGGCTGGCGCGGGCGGGCGCACGGGCGGCGCCACGGGGGCGCGGGCGGCCTCACGCGCGGGCGCTGGCGCGGGCAACGGCGCGGTCGCAGGCGCAGGCGCAGGGGCGACCGGCGCGTCGACCGGCCGCTGGACGACCGCCGTGCCGGCCTCGTTCGTCGCGGAGGGTGCGGCCGCCGTGCTCGTCGCGGAGGGCGCGGGCGACCAGAGCCGCACGCCCATCGCGGCCAGCATCCTGCGCTGACGTTCGCTCCAGCTCATGCGTCGTCCCTTGGTGGATGCAGCAGGCGCGTCATCAGGATCGCGTCCTCGCGCTGGCCCTGCGGCGCGGGATAGTAGTCGCGCCGGTTGCCAGCCTCGGTGAAGCCGTCGCGCAGGTACAGGGCACGCGCGCGGGCATTGCTCTCGCGCACTTCCAGCCACACGGCCGTCGCGGCGAAGCCGGCGCTCAGCGCGTAGAGCTCGGCCAGCAGGCGCCGCGCGTGGCCCTGGCCCTGGTGGTGGGCGGCCACGGTCACGTTGAGCAGGTGCATCTCCTCGAAGCCGGGCATCGCCACGAAGTAGCCGACCATCTCGCCATCGTCGGCGACCAGCGCGCGCAAGAGGTAGCCGGCCGCGATCGAATCGATGAAGTTGCCGCGCGTCCAGGGAAACGGGTAGGCCTGCACCTCGATCGCCAACACGGCGTCGAGCATGTTGACGCCGAGCACGCACATGGCCGGCGCGCTGCGGGCGAGGTCGGAGCGGACGGCGCTCATCGCCCCGCTCCCGCCGCCGCGTCTTTCAGGGCCCTGGCGGCCGCGCGTTCGACCGTCGTCTGGGCCACCTTGTCGCGCAGGTAGACCGGCAAGGCCTGGGCGGCCGGCACGGCGTCGCCGCGCGCGAAGCCGGCGGCGGCCAGCCAGCCGAGGGCGGCGGCGCGGCCGTGCTCGATCGTGGCGCGCGGCGCGGCACCGGTGTCCAGCCGCTCGCCGAACGCGACCAGCGCGGAGCCGGCGACGAGGGCTGGCGGTGTCTCGCGCCACAGCGCGTGCAGCGCCCCGGGCGTGGTCAGCGCGGGTTCGACCACCGCGCGCCAGCCGGCGTCGCCATCGTCGCGGTAGCAGCCGGCGTAGATCTCGTCCATGCGCGCATCCATCGCGACCCACACCGTCGCGCCCACGCTCAGGCCCGCGTGGCGAGCGGCGTCCTCGGCGACGATCGCGAGGCTGTCGATGGGCACCACCGGCACGTCCTGTCCGTAGGCGAGGCCTTGCGCGACTGCGCAGGCGGTGCGCAGTCCCGTGAAGCCGCCCGGGCCGCGGCCGAACGCGATCGCGTCGAGGTCGGCGAAAGTCCAGCCCAGTCGCTGCAGCAGCGCCATCAGCATCGGCAAGGCCTGCGCGGAGGCGGCGGCGCCGCCGTCGAGGTCGAGGTGATCGATGCGGCACGCAGCGCGCGACAACGCCGCGCCGGCACCCTGCGCGCGGCCGTCGTCGATGGCGGCGAGCGCCAGCCGTTCGGTGGCGCTATCGATGGCCAACAACTTCACGCGCCCGTCCCTGCCCGGTGCAAGACAAGCGCAAGGCGTGACGCGGAATCGACGCCGCAGCGGGTGAAGTGGATGAGCGCAAGCATGCCGACGAGTGTAGCCGTGCGATCATCATCCTGCCCCCTGGCGCGCCGGTCGCCCGGGCTTCGAACGACCATTCCGCCACGCCCCAGCACCCCATGATCCGGCTCTCCACCCTCGCCCTGCTCGCCACGACCTGCGCCACTCAGGCGGCCCCCGCGCCCGCGTGGACGCTGCCGCCCGCCATCTCCGCGGCGCTGGACAAGGCCCACGTTCCGCCCAGCGCGCTGGCACTGTGGGTGCAGCCAGTGGACGCCACGACGCCGTCCTGGGGCTGGAACCCCGACTTCGGCGTCAACCCGGCCTCCGTCTTCAAGCTCGCCACCACCAGCGCCGCGCTCGACATGCTCGGGCCGGCCTGGACCTGGAAGACCGGCGTCTTCACCACCGGCCCGGTGCGCAACGGCGTGCTGGAGGGCTCGGTGGTGATCGTGGGCACCGGCGACCCCAGCCTCGTGATGGAACGCGTGTGGTTGCTGCTGCGTCAGTTGCACGACGCCGGCGTGCACGACATCCACGGCGACATCCTCCTCGACCGCAGCGGCTTCGCGCCCAGCACGCGCTCGCCGGCCGACTTCGACAACGCGCCGTCCGAGCCTTACAACGTGCTGCCCGACGCGCTGCTGATGAACTTCCGCGCGGTAACGCTGAGCTTCCAGCCCGACCCGACCGCCCACGTCGCACACGTGAGCTCGGAGCCCCCGCTGGCGGGGCTGCGGATCGACGCGAGCGTGCCCCTGGGCAAGAACGGTTGCGGCGACTGGCGCGGCGGGCTCAAGCTGAACGCCGACGACGCCTCGCACTGGCACTTCGCGGGCACGTACCCTGCAAGCTGCGGCGCACGCAACTGGCCACTGGCCTACCCCGAACCCGCCAGCTACGAGAGCCGCCTGGTAGGCGCGCTGTGGCACGAGGTCGGCGGCAAGCTGTCGGGCAAGGTGCGCAACGGCACGTTGCCCGAAGGTGCGACGCCCGCCTTCACGTTCGAGTCGCCGCAACTCGCCCAGATCGTGCGCGACATCAACAAGTACAGCAACAACACGATGGCTGAGCAGTTGTTCCTGACACTGGCGTGGAACGCCGGCTCGGAGCTTTCGAGCAGCGCCACCGACGTCAAGCAGGAGCAGGCGCGCGCGGTGTTGATGCAGTGGCTGCACCAGCGTCTGGGCGCGGCGGCCGACGGCGTCGTGGTGGTCAACGGCTCGGGCCTCGCGCGCGAGACGCGCATCAGCGCGCGCACGCTGGGCCAGTTGCTGCAGTCGGACTGGAACAGCCCGGCCATGCCCGAGCTGATGAGTTCGCTGCCGATCAACGGCGTCGACGGCACGCTGCGCAAGAGCAAGGCACCCGCCGGTCGCGCGCACCTGAAGACGGGCTCGATGCGCGACGTCGTCGCGGTGGCCGGCTACGTGCTGTCGCACAGCGGCCGGCGCTACATCCTCGTCGCGGTGATCAACGACCCGAACGCGAACGCGGCGCGGCCGGCGCTCGATGCCGCGATCGACTGGGTCGAGCACGATCCCGCACAGGCCAAGGCCCCATGAAAAAACCCGCGTGCATCGCTGCGCGCGGGTTTCGTTTCGGTCGGCCGCAACCGGCCGGCCCGAAAGTTCAGAACGTGTAGCCGACCGATGCGTTGATGGCGATCGGGTTCAGCTTGGCCGAGGTGCTCTGGCCCGTCGACAGGGTCGCCTTGGTGCTGATGAACGTCTTCAGGATCGCGGCATCGATGAACCAATGCTTGTCGATCTTGTAGGCGCCGCCGACCTGCGTCGTGAAGCCCCATTCCGTGTCGCCACCGATGGTCGTGGGCGGGCCGCCCGGGTTGGTGACGGCGGTCAGCGCGGCGGAACCCCTCGTGCCGTAGAACTTGGCGAATGTCGGGCCAGCGCCGATGTAGGGGCGGAACGTCGCGTCCGACGCCAGGAAGCGGTACTGCAGCAGCACGGTCGGCGAGATCTGGTGGATGCTGCCGATCTTGCCGACGCCGGCCACTGCGCCTGCGCCCACGATGTCGTGCTTGTAGGGCAGGCCGCCCAGCGCTTCCACCGAGATGTCGTCGGTGATCATGTACGTGCCGGTGAAGAACAGCGCACTGGCGGACTTGATGTTGATCTTGGAGCCCGGCAGAGCCGGTGCGGTCAGGTCATCGCTCTTGACCTTGGGCATGATCTTGTTCCAGCCCAGCTGGAACATGACCTGGCCCGCGACCTGCGCCTGCGCGGCACCCGCGCCGCACAGGGCGACGGTAGCGACGAGGGCGGATGCAATGGATTGCTTCTTCATGAATGTGTCCTTGCGTGAGTCTCGAGCGTCGGCTTACAGCCAGCCCTTGATGGCCAGTTTCTCGCCGACGAGCTCGGCAAGCAGGCGGTAGCCAAACGGCGTCGGGTGGACGGAATCAGCGAACAAGTACGTGTTGGCGGCGGTGGCTGGGTTGGTCAGCGGGCTCGGCGTCACGGCAGCGATCAGCGTCGCCTTCGTGCAGACCAGCGAGCTGCTGGACGTGCAGGCCGCCGTGTCCACGTTCGACAGGCCGTATTGGGCCGGGTTCGCGACTTCGTCCTCGATCGCCGTGTAGCTGTCGATGTACAGCAGCGACGCGCTGGCGGTCAGCTTCGAGGTCAGCTCGTTGTTGTAGGCCTGGACCAGTTGCTTGACCAGGGCCTGACCCGAGGCGCCAGAGGCGATGGCGCTCGGCGTCACGCTGATGTCGGGCACGTTGATCACGACGACGTGGGTGGCGCCCTTGCCGAGGATGTTGGTGTTGATGTCATCGGCCAGTTGATCCGCGGCAAGCGTCATCGCCGTCACCGCACCGCCGACGGCAGTGGCCGGCGGCACCCCTCCGGCGATCTGGGCCTGCACGGTGGCGACGTTGATGAACACGTCGTTGGCGCCCGCAAGCACGGTGACCAGCGCACCCGAGGAGAACGTCGGCGAGACGTCGGCCAGGTAGTTCTGGATCTGGGTGTGCACGGGAATGGTCAGAGCGCCCAGCGCGTTGCTGTAGGTGGACGGAACACCCAGTGTGACCAGGTTCGCGTTGCCCGGACCGACCGGATTGGTGACGCGCGCGCCACCTTGGGCGTAGTTCAGGCACGGAGTCGAGCCGGTGTCGTGGAACGTGGCCGCGACGGGCGGCACGCCGACGATTGCCTGGATCGTGTTCAGGCCCGTTTCCGCGGCGCAGGGCTGCGTCAGCTGCAGCGTGCCGGCAAGGAACTCGGTCCAGTTCGTGTGCAGCAGGCCGGTTGCCCCCGCACCGTTGATCGAGAAGTAGCCGCCGCCTTGCAGCGCGACAGCGCCGACGTTGTAACTGCCAACGTCGCTCAGGCTGTCACCGAAGTTGACCATCTGCGTGAACTTGACGCGAGGCGACTGGTCGCCGGCCTCATTGCCGCCGCAACCTGCCAGGAAAGCCGCAGCCGCCAGGGCTGTAGCCAGTACGTGGAATTTCTTCATGTGCACCTCGCCAAACGAAGAGTCAAAGACAATAATCGAACGGTCGTTCGATTTCATTAAAACTATACGCAAGCGGATGTCACGGGCCTTTGGGGACTAACCCTGTTGGTGCCCGGCAAACAACACAACAAATGCGTGATGGATCCCCACGTTATGTTGTGCGATGCAAGCTGGGAAGCGAAAAGGCCCTCGACCGACGGTAGCGTCGTGCGAGGGCCACATGGTGCAGCGCAACACCTGCTTGGGGTTTGCGGAGTGCGCGCAAATGCGCCATCGCGGCGCGCCTGCAATCGCGCAATCAGAACGGGTTGGTGTGGGCTCGGTTGGAGGCCTGGCTGCCGATCTGGGTCTGCATCACCGAGCCGAGATGGGTCGCGTCGGCCCACATGAAATTGGTCGCGACCTGGCCCGTCGACGGATCGTTGCGCAGCGTGTCCGTGGTGCAGGTGGGCAGCGGCGCGGTGTCGAGGCAACCGGCGGTCTGGTTGGGGAACTGGATCAGGCTGTTGCCGGCAGGATTGCGCGCGGCGTTGTGCACCAGGTCGTCCACCAGCACGAGTCCGATCTTGCTGCCGTCGTTGACGATGTTGCTGCGCAGGCCGACGTTGAATTGCGTGGTCATGTCCGACAGCAGCTTCAGGCGGTCGAAGTCGCCGCGCTGCGATTCGGCGTAACCGAACGGCGAGTCGCTCAGGGAGGGAACCGTCAGCAGGATCACCTTGCCACCGGCAGCCGCAATCGAGTTGACGACGTTGGCCAGCGTGGCGCCTTCTGCCCGCATGTTGGACAGCAGCGCCGCCTGGTCACCAGTGCCGTTGGCCTGGTACTCGTTGAGGATGTCGTGCATGCCGACCCAGATCGTGACGAGGTCGTTGTAGTTGAACGTGTCGCCGGCCTGGAACGCGGCAACCTTGTTCACCACATCGTCCACGGTCGCGTTGACAGAGGTCAGGTCCACCGCGTTGGTCGCGGGCGAGGCGTTGACGTTGCAGTCCGCATAGATCAACGCGTACGAGTTGGCGACGATCTGGTTCCAGATCGGAGCGACATTGCAGTCGGTCTGCTGCGACCCTTGCGTGACGCCGTTGATGCTGTACTTCAAGCCTTGCGCGCCCTCGAGGCGGCTGCTTTCGTCACCGAAGCTCAGGATACGCGCGGGCACGAAGGCCGTGACCTGGTAAGTGCCGCCGCCGCAGGACGCGAGCGTGGCGAGCGAGCCGGCTGCGACCAACCCTGCGACCGCTCGCAATGCGATGCGGCCCAGGTTTTCTTTGAAAAGCATTCTTACTCCCTGTTGGATTTGGCTGGAACCCGGCGACTGTCGTGCAGGTCGGTTTCCGATAGATTTCTATGCAGCGGCTGCGCGCTGCAACCGGTCGCGAACACCGTCCCACGCCGGTGCGTCGGGGGGCGTTTCGACCCAGATCAGACTGGCACCGGTGGCGTCGAGTTCGCGCAGCGCCGAAAAAAGTTCGTGCGCAGCGGCGATGGCATTGTCCGGCATCGCGCGGTAGGCGCGCACCGTGCGCCCTGGCGTGACGGTGCGGAAATATACCGCCACCGGGGCCCCACCCGTTTTGGCGAGGATGCCCAGCGCTGTGCGCAACTGATCGGCGGGCATCAGGCGCAGCTTGGCGCGCGGTGCGTAATGCGCCTCCAGCGTGCCCGAGGCGCGTGGCGCGTCGACGCCGGCTTCGCGCAGCGGATGGCCCAGCACGGCCTCCAGCTCGTCGCGCGTCAGCACGCCCGGGCGCAGCAGGCGCGGCGCGCCGCGGCTGCAGTCGACGATCACCGACTCGATGCCGGCCTCGCATTCGCCGCCGTCGACAATGGTCATCGCGTCGCCGAATTCCTCTTGCACGTGGGCCGCGGTCGTCGGGCTGATTCGGCCGAAGCGGTTGGCGCTCGGTCCGGACACGCCCGCCACGCCCAGCGCGGCGGCGGCGTCCAGCAGCGCCCGGGCGACGGGATGCGATGGGCAGCGCAGGCCAATGCTGGTCTGGCCGGCTGCCGAGGCTGTGCCCATGCCGGAGCGGCGCGGCACGATCACCGTCAGCGGGCCCGGCCAGAACGCGTCGGCCAGCTTTCGCGCCGAATCCGGCCACTCGCTCGCAAACGCGCGCGCACCGGCGACGTCGCCCACGTGCACGATCAGCGGATGGTCGGCGGGCCGGCCCTTGGCAGCGAAGATCCTGCCGACCGCAGCGTCGTCGTCGGCGCGCGCGCCCAGGCCGTAGACCGTCTCGGTCGGGAACGCCACCAGCGCGCCCGCGGCCAGTTCGGCCGCGGCGCGCTGGATCGCCGCCGTGTCGTTGCCGTCCGCGATGGCCATCAGAATCCCTGCAGCCCCAGCACGCCGGCGGCTGCGTTCGCGCGCTCTCGCGCGAGCGCCGGCGTGGCGGCGGTGACGGTGAGGTGGCCCATCTTGCGGCCCGGCCGAGCTTGCTTCTTGCCGTAGAGATGCAGGTGCATGCCCGGCAGCGCCAGCAGCGCGGCCCAGTCGGGCTCGCGCTCGTGGCCGTGCTCGAACCACAGGTCGCCCAGCAGGTTGACCATTTCGCACGGCGAGTGCTGGCGCGGCGTGACCAACGGCAGGCCGGCCAACGTGCGCACCTGCAGCTCGAACTGCGACAGGTCGCACGCGTCGATGCTGTAGTGGCCGGAGTTGTGCGGGCGCGGGGCCATCTCGTTGGCCACCAGCGCGCCGTCCTGCAGCACGAAGAACTCGACGCACAGCACGCCGACGTAGCCCATCGACTCGGCGATGGCGGTCGCGCGCGCGATCGCCTGGTCGGACTGCGACTGGGTGACGTCGGGCGCCGGCACCGTGGTCAGCGCCAGGATGCCCGAGCGATGCAGGTTCTGCTGCACCGGCAGGTTGACGATGGTGCCGTCGGCGCCACGCGCCACGATGATGCTCAGCTCGTACTGCAGCGGCAGGCGCTTCTCGAGCACGCAGGGCACCTGGCGCAGTTGCAGCCAGGCGGCCTGCAGCGCAGCGCGATCGTGGACGACGACTTGGCCCTTGCCGTCGTAGCCCAGGCGCGCCGTCTTCAGGATGCCGGGGAGCAGGTCGTCGGACACGGCCGCGAGCTGCTCGGTGGTCTCGATGACAGCGTACGGCGCGCACGGCACGCCGGAGCGCTCGAAATGCGCCTTCTCGGCCGCGCGATCCTGGCAGATGGCGACAGCGCCAGCGGCGGGCGCGACCGGGATGTCCTGCGCCAGCGAGGCCAGCGACGGCGCCGGCACGTTCTCGAATTCGGTGGTGACGGCGTCGCAGCGGCCGGCCATCTCGGCCAGCGCGCGCTCGTCGTCGTAGGGCGCGCACAGCTGATAGTGCGCGGCGACGCCGGCCGGGCTGTGCTGGTCGGGGTCGAGCACCAGCGTGTCGAAGCCCAGGGTCTGCGCCGCGTGGACGAACATGCGGCCCAGCTGGCCGCCGCCGAGCACGCCCAGCGTGGCGCCGCGTGGAAGGGCGCGACGCACGCTCACTTGAGCTCCTGGGTCATCGCGCGGGCGACTTCAGTCTGGCGGGCGCGGAACGCCTCCAGCTTGGTGCGCAACGCCGCGTCGCGACTGGCGAGCATCGCCACCGCGAACAACGCCGCGTTGGCCGCGCCGGCGACGCCGATGGCGAATGTGGCCACGGGGATGCCCTTGGGCATCTGGACGATCGAATGCAGCGAGTCGACGCCGTTGAGGTGCCGGGTGCCGCAGGGCACGCCCAGCACCGGCACGACCGTCTTGGCGGCCAGCATGCCGGGCAGGTGCGCGGCGCCGCCGGCCCCGGCGATGATCGCCTGGAGGCCGCGCGCGACCGCGCCTTCGGCGTACGCGAACATGTCATCGGGCATGCGGTGTGCAGAGACGACCCGCGCTTCGAATGGAATGGCGAACTCGGCGAGAATGTCGGCAGCCGCCTTCATCGTCTCCCAGTCGCTGGCCGACCCCATGACGACGCCGACTACGGGCGAGGCACTATTCAAGATCACTCCCGGTAAAACGACGATTTTAGCCGGGGCACAGGCGGAAAGCCCTTCATGCTAGACATCACGCTCCAGAATTTCGAGACCGACCTGCTGCAGGATTCGATGCAACAGCCCATTCTTCTCGACATCTGGGCCCCGTGGTGCGGCCCTTGCCGCAGTCTCGGCCCGATGCTCGAAAAGATCGAAACCGCCTATGGCGGCCGGTTCAAGCTCGCCAAGCTCAACAGTGACGACCAGCCCGAAATCGCCGGCCAGCTGAGCGAGGCCTTCGGCGTGCGCTCGATCCCGTTCTGCGTGATGTTCCACCAGGGCCAGCCGGTCGACGGCTTCGTGGGCGCCATTCCCGAGTCGGAGATCCGCGCGTTCCTCGACAAGCACGTGCCCGGCGAGGACGAAGCCGCGGCCGAGCAGGATGCCGAGGCGGCCGAGGCGCTGCTGGCGGAGGGCGACACAGACTCCGCGCTGGCCAAGCTGCAGGAGGCCGTCGCCATCGACCCTGCCAACGAATCGGCGCGCTTCGACTACCTGCGCCTGCTCATCGAGACCAGCCGCAGCAACCCCGAGCTGCTGGTGCAGGCGCGCCAGGCCTACCAGCCGGTGGCCCAGCGCGTGCTGCCGAACGCCCGCTTCGATGCCATCGGCCACTGGCTGGACGCCAGCGAGAAAGCCGGCATGGCACGTTCGCACGACGAGCTCGCCGCCGCGATCGCCGCCAACAAGCGCGATTTCGATGCCCGCTTCGAGCTCGCCCAGTCGTTCTTCGCCACCGGCGCGTTCACGCAGTCGCTCGACGAGCTGCTGGAGATCCTGATGCGCGACAAGGCCTGGCACGACCAGCTGGCGCGCAAGGTCTACGTGGGCATCCTCGAGCTGATGACCAAGCCGGCGCCCAAGCCCACCGCCGAGAAGGCCGCGGCCGACAAGCCCAAGCTGGAGTTGACGGGCCACTCGACGGCCGTCGGCGCGGATCCGGTCATCGACCAGTACCGCCGCCGGCTCAGCATGACCGTGCTGAGCTGATCAGCTGAAGTCGACCGCCGCCAGGGCCGCGGCCCAGCGGCGCTGTTCGGCGCGGTGGAGTTCCAGCGCTGCCGCGGCCTGCGTCTCGTGCGCGTCCGCCTGCTCGACACGCCCCAGCGCGCGCGTGACCACGGCCAGGCGCGCGTGCGTGGCGGCGACGTCGTCGTGCTCGGTCATCAACGGCAGCACGGCGTTGATCGCGCGCAGACGCTTGACGGCCTCGTCGAGCCGGCCCAGCTTGACCTCGGCGAACACCGCGTCGGCCAGGAAGCGTGCTTCGCGGTGCACCTGGCCTTCGGAGCGGGCGCGCGGCAACTGGGCGTCGAACAGCGCGATGGCCGCGTCGTACTGGCCCAGCACCGTCATCAGCTGCGCGCGCAGCAGCGGCACCTCGGCCAGCAACTGGGCATTGCCGACGCCAGCGTCGTAGTTGCCGGTGGACTCGGCTTCGAGCAGCACGCGTTGCGCGTCGGCCAGGTCGGCGCGCTCGAACGCACCCTCGAGGCTGATGCGTCCGGCCTGGAACGCGGCCATGTTGTGCAGCAGCACGCTCACCAGCGACACGTCGCCTTCGGTGGCCGCGTGCTGGCGCGCCACCTTGTACCAAGGGATCGCGCGGTCGTCGTTGCCGGCTACGCGCCAGGCACTGGCGACGACCAACGCGGCGCGGGCACGCGCGGCGTGGCTGTCGGCCGGCGCGATGCGCAGCGCCTCCTGCGTGTGGGCCACGGTGGCTTCGACGTCGCTGGCGTTGAAATCAGCCATCGCCAGCCACGCGGCGCACAGCGCGTGCAGTTCGGGGTCGCCGGCGGCCGACGCCAGGTCATAGGCGCGCTTGAACTTGCCGCGCGCAGTAGGCGCGAGCGACTCGCAGTGCTCGATCAGCCCGTCGACGAACGCGACCCACGCCGACAGCACCGGGTTGCGCAGGCGCTGGCTCTGCGAGCGCAGTCCGGCGAGCGCGAAGCGCGCCTCGGCGAACTGGCCATGGCGCGCGAGCACAGCGGCTCGACGCGACTTCAGGCACTCGCGCTCGAAGACCTCTTCGGCCTGGGCGATCTGCGAATCGAGTCGTTCGAGCAGGCGCGTCATGTGTTGGAGCAATTGCAGTGACGGGGCCGTTAACCGGCGAGCCGATCGAACGCTTCGCGGTACTTGGCCGCGGTGCGTTCGCCGACTTCGGCGGGCATCGCCGGTGCGGGCGCTTTCTTGTTCCAGGGCTCGCCGTCGATGCGCACCGATTCGAGCCAGTCGCGCACGAACTGCTTGTCGTAGCTGGGCGGGTTCTGGCCTTCGGCGTAGCCGTCGACCGGCCAGTAGCGCGAGGAGTCGGGCGTCAGCACCTCGTCCATCAGCGTCAGCGTACCGTCGGCGTCGAGGCCGAACTCGAACTTGGTGTCGGCGATGATGATGCCCTTGGTCAGCGCGTACTCGGCGGCGCGCTTGTACAGCGCGATCGAGACGTCGCGAACGTGGTTGGCGAGCTCGTTGCCGATCATCGCGGAGGCCACCTCGAACGAGATGTTCTCGTCGTGCGCGCCAGCCTCGGCTTTGGTGGCGGGCGTGAAGATGGGCTCGGGCAGCCTGGATGCGTTCTTCAGGCCAGCGGGCAACTCGACGCCGCACACCGATTGGCTCTCCTGGTATTCCTTCCAGCCGGAGCCGGCCAGGTAGCCGCGAACCACGGCCTCGATGGGCAGCGGCTTCAGGCGCTTGACCAGCATCGAGCGCTCCAGCACCTGGGCCACTTCGTCAGCCTGCACGACCGACTCCGGCGCCTGGCCAGTGAGGTGGTTGGGCACGATGCCTTCGAGCTTGTCGAACCAGAACAGCGCCATCTGGGTCAGCAGCGCGCCCTTGCCGGGAATCGGTTCGCCGAGGATGACGTCGAACGCCGACAGGCGATCGGTGGCCACCATCAGGATGCGGTCGTCACCGACGGCGTAGTTGTCGCGCACCTTGCCGCGTGCGAGCAGCGGCAAGGAGTGGATGGACGTGGTGAGCAGCGCGGCGGTCATGGCGTCATCAGGCAGGAATCGGGGAATGCCGTATTGTGCCTGCCCGGAACACGCTACGACGTATGCAAAGGCGCATTGCCCGACGCTGTCGCTCACTTGCATTGTGAGAAATGCAAGGGAGCGGCGGATCCGGCTCTGCCGGGCCGCTCGCGGCCGGCCCCTCGGGGGCAGGGAGCGCCAGCGACCGTGGGGCAGTCATTGCTGGAGCGGCGGATCCGGCTCTGCCGGGCCGCTCGCGGGCGGCCCCTCGGGGGCAGGGAGCGCCAGCGACCGTGGGGCTCACATGACCATCTGGGCGAGTTCGCCGGAAGCGTACTTGGCGGCCACCACTTGCAGCGTGTCCGTCTTGATCTTCGAGGCCTGGCCTTCGCAACCGAACTCCATGTAGCGCTGGCGGCAGATCTGCTTGGCCGCTTCGCGGGCCGGCTTCAGGTAGTCGCGCGGGTCGAACTTGTCCGGGTTCTCGAACAGGTACTTGCGGATCGCCGCGGTCATCGCCAGGCGCACATCGGTGTCGATGTTGATCTTGCGCACACCGTGCTTGATGGCTTCCTGGATCTCCTCGACCGGCACGCCGTAGGTCTCCTTCATGGCGCCGCCGAACTGGCGAATGATCGCCAGCAGGTCCTGCGGCACCGACGAAGAGCCGTGCATCACAAGGTGGGTGTTGGGGATGCGCTTGTGGATCTCCTTGATGCGGGAGATGGCCAGGATGTCGCCAGTGGGCTTGCGCGTGAACTTGTAGGCGCCGTGGCTGGTGCCGATGGCGATGGCCAGCGCATCGAGCTGCGTGCGCTTGACGAAGTCGGCGGCCTGCTCGGGGTCGGTCAGCAGCTGGTCCATCGTCATCGTGGCCTCGGTGCCATGGCCGTCTTCCTTGTCTCCCTTCATCGTCTCGAGCGAGCCAAGGCAGCCCAGTTCGCCTTCGACGGTGACGCCCAGCTTGTGGGCCATGTCGACCACGCTGCGGGTGACGTCGACGTTGTAGTCGTAGCTGGCGATCGTCTTGCCGTCGCCCTGGAGCGACCCGTCCATCATCACCGAGCTGAACCCGAGATCGATGGCGCCGCGGCAGACGTCGGGGCTCTGGCCGTGATCCTGGTGCATCACGAGCGGGATCGACGGCCAGCTCTCGGTGGCGGCCTGGATCAGGTGCTTGATGAACGGCTCGCCGGCGTACTTGCGGGCGCCGGCCGAGGCCTGCAGGATGACGGGCGCGCCGACTTCGGCGGCCGCCGACATCACTGCTTGCACCTGCTCCAGGTTGTTGACGTTGAACGCCGGGATACCGTAACCGTTCTCGGCGGCGTGGTCCAGAAGCTGGCGCATGGAAACGACGGGCATGAGGAGTCCTTCAGGGGAAGTTGCGAAAGGCGTTCCGGCACGGCTCGAACGGTGCCACGAAAACAGGCGGCGCGGTGATGTAACCGCGTCGTAACTTGCCCATTTTAGAGGGTCGGATACCGGACCACGCGATCGAGCCTGGTCCGCAATGGCAACAATGGGTATTCGGCGGCTTTTTTCTGGCTCGGCACGCACAAGGTCGACGGGCTCATCGACGCCGAGGACGCCCAGTCCGCAGCGGCCCGACCGGCCGCATACGCGCGAACTCGGCCGGATTTCCGGTGTTGTTCGGCGCCTTCGAGCGTTTCAGGTCCGGGACACTTTGCCGAAGTGAGCCGCCGACCCGACGCGGCCCGGAGAACCCTGATGGCACGCCTCGAACTCGCAACCCTGACACGCACGATCACCGCCGACGTCCTGGCGCATCCCGTCGACCTCGGCCCGATGCTGGCCAAGCGCCATTCGGTATCGCGCGGCACGATGACCAAGCAGCTCAAGCGCCTCGTCGACAGCGGCTGGCTGGAGCGCACCGGTGTCACGCGCCCCAACTTCAAGCCGGGCGTGCAGCGCGAGGTGACCAACGACTACGCCGTCGAAGGCCTGGACGAGCACACCCCGTGGCTGCGCGACGTCCACCCCGTGCTGCAACTGAGCCCGGCCGTCGCCCGCATCGCCCAGCACGTGTTCGGCGAACTTCTCAACAACGCGATCGACCACGCCTCGGCCACCCAGGTGAGCGTGTCCGTGCGCCAGACGCCCACGCACCTGCACATCCTGATCGGCGACAACGGCGACGGCGTGTTCAACCAGCTGGCGAAGAAGGCCAACCTGCCCGACGCCCAGCGCGCCGCGCTCGAGATTGCCAAGGGCCGCCTGACGACGCAGCCCGAATGCCACGGCGGTCGCGGCCTGTTCTTCGTCGCGCGCATGGTCGACGCGATGAACCTGCAGTCCAATGGCCAGGTGCTGCAATGGCGCCATCGCGGCGAATCGGTGCAGTTCCGCAGCCATCCGCTCAATCGCACCGGCACCACCGTGTTCGTCAGCCTGGCGCTGGACTCCACGGTGCGCCCGACCGACACCTACAGCGCCTTCGGCTCCGAGAACGCGCCGCTGGACTTCAGCCGCACCCAGGTTCCGCTGCGCCTGCTGACCGACAACGGCCTGACGCTGGACTCGCGCGCGCAGGCTCGCTGGGTCGTCTCGCGGCTGGAGCTGTTCGCCACGGCCGAACTCGACTTCGACGGCGTCGACGACGTCGGCCCGAGCTTCATCGACGAAGTCTTCCGCGTCTATGCCAAGGCCCACCCGGAAGTTGCGCTTCAGCCCACCAAGGCGAGCCCCCGGATCGACAAGCTGCTCAAGGGCTCGATCCATTGAGAAGAGCCACGGTCGCCGCCGCCGGCGCCCATACCTGCGCCAAAAGGCTCAAGAGAGCGCGAGATCCGGCTCCGCCGGGCTCGTCGCGGAACTCCCCCTCAGGGAGACGAGGCGGCCCCGCCGTCGGCGCTCACCCGACGGCAGGAAAGACCAAAGGAGCGCGAGAACCGGCTCCGCCGGGCTCGTCGCGGAACTCCCCCTCGGGGGGCAGCGAGCGCCAGCGAGCGTGGGGGCTCAATTCACGCGGCAGATCTTGAGCATGTTGGTGCCGCCCGGGTAGCCCATCGGCTCGCCGCAGGTGATTGCGTAGGTGTCGCCCGGGCGCAGCACGCCGCGCGCGACCAGCAGGCGTTCGGCCTCGGCCAACGCGGTGTCGCGGTCGTCGCAGGACGGCATCATCAGCGGTGTCACGTTGCGGTACAGCGCCATGCGGCGCAGCGACTGCGGCTGCGTGGTGAGGGCGAAGATCGGCACCTGTGTGCGCTGGCGGCTGATCCACAGCGCGGTCGAGCCGGACTCCGTCAGCGCGACGATGGCCTTGCAGCCCAGGTGCTGCGCCGTGAACAGCGCGCCCATCGCGATCGACTGATCGATACGGCCGAACTTCTTGTTGAGGAAGGTCGCCTCGATCAGCTGCACGTCGTCGGCGCGCTCGGCCTCCAGCGCGATCGCGGCCATCGTCTCGACGGTCTCGATCGGGTACTTCCCGGCTGCGGTCTCGGCGCTGAGCATGACGGCGTCGGTACCGTCCAGCACCGCGTTGGCCACGTCGCTCACCTCGGCGCGCGTGGGCACCGGCGCGAGGATCATGCTTTCCATCATCTGCGTGGCGGTGATGACGACCTTGTCCATCTCGCGCGCCATGCGGATCATGCGCTTCTGCAACGCCGGCACGGACGCGTTGCCGACCTCGACGGCCAGGTCACCGCGCGCCACCATGATGCCGTCGCTGGCCTTCAGGATGGACTCGAGATTCGGAATTGCTTCCGTGCGCTCGATCTTGGCGATCATCGCCGGCTTGTGGCGCTGCGGCTCGCCGGCCACGTTGGCCAGCTGGCGCGCCATTTCCATGTCCGTGGCGTTCTTCGGGAAGCTCACCGCCAGGTAGTCGCAGCGGAAGCTGGCAGCGGTACGGATGTCGTCCATGTCCTTGGCCGTCAACGCCGGCGCGGTGAGGCCGCCGCCCTGCTTGTTGATGCCCTTGTTGTTGGACAGCTCGCCCTCGATCTTGACGATGGTGTGCACCTTGTCGCCCTTGACCTCCTCGACCGTCAGCACGATCAGGCCGTCGTTGAGCAACAGCGTATCGCCGGGCTTCACGTCGCGCGGCAGTTCCTTGTAGTCGAGGCCGACGCCATGGATGTCACCCGGCTCGGTGCGCGAGGCGTCGAGCACGAAGCGCTCGCCCTTGACCAGCATCACCTTGCCGTCGACGAACTTGCCGACGCGAATCTTAGGGCCTTGCAGGTCGGCCATGATCGCGACCGTTCGGCCGACGCGCTCAGCGATCTCGCGCACCAGGTTCGCGCGATCGATGTGATCCTGCGCCTTGCCGTGGCTGAAGTTCAGGCGCACCACGTCGACGCCGGCGCGGATCAATCGCTCCAGCACCTCCGGATCGCTGGTGGCGGGGCCGAGGGTGGCGACGATCTTGGTACCGCGGGTCAACATGAGGGGCTGTCTCCTGAGCGCGGGGGCGCTTCTGTGGCGAAGTAACGGGGAAACGAAATTATGTGCCCCCGGAACGCTTTCGAGTTACATCGACGTTACGACATGACGGCCCCCACGCTCGCCAGAGGCTCGCTGCCCCCGAGGGGGAGTCTCGGTTCGGCTCGGATGTGATCCTCGCTTGCCTCGTGCTCGGGTGGCACTGCGTGGCGGCCAAGGTGCCAGCTTACGGTTGATTTGCCCGCTTTTCCAGGATCTCCAATGCCGGCAAGGTCTTGCCTTCGAGGATCTCCAGGAACGCGCCACCGCCGGTCGAGATGTAGCCGACATCCTTGTCGATGCCGTACTTGGCGATCGCGGCCAGCGTGTCGCCGCCGCCGGCGATGCTGAAGGCCGGGCTGGCGGCGATGGCACGCGCCAGCGTCTCGGTGCCGTGCGCGAACGCGTCGAACTCGAACACGCCCACCGGGCCATTCCAGACGATGGTGCCGGCCGTCTTCAACTGCTCGGCGAGCAGCGCCGCGGTCTGCGGGCCGATGTCCAGGATCAGGTCGTCGTCGGCGACGTCGGTGGCGGCCTTGACGGTGGCCTCGGCGTCCGCGGCGAACTTCTTGGCGACGACGACGTCGGTCGGGATCGGCACCGCGGCGCCGCGCGCCTTCATCGCCTCGATGACGGCCTTGGCCTGGTCGACCAGGTCGGGCTCGGCCAGGCTCTTGCCGATCTTGAGGCCGGCAGCCAGCATGAAGGTGTTGGCAATGCCGCCGCCCACGATCAGGCCGTCGACCTTGGCCGACAGCGCCTGCAGGATCGTCAGCTTGGTGCTGACCTTGCTGCCGGCGACGATGGCCACCAGCGGGCGCTTCGGCGCGGCCAGCGCCTGGGTGATGGCGTCGATCTCGGCGGCCAGCAGCGGGCCGGCGCAGGCGACGCTCGCGTACTCGGCGATGCCGTAGGTGGACGCCTCGGCGCGGTGCGCGGTGCCGAACGCGTCGTTGACGAAGATGTCGCACAGCGCGGCCATCTTCTTCGCGAGCTCGGGGTTGTTCTTCTTCTCGCCCTTGTTGACGCGGCAGTTCTCCAGCAGCACGACGCTGCCCGGCGCCACGCTGACGCCGTCAACCCAGTTGGCCACGAGCGGCACGTCGCGGCCCAGCAGTTCGGACAGGCGCCTGGCGACCGGCGCCAGCGAATCCTCGGGCTTGAATTCGCCCTCGGTCGGGCGACCCAGGTGGCTGGTGACCATCACGGCCGCGCCGGCGTCGAGCGCCATCCGGATGCACGGCACCGAGGCGCGCACCCGGGTGTCTTCGGTGATGTTGCCGGCGGCGTCCTGCGGCACGTTGAGGTCGGCGCGGATGAACACGCGCTGGCCGTCCACTTGTCCAGCGGCGACGAGATCGGAGAAACGAATCACTTTCATGGCATTCACGCAGTCAAAAAGAGAAATGGTTGAGGAGCGCCGGCCGTCACCAGCCCAGGCCCAGTCGCAGCGTCAGCAGCACCGCGGTCCCCGCGAGTATCGTCCCGAGCAGGTTGCGGGTGGTGCAGAACACAAGCACGCCCATCGCGGTGGCGTAGATCCGGGGGTCCCGCCAAGTGGCGATGAGGTGGTCGTCCGTCATCGCGATCTCGGGCAGCAGCACGGCCACGAGGGCGGCCAACGGGGCGTAGCGCAGGGCCTCGCGCAGCCATGCCGGGATCGGCACCTCACGCTCGGGAATCACGAAGAAGCCGCGCGTGATGACCGTGATCGCGGCCAGGCCAATGATCGCAACGAGGATCTGCCATGCGGCCATCACGCGTCGCTCCCGGCCGCGGCCTTGGCCGACGCGGGCGGCGAGACGTGGTCGACCAGCACGCCGATCGCGATGGCCGCCGCGATCGCCACGACGATGTTGAGGTGGAACGGCAGCGCGAACGCGGCGAACGCGGCGCAGGCAGCCACGAGCGCGGCGATCCAGGTGCCGCGATCGACCAGCAGCGTGCCGGTGATGCCCAGCAGCGCCAGCGATCCGGCGAAGCCGAGGCCCCATTGAGTGGGGATCACGTCGGCGAGCACGATGCCGATCAGCGACATCACCTGCCACGCCGTCCAGTTCACCGCGACGCCGCCCCACAGGTAGGGCAGTTGGTCGGACATCGAGCCCGGCTTCGGAAAGCGCTTCATGAACGCCACGTAGTTGAGGTCGGCCATGAAGTAGGTGACCCACAGCCGGTGGCGCCGCGCCAGGGGCGCGAAGTACGGCCGCCAGCCTGCAGAAAAGATGATGAAGCGCAGGTTCACGCAAAACGCCGTGGCCCAGATCACCCACAGCGGCGCGCCCTGCACGATCAGCGGCAGAGACGCCAGCTGGGCGCTGCCGGCGAACACGAGCAGCGACATGGTGATCGCCAGCGCCAAGCCCAGCCCGGCTTTGACCATCGCGATGCCCGTGACGAGGCCCCATGCGCCGATGCCCAGCGAAATGCCGGTCATGTCGCGGGCCCCACGGGCGAATTCAGGATGGCGCCACGTGGGCTGCGATGCAGTCATCGCGGCATTGTCTTATGGCGACGGCGCGCCTCGATGTGCGAGGGGCATGCGCAACGCGGAGACCGCTTCGCAAGGCGCGAAGTGGAGCTTCCTAATGTTCAGTGGGCTTTTCCGCAGCCGCCTTGTCGATCTTGGCGATCTTCTCGGGCTTGGGCGGCGCGATCTTGGCCGGTTTGTCCGCCATGGCGACCGGCGCGGATGCGCTGTCGTCGGCGTCCGCCGTCTTCTTGCCGCCGGGGCCCAGCGTCGGGACGACGGCCTCGAGCTTGTTCTCGCGCATGTAGTCATCCATGTCGCGCCAGCCGGCGTAGATGGCGGCCTTGTCGACGCGCTTGTTGAGCGTGAAGCAGTCCTCGATCGCACGGCCCCCGTGGCGGCAGGCGCCGCCGACGGCCTTTCCGTCGGCCTCCAGGCGCGCGGCAGTCACCGATGCCGCTTCCAGCCCGAGCTGGTCGCAGCCGGCGAGCGTGGACAGGATGGCAAGGGTGAGGAGGAGGCGGCGTGGCATGGGAAAGACGGGTTGATGCGTCGTTATCGGCCCGTGCGCGCCAGCCTTGAGGCCGTCGATGCCGGAACACGGCGCAAATTGCCGCCCGTCGTTCCGCCCGGTGCTCAGCCGAGGACGCTGCCCCGGGCCAGCGCCTGCGCCTGCAGCCATTGCGCGACTGGCGCGCGCTTGCCGCCCGGGCGCTGCACGTCCAGCACCGCCAGAGCGCCATCGCCGCAGGCCACGACGAGTTGCTGGCCGTCGACGGCAATCACGGTGCCGGGTGCGGCGGCGATGTCCAGGCGTTCGACCTGCGATCGCCACAACTTGACCGTCTCGCCCTGCGCCTGGAAGGTGGCCCCGGGAAACGGATCGAACGCGCGCACGCGGCGTTCGATGACGTCGGCCGGCAACGCCCAGTCGATCGCGGCTTCGGTCTTGGCGATCTTGTGGGCGTAGTTGACACCTACCTGCGGCTGCTTGACTGGCGCCAACGTGCCGGCGCCGGCGTCGGCCAGCGCCTGGACGATCAGGCGGGCCCCGAGCGTGGCCAGGCGGTCGTGCAGGGTGCCGGTGGTGTCGTCGAAGGCGATGGCCTCTCGCTGCATCGACAGCATGTCGCCGGTGTCCAGGCCGACGTCCATCTGCATGATGGTGATGCCGGTCTCGGCGTCGCCGGCCTCGATGGCGCGGTGGATCGGCGCGGCGCCACGCCAGCGCGGCAACAGCGAGCCGTGGATGTTCAGGCAGCCCAGGCGCGGCAGGTCGAGCACCCACTGCGGCAAGATCAGGCCGTAGGCAGCGACGACCAGCACGTCAGGGCGGGCCGCCTCGAGCGCGGCTCGGCCAGCCTCGGCCTCGTCCCGGAACTTGCCGTCCAGCCGCAAGCTGCGGGGTTGCGCCACAGCAACGCCCAGATCGAACGCCAGTTGCTTGACCGGGGACGGTGACAGCTTCATGCCGCGGCCGGCCGGCCGGTCGGGCTGGGTCAATACCAACGGCACGACGAAGCCGCCGCCGTGGATTGCTTCCAGCGCGACGGCCGCGAACTCGGGCGTACCGGCGAAGGCGACCCGCAGCGGGCCGCAGGCCCCGACCGCAGCCTCCGACTCGGGCAACGCGACACGGCTCATCAGCGCTTGTGCGGCTGCTCGTCGCGCGTCTTCTTCAGCATCTTGGTCTTGATGCGGTCGCGCTTGAGCGGGCTCAGGTAGTCGACGAAGACCTTGCCCAGCAGGTGATCCATCTCGTGCTGGACGCAGACGGCGGCCAGGCCTTCGGCGTCGAACTGGTAGGGCTGGCCGTCGCGCCCGAGCGCGCTGACGCGCACGCGCGCATGGCGCTCCACCTTCTCGTAGACCAGCGGCACCGACAGGCAGCCCTCCTCGCCGAGAATCCAGTCGTCGGAGCCGGAGACCAGCTCGGGGTTGATCAGCACGCGCGGCTGGTCATGCGTCTCGGAGGTGTCCATCACGATCAGTCGGATGTGCTGGTCGACCTGGGTCGCGGCCAGGCCGACGCCGTCGGAGGCGTACATCAGCGCGATCATGGCGTCGGCGAGCGCGCGGATCTCGTCGTTGACATCGGCCACCGGCTTGGCGACGGTGTACAGGCGCGGATCGGGGTAACGGAGAATCTGGAGTTGGGACATGGAAAGACAGTTCCTGGAAATCTGCCACGAAAATCGACGGTAATGCTGCGGGCGCCCTTGCAATGACGGTGCAGAATGTGTCTGCGCCGCGACGATCGAACTCAGGGTGAATGCCTATCTCAGCCGTAACGGAGTGCTCGTTTCATTGCGGCATCAGGGGTTTGCGGGCAGAATCAGCGCCAAATTTGGTAGTTTTTTGACAGGCTGGATACTCCAGCCGATTCGGAATTGTCGCAGCCCGCGCGGATTCCGTCTCACCTGCGTCCCAATTGCCTTCGATGGCCCGGGAGTTTTCTGGACATGACCTTTCGAATCCGACGTTCCGTCATTGGGCAGCCGAGCGCCGCCCTGAACTGCGCCGCACTGGCTCTGGCCATGCTGGCTGCAGCGCCCGCCGTGACGCAGGCGTATCCCATCACGCCCGCGCAGCGTGGCACGGCGGAGCAGGTCGCGTCCAAGGGCGTGCCCTTGTCCGAGCTCGCCGAAAACGCGCCCGACACGTATACCGTCAAGCGCGGCGATACGCTTTGGCACATTTCCGGCATGTTCCTCAAAAGCCCGTGGCGCTGGCCCGAGCTGTGGGGAATGAATCTCGAACAGATTCACAACCCGCACTTGATCTATCCAGGTCAGTTGCTGGTGCTCGAGAAAATCGACGGCATGGCCCGTTTGAAACTCGGAAGCACGGTCGGTGGCGTCGGTGACACGATCAGATTGTCGCCGTCGATTCGCGGCGAATCGTCGGAAACCGCCGCCATCGGCGCGATCCCGATGAATCTGATCGGGCCGTTCCTCACCGACGCGATGATCTTCGACGCGAATCAGTTGCTGAACGCGCCCCGCATCGTCGCCGCCCCGGAGAACCACCTCATGATGGGACGAGGGAACCTCGCCTACGTGAGCGGCGACCTGGGCAACACGCGCAACTGGCAGGTCTTCCGCGCGCCAAAGGCGCTGGTCGATCCGGATACCAAGGAAGTGCTGGGTTACGAGGCTCGCTACGTCGGCTCGGCCGAGCGCAAGCAGGACGGCGAAGGTCGTCCGGGCGCCGAGACCGGTGGCCTGAGCGTACCGTCCACGTTCGTCATCACGAGCAACAAGGACTCCGCCGAGGTCGGTGACCGCCTGGCCCCGGCCGCGGTGCGTGACTTTGCGCCGTTCGTCCCCCATCCGCCGGCCAATCCGGTCGACGCCAAGATCGTCTCGCTGTACGGCGACGCCCTGTCGGCAGGCCAGAACCAGATCATCTCGCTCAACCGTGGCGCGCGCGACGGCCTCGAGCGTGGCACGGTGCTGGCGCTGTGGCACGAAGGCGCGATCACACACGACAAGTCGGTTGAGCACGGTGCGCTGATCAAGCTGCCGGACGAGCGCATCGGCGTGGTGTTCGTGTTCCGCGTATTCGACCGCATGGCCTACGGCCTCATCCTCGAGACGACCCAGCCGAGCCTGCCGGGCGATCGCGTCACGCAGCCCTGAACGACTCAGGCTGCCGAGCCAAGCAGTTCGGCAGCCGATCTCGATTCACTGCCCCCTCACGCGCCTGACCCTCTCCGCCAGGCGCGTCCATGCTGTCCCGCGAAGAACTCGCCGCTTGGCTGCAACTGGGCACGACGCCAGGCATCAGTCGGGCCGTCGCGCGACAACTGCTCGCCGCCCTCGGCTCCGCCGAGCATGTGCTGGCCGCGAACGACTCCACGCTGTGCTCGCTGGTCGGACCCGGCGTCGTCCACCTGCTCAAGCGCCACGACGCGAGCGACGAGGCCCGCCTCACCACCACAACGCGCTGGCTGGCCGCCAGCACCGACGCGCCGCGCGACGTCGTCGTGCTGGGCGATCCACGTTATCCGGCGGCGCTCCTGCAGACGGCCGATCCCCCGCTCTTGCTGTTCACCCATGGTCGCGTCGAACTCCTGTCGACGCCCAGCGTGGCCATCGTCGGCAGCCGCGAATCGACACCGCAAGGCCGCGACAACGCCCGAGATTTCGCCCGAATCCTGAGTGAGCACAAGCTGACCATCGTTTCCGGCCTGGCAATGGGCATCGACGGCGCGGCGCACGAAGGCGGCCTGGACGGCCCGGGCAGCACTGTGGCGTTCGTTGGCACCGGCCTCGACCGTGTCTATCCGGCCCGGCACGCGCTCCTGATGCGCCGCATCGGCGCCGAGGGGCTGCTCGCCAGCGAGTATCCGCTGGGCATGCCACCGTTGCCGGACAATTTCCCCCGCCGCAATCGGCTGATCGCCGGCATCTCGCAAGGCACGCTGGTGGTGGAGGCGGCGCTCGAGTCCGGATCATTGATCACGGCCCGCATGGCGCTCGAGTGCGGGCGCGAGGTGTTCGCGATCCCGGGTTCCATCCATTCGCCGCAGTCCCGGGGTTGCCATCGGCTGATCCAGGACGGCGCCAAGCTGGTGGAGTGCGCCGACGACGTGCTGCGCGAGCTGCGCCTGGGGTTGCGCGAGGGCGCGCGCGCGGCGCGCCTGTCTCCGAGGCAACCGTCGCTGTTCGCTGCGATGGCGGACGATGTGGGTGCTGACGACGACGGCCCCGACGCCGCGTTGAAGTCGGCGCTGGGCCACGATCCGGTGACGTTCGACGCGTTGGCGGCCCGCACGGGCATGGCGTCCGACCAATTGGCGGCGCGCTTGTTGGAACTGGAACTCGCGGGGGTGATTCAGCGCCTGCCCGGCGGACTGCTGCAGCGTCGTGCCGTAGGCTGAAAAACGGCTGATATCCCGTCAGCCCAGCCCATGATGGTCGCATGCAATCGGGCTCGAAAGCGCGTGCTCCAGATGTAAATCCGGCCCTCCCCACAACGATTTCACAAAGGTCAAACAGCACCCTTGCGCAGAGCCAACTCGCGCTTGCTGGCTCCGGTCGCTGCGGTATAGTGGGTTCATGTTTGACGTCCTTGTCTATCTGTACGAGAACTACTGGCGACCGGACGCCTGTCCGGATCACGACCAGTTGTCGCGCAAACTGACTGCCGTCGGATTCGAGACGGACGAGATCCAGGAAGCGCTGCACTGGCTCGACGGCCTCGCTGACACGTCACAAGGCTACACCGGCATCCAGTCCGACGACGCCATCCGCCTGTACACCGAGCGCGAGATCGAGGCAATCGGCGAAACCTCCGTCGGCTTCGTCACCTTCCTCGAATCGGCCGGCGTTCTGCCTCCGCCGATGCGCGAAATGGTGATCGACCGCGCGATGGCCGCCGGTGGCAACCCGCTCGACCTGGACGACATGAAGATCATCATCCTGATGGTGTTCTGGAGCCTGGGCGAGGAGCCGGACGCGCTGATCCTCGACGAGTTGTTCGTCGCGCCCGAAGAGCGCCTGATCCACTGAAACGGGCGCCAGCCGCCCCATGACAAACGGCTCCCGCGGGAGCCGTTGCCATTCCTCGCGCGCGAGGCGTTATTTCAGGCGGTCCGGATCGGCATTGATCTTCTCGATCGCGCTGCGCGTGGCGGCGATGGTCAGCGACTCATCCTGCGCCGGCACCAGCAATTGGGCCTGCAGGAACGCGGCGAGGCGGCGGCGCTGGAACAGCACGCAGCGGCCGCCGGAGGAGACAAACAGCGACAGCTGCTTGCGCATGCCTTGCCAGGCCAACTGCATCGCCTCCTGGCGGTCGCGGTATTCCAGCATGTACCAGGCGCCGACCAGCATCTCGTCGGTGGCCGCCAACGCGCCGGCCGAAGGCGTCGCGCCGCCTTCGGCGACGATCTCGAGCTCGTCGGACTCGTGCCCGGAAAGGTCCAGCGCGAACGAATCGTCGATCTCGAAGTCGGCGTCCGGCAGGATCTCGTCGAGTGCCTCGAGACGCTGCTTGAGACGCGAGAATTGATCCGGATCGATGGCCGCCGAGCGCGCCGCGAAGGCCGCGGTCAGCGCGATGTTGAGCGAGCGCAGCGACGTTTCCTGGCGCTCGGGCGGCAGGCCGCCGGCGAGCATGCCCTGGCGCAGCGATGCCAGCAGCGGGCCGAGGCGACGGATGACCTCGGCGCGTTCCTCGCGGGTGGTCTTGGCGCTGGCGATCCACACCAGTTCCAGCGCCGCCTCGCGCACGATGCGCGTCTCGGCGCCCTGCAGGCCATGGCGCATCGCCGTGGTGGCGAGCACGTCGGCCCAGACCTGGAACAGGAACTCGCGCACGCCGTCCTGCACCGGCACGCCGTCGAGCAGCTTGCGCAGTTCGATCGTGTACTGGATGGCCAGCGTCTCGCGCTGCTCCACCTGGCTGGCGAGCGACACGCCCTTCTTGGTCGTCTCGTTCTGGTCGCGGAAGAACTTCTCGATGAAGCGCTCGAACTCGACCAGCACCGTCTGGAACACCTTGCGGCCGGTCTCGGGGAAGGCCTCGACGACCTGCACCACGCGCGCCACTTCGCCTTCGAGCTCGGGCCCGGCGCCCTGCGGCGCGGCGTCGAAGCCCATCACGCAGGCGCCCATGCGGTCGATCAGGCGGCGCGCGGGATGTTGCGCCGACGAGAAGAAGTCGGGCTCGGCCATCGCGACGCGCAACGTGGGCATCTGCAGGCGCGCAAACCAGACGCGCACCGCCGACGGGATCCGGTCCTCGGTGAGGATGCTGGCGAAAAGAAGCGCGACGACCTCGATCGTGGCGCGTTCTTCTTGCGTGTTGGCGGTGCTCTTGAGCTCCTGCTTCTGCTGGCGCAGGGCGTCGATCATCTCCGCCGGCGCAAGGCTGCTGCCTTCGTTGCGGCGCGCCTCGACATGCTGGACGAACACCTGCTGGGCGGCGGCGATCGCCCCCGTCATCTCACCCGACGGCATCGAGAAGCGCTGCGTGTTCATGAAGCCCTGGACGTGGCGCTCCATGGTGCGGCCGAACCGCCTCAGCGTGGCGTCGACCTGAACCTGCGCCGGCGACGCGAATTGACCGCCACTGCCGCCGCCGGGCGCCTTGACGTTGCCCGTGACGCTGATGCCGACGTTGGGTGCGCCCGGCCCGCCAGGGCCACCGCCCGCGCCCCCGTCGCCGCCCATCGGTTGCATTGCCGTGTTGCGCATGAAGTCGGCCATGCCGCCACCGCCCTGGCCACCGCCGCCGACAGGCCCGACGCCGACGCCCGCCGCGCCGCCCTGTCCGCTGCCGCCGCCGCCGCCGCCATTTCCGCCACCCGCGTTGCCGCCACCCTGGTCGCCGCCGTAGCCGCCTTGTCCGCCTTGTCCGCCCCGACCACCACCTTGGCCGCCGCCTTGACCGCCGCCATAGCCGCTCTGGCCGCCGTTGCCGCCCTGGTGGCCGCCATAGCCGCTCTGGCCGCCCTGCGCGCCGCCGCGGTCACCGCCGTAGCCCGGGCTGTAGGCCGTCTGTGCGAACTGCGTGCCACCGCTGCCGGTGCTGGACGCGCCGCCGTTGCTGGTGTTGCGGAAGTCCTCGATCGGCATCTGCCGTGACGCGATCACCGGGGCGCGGTCCACGCTGCGACGGATGAGCGTGCGCAGGTTGACGTCGGGCAGCACGCCTTTCTCGATCAGGAATCGATTGGCCTCGTGGTACGCCTCGGTGGCCAGCGCCGAGATCTCCACCTTCATGACGCTCTCGACGCCCGCCCAGGCGTCGGGGCCGAAGTCGCTGTCGATGAACGAGCGGACGATGATCTTGGACAACTGCTGGGGACGAAACAGGTCGTGGTCGGCCAGTTCCTCCAGCCCTTCGAGGGCCGCCACGCGGGTCGTCAGGTCGTTGAGCTCCCAGACGGCAATGTCGACGATGGCTTGGGACAGGCGCGAGATGAAGATCTCCTTCTGCACCGTCTCGTCATCGACCAGCATCAGCTTCTGCGTGTGCCCCTGCATCGACGCCACGAGCGCGCCGGTGCCCGTGGACTGGCGATCGGCGACACAGGCGTCGCGCAGCATCTCGCCCTGGCGCTCGATCCACTCCTCGCCGTGGGTCATCAAGGATTGCAGCGTGTCGCGGCGCTGCTGGGCCACCGAGCGCTCCGCCGGCTTGTCGAGAAGCAGCCGTGCGGCCTCCAGCACGGCCGCGAGCAGGCGCGGGCCCGCATCGGCCATCTGCTCGGCGAATGTCTGCCGAGCCTTGCGTGCGATATCTGGCGACGATTTGCCCTCGACCATCCGTCTGCTTCGCTTCCCTTGGGTTTGCCCGCTGTCGTGAGCGTTATGCGTGCAATCTACACCACGGCGCCCGCATTCGGGTCATTCGGGTCGATCTCATTCTTCGCGCTGGTGTGCACAAGGTCTTCCCGCTTGACGCCCAGCCACATGGCGATGGCTGCCGCGACGAAGACCGACGAGTAGATGCCGAAGCAGATGCCGATCGTCAGCGCCACCGCGAAATAGTGAAGCGTCGGGCCGCCGAAGATCAACATCGACAGCACCATCATCTGCGTGCAGAAGTGGGTGATGATCGTGCGGCTGATCGTGCTGGTGATCGCATGATCGATCACCTGCATCGTCGTCAGCTTGCGAAAACGCCTGAAAGTCTCGCGGATCCGGTCGAAGATCACGACCGACTCGTTGACGGAGTACCCCAGCACGGCCAGCACGCCCGCCAGCACCGAAAGCGAGAACTCCCACTGGAAGAACGCGAAAAAGCCCAGGATGATGATGACATCATGCAAGTTGGCGACAATCGCCGCGATGGAGAACTTCCATTCGAAGCGGAAGGCGAGGTACAGCATGATGCCGATGATCACGCTGATCATGGCGTAGGCGCCGTTGCGCATCAATTCCTCGCCGACGGACGGGCCGACGAGCGCGCTGCTCTTGAACACCACCGGCTCGATCTTGCTGCCGTCCGTGCAGGTGCGGCGCGTCAGCGATTCGCCCTTGGCGGTGATCTCATCGACCGTGCTGACCGTGCCCGACTCGGCCTTGCAAAGGACATCGAACACGTGCGTCGGCACCTGCTTCTGGTCGATGCCAGCCTTGGTCTGCACGCGGATGATGACGTCGTGCGAGGTGCCGTAGTTCTGCACCTGGACGTCGCCATACCCCATGCGGCTGGCCACGCTGCGCAGGCGTTCGAGATCGGCCGACTTGGCGTAGGTGGCCTGCACCGAGGTGCCGCCAGTGAACTCGATCGAGAAGTCCAGGCCGCGCGTGACCAGGAAGAAGACGGCCGCGAGGAACGTCAGCAGCGAGATGATGTTGAACACCAGCGCGTGCCGCATAAACGGGATGTCGCGCCGGATACGGAAGAATTCCATGTGAGTGTCCTTGAGGTTCCGGGGCGGGTCAGCGAGCGGCGTCCGGCCGCTTGGCCAGTTCGGCGGCGTCCGTCAGGTCGTCGGGCTGCGGCACGTTGCCGGGCTGGATGGCTCCGCCCTTCCAGACCTGGCCGATCAGGATGGACTTGAGCTTCTTCTGGCGGCCGTACCAGACGTTGACCAGGCCGCGCGAGAAGAACACCGCCGAGAACATCGACGTCAGGATGCCCAGGCAGTGCACGATGGCGAAGCCCTTGATGGCGCCCGAGCCGAACAACAGCAGCGAGCCGCCGGCGATCAGCGTCGTGATGTTGGAGTCCAGGATGGTGGCCCAGGCCCGCTCGTAGCCGGCGGCGATCGCCGTCTGCGGTGCGCTGCCGGCCCGCAACTCCTCGCGGATGCGCTCGTTGACCAGCACGTTGGCGTCGATCGCCATGCCCAGCGTCAGCGCGATGGCGGCGATGCCCGGCAAGGTCAGCGTGGTCTGGATCAGCGACAGGATCGCCACCAGCAGCAGCAGGTTGACGCCCAGCGACAGCGTGGAGATCACGCCGAACAGCAAGTAGTAGGCGCACATGAACACGAGGATCGCGGCGAAGCCCCAGGCCACGCTGTGCAGGCCCTTGGCGATGTTGTCGGCGCCAAGGCTCGGGCCGATGGCCGTTTCCTCGATGAACTCCATCGGCGCGGCGAGTGCGCCGGAGCGCAGGAGCAGCGCCAGCTCGGTGGCTTCCTCGGCGTTGCCGATGCCCGAGATCTGGAAGTTCTCACCCAGTTCGCTCTGGATCGTCGCAACGCTGATGACCTGGCCCTTGCCCTTCTCGAACAGGACGATGGACATCAGCTTGCCGATGTTCTGGCTGGACACGTCCTTCATGCTGCGCGCGCCCTTGGCGTTCAACTGCAGCTTCACGATCGAGCCATTGTTCTGGTTGTCGAAGTTGGCGTCCGCGTTGGCCAGGTCGTCGCCGCTGATGACGATCTCCTTCTTGACGACCGTCGACGCGCCGGCGTGCCGGGAGACATCCGGGCTGTTCGGATAGAGGTCGTCGGTCAGCGGCACGGCCGCGCCGCCCGTCGCCGCGGCGGCGCCCTCGGCGCTCTGGTCGACCATGTGGATCTCGAGCGTCGCCGTGCGGCCGATCAGCTCTTTCGCCTTGGTGGTGTCCTGGATGCCGGGCAGCTCGACGACGATGCGGTCGGCGCCCTGCTGCTGGATCACCGGCTCGGACGTGCCGAGGCCAGCGACGCGATTGCCCAGCGTCGTCATGTTCTGCTTGATCGCCTGGTCCTGCGCCTTGATCAGCGCGGACTGCTTCAGGACGCCGGTGACCCTCACGTCGGTGCCGTCGCTGGCGGACGTCCACTGCGCGTCGGTGAAGCCATCGGTGAGGACGTTGACGGCCTGCGTCGCAGTGGCCTGGTCGTGGAAGACCATCGTGACGGCGCTGCCGTCACGCGACACCGCGGTACGCAGTTGCTTCTCGCGCAACAGGGTACGGGTGTCGGTCACCAGCACCTCGATCTTCTTGTCGAGCGCGGCCTTCAGATCGACCTGCAGCAGGAAGTGCACGCCACCGCGCAGGTCCAGGCCCAGGTACATCGGCAGCGCATGCAGCAGCGAGGCCATCCAGCGCGGCGAGCGCGGCACCATGTTGAGCGCCACGGCGTAGGGCTGCGCGTCCTTGTCGGATCCTGCATTGAGGCCGGCGTTGATCACGTCGCGGGCGTGGATCTGGATGTCCGTGGTGGCGAAGCGCGCGTGCACGGACGTGCCTTCGAAGTTCACGTAGTCCGGCGTGATGGACGCCGCCGACAGCAGTTGCTGCACCTGCGTGACCGTCTCCGATCCGACCTTGGTGGTCAGCTTGGAGGCCGAGACTTGCACGGCCGGAGCGTCGCCGTACAGGTTGGGCACCGTGTACAGCAGGCCGAACACGACGGCCAGGGCCATCAAAGCGAATTTCCAGACAGGGTAGCGATTCATGCGTGTTTCCTCGAAGGCGTCGCGGGCCGTCGCGGCGCCTTGGCAGGCTCGCGGGGCGACGGCGTCAGACACAGCGCGCCGGTGGCGCAGCGTGCTGACGGGGGTCTTCTTACTTCAGCGTGCCCTTGGGCAGGATCTGGACGATCGCGCTGCGCTGGATCTGCAGCTCGACGTTGCCGCCGGTCTCGATGTGCACGTACGACTCGCCCAGCTTGGAGATGCGGCCGATGATGCCACCCACGGTCACGATCTCGTCACCCTTGGCAACCCCGGAGATCAGCGCCTTCTGCTCCTTGGCGCGCTTCATCTGCGGCCGGATCATCACGAAGTACATGATCACGAACATCGGGATCATGATGAACAGGAAGCTGTTGTCGCCAGAGGAGGCAGCAGGCGCCGCGGTCTGGGCGTAGGCGGTGGAGATCAGGAACACGGCGGAAGATCCTCAGGGAAAACGTGGGGGCGGGCGGCCATTCAAGGCGTCGCGCCGCTGTGAAAACGTGCGGTCGAGGTGGAGCCACTGTCGGGCGATTCAAGCCCGGCGCAGTTCGACCAACCCATCATTTTAGCGGGCGCCGGGGACGCCGGCGTTACACAGGCAGGCGCAGACTAACCCGCACCCCCCGCCGCACCCCGCAGCACCGCACGGCGACGCCTCGTCAGGCCCGCGAGCGCACCTGGTTGCGGCCGCTGCGCTTGCACTCCTGGAGCGCGGCGCCGGCGCGCTCCAGAACGTCGTCCAGCGACTCGCCTGGCGCCCGCGCGGCCACGCCAATGCTGGCGGTGACGCGCAGCCCCGAGCCGACCGCCATCCAGGCGTGGCCCTCGATGGCGGCGCGCAGCCGCTCGGCCACCAGCAGCGCGCGGGTCGTGGAGACGGGGCCGCCGAGCGCGACGACGAACAGGTTGCCGTCCGCCCGCGCGAGCACGTCCTGCGGGCGCGACTGCGCGCGCAGCACGCCCGCGACCGCCTGCAGCACCGTGTCACCCGTGGCGTGGGACCAGGTGTCGTTGACGTGGCGCAGGTGGTCGACGTCGGCGGCCAGCAGCATCTGCGGGGTGTCCGGGTATTGCAGCGCCAGCGCGGCGCTGGCCGCGGCCAGCTCGGCGCGGTCGGCCAGGCCGGTCAGCGCGTCGGCGCCGCCCGCGGAGCGCGCGGCGTCGTCGCCGGCGGCCTCCAGGCGCGTCAGCGCGAGGCCGGCGGCCTGCAGCGCGGCCGGCAACTGCAGCAGCGCCTGGCGTTGCGCGGCGCGGTCGGCGAGCCCCGGCAGCGCGGCCAGGCGCAGCGCCAGCGCGGCGCAGGCCGAGAGCGCATCTTCCAGGGGGCTGCCCGCCGCGCGCCGCTCCGCCGCCCGCGGCGGGGCCGGCGTGTCGTCGGGCGAATGTGGCGCAACAGATCCCAAGATGTCCTTCTCGCTTTCAGTGCCATCGTACGGCCGGCGGCTTGAATCCCGCGGACTGGCGACCATATGGCATGGATCGCCCCGTGGCGTCCACCTCGCAACGCCATGTCTGTCGCCATCGTCCTGCTCGCCGCCCTGCTGCTCGTCGCCGCCATCGCGGGCGCGCCGCGTTGGCGCACATGGCGCCGCCAAGCGTGGGCCAGCAGGCCGTTCCCGCAGGCCTGGCGAACCATTCTCCGGCGTCGCGTTCCCCTGTATCGGCAGTTGCCGGCCGATCTGCAGCAGCAGTTGCGCCAGCGCATCCTCGTGTTCCTGGCCGAGAAGCCGTTCCTGGGCTGCGCCGGGCTGGAGATCACCGACGAGATGCGCGTGACGATCGCCGCCCAGGCCTGCCTGCTGCGCTTGAACCGCGGCGACGCGATGTTTGCCGAACTCAAGCAGATCCTGGTCTACCCCGGCGCGTTCCTGGTCGACCGCGTCCATGCCGCCCCGGGCGGCGTGCTGCGCGAGCAGCGGCGTGCCCTGGCCGGCGAATCGTGGTCGCAAGGCCAGGTGATCCTGTCGTGGCAGGACGTGCTGGACGGCGCCCGCGTGGTCGATGACGGCCACAACGTCGTGCTGCACGAGTTCGCCCACCAGCTCGACCAGGAAACCGGCAACGCCAACGGCGCCCCGCGCCTGGGCTCGCGCGCCGCGCATGCGCGCTGGGCGCAGGTGATGGGCGCCGAGTTCGCGGCCCTGCAGGCGCGCATCCGCGCGCGTGAGGCGGCGCAGGCGCGCGCCCAGGCCGGGTGGTCGTGGTTCGAGGCGTCGGCCGATGGGCTGTCGACGGCGGAGCCCGCCGACCTGATCAGCGACTACGGCGCCACCAACGAGGCCGAGTTCTTCGCCGTCGTCACAGAGGTCTACTTCGAGCAGGCCGATGCGTTGGCGCTGCGCCACCCCGCGTTGTTCGCGCTGCTGCGGGACTACTACGCGGTCGATCCGCGCCACTGGCGCTGAAGGCGTCAAGCCTGCGTTGCTGAAAGCTGCATTCGAATCCTTTGGATCATCGAGCCGCCTGGCGGGCAGACACTTCTTCTCACGCCATCAGCGGCATCGCTGACACAACGACAGGAGAAATTCATGCTCACGCTTCGCAAGGCTCAAGACCGCGGCCACGCCGACCATGGCTGGCTCAACAGCCACCACAGCTTCTCTTTTGCCGACTACCACGACCCGGCACACATGGGCTTCGGCAACCTGCGCGTGCTCAATGACGACACTGTCCATGCCGGCAAGGGCTTCGGCACCCACGGCCACCGCGACATGGAGATCATCAGCTACGTGCTGGAGGGTGCACTGGCGCACCAGGACAGCATGGGCAACGGAACGCCCGGCGCCGCCAACGCCGGCGTGATCGTCCCGGGTGACGTACAACGCATGACGGCGGGCACCGGCGTGCGCCACAGCGAGTTCAACCACTCCAAGGACGCGGCCACGCACTTCCTGCAGATCTGGATCGTGCCGGTGCGTGCAGGCATCACGCCGGGGTACGAGCAGGTCAACGTGCCGCCCGAAGCCAAGCGCGGCAGGCTGGCCCTGGTCGGCTCGCCCGACCAGGTGCCCGGCGCCGTGAAACTCAACGCCGACGCGCGCATCTTCGCGGGCCTGTTCGACGGCGTCGAGCGCCAGGAACTGCCGCTGCCTGCAGGCCGCCTGACCTACGTGCACGTCGCACGCGGCAGCCTGAAGGTCAATGGCCAGCCACTCGGCGCTGGCGATGCGCTGAAGATCCGCGACGAGGCGACGCTGGTGCTCGAAGGTGGCGAGAACGCCGAAGTTCTCGTGTTCGACCTCAAGCCTTGAGGGATTGAGAAGACGGGGCGGCCCCGTCTGCATGAGAATGGCGCTCGAACCTCACGAGCTCCCCGCATGACCGCCCCCACCCAACGCGCTTACGGCGCCACCACCCGCCTGCTGCACTCCGACCGCCTGGGCGGGGTGGAGGCCGGCGGGTCGCACAAGCCGCTGCACTTGAGCGCGGCCTTCAGCTATCCGACTGCCCGCGACCTCGCCGAGGTGTTCCAGGGCATCCAGTCCGGCCCCGTCTACGCCCGCCAGGGCAACCCGACCGGCGCCGCGCTCGAAGCCAAGGTGACGCTGCTCGAAGACGCGCGCGGCAGCGCCGTCTTCTCCACGGGCATGGCGGCGATCTCGGCCGTGTTCCTGTCCTTGCTGCGCAGCGGCGACGACGTCGTCTGCAGCCGTTTCCTGTTCGGCAACACCAACAGCCTGATGCAGACGCTGCTGGGGCTGGGCATCACGGTCTCGTTCGTCGACGCCACCGACGCCGCCGCGGTGCAGGCCGCCGTCACGCCGTCCACGCGCATCGTGTTCGTCGAGACCATCGCCAACCCGGTCACCCAGGTGGCCGACCTCGAAGGCATCGGCCGCCTGTGCCGCGCCAAGGGCCTGCTGTTCGTCGTCGACAGCACGCTGACGACCCCGCTGCTGCTCCAGGGCCGCGACGTCGACGCCGGGCTGGTGGTGCACGCGCTGACCAAGGGCATCGGCGGCCACGGCAACGCGATGGGCGGCGCGGTGGTCGACACCGGCCTGTTCGACTGGGCCTCGTTCGACAACATCCTGCCCTCGTACAAGAAGGGCCCGGCCGCGAGCTGGGGCCTGCTGCAGATCCGCAAGAAGGGCCTGCGCGACCTGGGCGCCACGCTGCGCGCCGAGGACGCCCACCGCCTCGCGACGGGCGCCGAGACGATGTCCCTGCGCATCCCGCGCGCCTGTGACAACGCGTTGTCGATGGCCCAGTGGCTGGAAGCCCAGCCGGCGATCACCAACGTCTACTACCCGGGCCTGCCCAGCCATCCGCAAAACGAACGCGCCACGCGACTGTTCAACGGTCACTACGGCCCGCTGCTGAGTTTCGAGCTGCGCGAGGGCATCGACTGCTTCGCCTTCCTCGACGCGCTGCAACTGGTGATCGTCTCCAGCCACCTGGCCGACAACCGCACGCTGGCCATTCCCGTGGCCCACACGATCTTCCACGAGATGGGCCCCGAACGCCGCGCCGAGATGGGCATCGCCGATGGCCTGATCCGGCTGTCGGTGGGCATCGAGGACATCGCCGACCTGATCGACGACTTCTCGCGCGCGCTGCAAGCGGTGACGCGCTAAGCCGCCGTTCGCTCCAGCGGCGCCACCAGCCGCAGCCGCGCAACGTCGCGCCCCGGCGGTGCACCGAACATCCGGCGGTATTCACGGCTGAACTGCGACGCGCTGTCGTAGCCCACGGCGAAGCCGACCGCGGCGACGTCGTCGGCGTCGGCCAGCAGCCGCGTGCGCGCCTCCTGCAGCCGGATCTGCTTCTGGAACTGGATCGGCGTCATCGCCGTCACGGCGCGGAAATGACGGTGGAACGACGACACGCTCATCGTTGCAAGCCCGGCCAGCTGGTCGACGCTGACCGCCTTCGCGTAGTGCTGGCGGATGTGGCGGATCGCGTGGCTCACCTGGGCCAGCCGGCTGTCGGCCAGGCCGATCTGGCGCACGCGTCCGCCCTGCTCGCCGCACAGCAGGCGCCACAGGATCTCGCGCTCGATCAGTGGGCGCAGCACCGGCGCGTCGCGCGGGGTGTCGAGCAGGCGCAGCAGCCGCACAGCCGCCTCCAGCAGGTCGGGCGGTGCCTTGTGCACGCCCATGCCGCACGGCGCGCTCACGATCTCGTCGGCGCCCGGCGCCTCCAGCAACAGCGACGCGATCGCCGCTGGATTCAGCGCCATGCGACAGGCCAGGTAGGGCCGCCCGGCGCTCGCCCGCGTGATGTGGCTGGCGATGGGCAGGTCGACGGACGTGACGACGAAGTCGCCCTCGCCGTACCCGAACGTGCGGTCGCCCACCATCGTCTGCTTGGCGCCCTGGACGACGATGCCCAGCCCGGGCTCGCTGACGCCATGGGTCGTCTTCGTGGGCATCGTCGAGACCATGACGCGAATGCCGGGCAGCGGCGTCTCGGGCGCGCCCGGGCGCGCGTGACGCGCGATCAGCGACTGCAGTTCGCACAGGGAAGAGGTCATGTCCCCATTGAAGACCAAGCCGGGGGCGCACGCAAGCGCCCGCTGCACGGAACGCGCAAGATTGACAGGATCGTGCATTCAATCGACAGCATGATGTTATGCATCTTCCGCTCCATCGGCGCACGATGGAGGCCTTCGACGAAAGGATCCATCATGAGCAAGACCTGGTTCATCACCGGTGCCAGCCGTGGGCTCGGTGCCGACATCGCCACCACCGCGCTGAAGGCGGGCGACCGTGTCGTCGCCACCGGCCGCCAACGCGCCGCCGTCAGCGACAAGCTGGGCCCGGACAGCGACCGGCTGCTGTCGCTGGACCTGGACGTCAGCGACGTGGCGCAGGCCCGCGCGGCCGTCGCCGCGGCGCTCTCGCGCTTCGGCGCGATCGACGTGCTGGTCAACAACGCAGGCTACGGCCACCTCGGCTATTTCGAGGAAACCACCGCCGCGGACATCGAAGCACAGTACGCCACCAACGTGTTCGGCCTGTTCAACGTCACGCGCGCGGCCCTGCCCGCGATGCGCGCCGCGCGCCAGGGCCACATCTTCAACCTGTCGTCCACCGCGGGGTTTCGCGGCATCGAGACGGGCTCGCTGTACTGCTCCAGCAAGTTCGCCGTCGAAGGCTTCTCGGAGTCGCTGCGGGGCGAGCTCGCGCCGTTCGGGATCCATGTGACCATCATCGAGCCGGGCCCGTTCCGCACCGACTTCCTCACGCCGCAATCGCTGCAATTCGTGGCCCACGAAGTGCCCGACTACGCAGAGCGCCGTGACGCCATGCGTGCGAGTTTCGAGCAACGCAACGGCAGGCAGCCCGGAGACCCGATTCTGCTCGCCCAGGCGATGGTGACGTTGGCCAGCGCGGCGAATCCGCCGCTGCGCTTCACCGCCGGCGCGATGGCCGTCAACGGCCTCGACGCCAAGCTCGCGGCGATGAAGGCCGAACTCGACGCGTGGCGTGCGCTGGGACTGGCAACCGACTTCGCAGAAGGCCGGTAAACCGGGGGGTCTGGCCTTGCCGCGTCAATGAAAGGGCCGCCCCGTGGCGGCCCTTCTCATCCGCAGGACGCTCAGGACGCCAGCAGCTGCCGCAGCACGTAGGGCAGGATGCCGCCGTGCGCGTAGTAGTCCACCTCGATGGGCGTGTCGATGCGCAGCACCAGCGGCACGCGCTGGCTCTTGCCGTCGGTGCGGTGGATCACCAGCGTGGCCTCGGACTGCGGCACGATG
Source organism: Burkholderiaceae bacterium (assembly GCA_039920745.1). Lineage (GTDB taxonomy): Bacteria > Pseudomonadota > Gammaproteobacteria > Burkholderiales > Burkholderiaceae_C > Scleromatobacter. Next base: position 118,382 of record JBDSDD010000029.1, on the reverse strand, counting down.
GGCGCGGCCCATTCGACGTCGACGGTCTCGTTGCCGGTCAGGCCCAGGCTGGCCCAGGTAATGCCGGCCTTGAACTGCAGCGGCAGCACGCCCATGCCCACCAGGTTGTTGCGGTGGATGCGCTCGAAGCTGCGCGCGATGACCGCCTTGACCCCCAGCAGGTAGGTGCCCTTGGCGGCCCAGTCGCGGCTGGAGCCGGTGCCGTATTCCTCGCCGGCGAAGATCACCGTCGGGGTGCCGGACGCCTGGTAGGCCATCGCGGCGTCGTAGATGGACACCGGCATCGAGCTGTCGACCGCCACCTCGGCCGTGCCCAGCGTGCCCTGGTAGAGCGTGTAGCCGCCTTCCACGCGGCCACCGTCGGCGCGCGCCGGCAGCATCAGGTTCTTGATGCGCACGTTGGCGAAGGTGCCGCGCATCATCACCTCGTGGTGGCCGCGCCGCGAGCCGTAGGAGTTGAAGTCGGCCGGCAGCACGCCGTGGGCCTGCAGGTACTTGCCGGCAGGCGAGTCGGTCTTGATCGAGCCGGCCGGCGAGATGTGGTCGGTGGTGATCGAGTCGCCGAACAGCGCCATGATGCGCGCGCCCTTGACCGACGTGGGGGCCGCCTTGGGCACCTGCGTGAAGCCGTCGAAGAACGGCGGGCGCGCGATGTAGGTGCTCTTGGGCCAGTCGTAGACCTGGCCGGTGACGCCGGTGATCGCGCCCCACAGCTGGCCCGGGTTCGACTTCACCTGCGCGTAGTTGGCGCGGAACGCGTCGGCATCCATCGCGAACTTCATCAGCGCGTAGACCTCCTCGCTGGTCGGCCAGATGTCGCCCAGCCAGACGTCCTTGCCCGCGGCGTTGCGGCCCACCGGCTGCGTCATCAGGTCGACCTTGACGTTGCCGGCGATCGCGTAGGCCAGCACCAGCGGCGGGCTGGCGAGGAAGTTGGCCTTCAGGTTCGGGTGGATGCGCGCCTCGAAGTTGCGGTTTCCCGACAGCACCGCCGCGGCCACGAGGTCGTTCTCGACGATGGTCTGGTTGAGCTCGGGCGTGAGGTCGCCTGCGTTGCCGATGCAAGTGGTGCAGCCGTAAGCCGCCACGTTGAAGCCCAGCGCCTCCAGCGACGGCAGCAGGCCGGCCTTTTCCAGGTACTCGGTGACGATGCGCGAGCCGGGCGCCAGCGAAGTCTTGATGTGCGGCTTGACCTTCAGCCCCGCGGCCACGGCCTTCTTGGCCAGCAGGCCGGCGGCCAGCATCACGCTCGGGTTGCTGGTGTTGGTGCAGCTGGTGATGGCCGCGATCAGCACGTCGCCGTGGCCGATCTCGATGCCGCTGGCGGTGACCGCGCGGCGCGCCACCTGGTCGGGCGGCAGGTTGTAGCCGTTGGCGGCCGCGGGCGTCACGAGCAGCTCGTCGAACTTCTTCGACAGCTTGCCGATCTCGATGCGATCCTGCGGCCGCTTCGGCCCAGCCAGGCTGGGCGTGACGGTGGACAGGTCGAGCGTCAGCGATTCGCTGAAGTCGATGGCCCCGCTGGCCGGTGTGCCGAACAGGCCCTGGGCACGGAAGTAGGCCTCGAAGGACTCGAGTTCGGCGAACGTGCGGCCGGTGCCGCGCAGATACTCCACCGTCTTGTCGTCGACCGAGAAGAAGCCCATCGTGGCGCCGTACTCGGGCGCCATGTTGGCCAGCGTCGCGCGGTCGGGCACCGACAGCTGCGCCGTGCCAGCGCCGTAGAACTCGACGAACTTGCCCACCACCTTGGCCTTGCGCAGCATCTCGGTGACGGTCAGCACCAGGTCGGTGGCGGTGACGCCTTCGCGCAGCTTGCCAGTGAACTCGAAACCCACGACATCCGGCGTCAGGAAGTACACCGGCTGGCCCAGCATCGCCGCCTCGGCCTCGATGCCGCCCACGCCCCAGCCCACCACGCCCAGGCCGTTGATCATCGTGGTGTGGCTGTCGGTGCCCACCAGGGTGTCGGGGTAGTACAGCGGCGCGTGGTCGCCGCTCGGGTCGACCTGCCGGTGCACGCCGCGCGCCAGGTACTCGAGGTTGACCTGGTGGACGATGCCGAAGCCCGGCGGCACCACGCCGAAGGTGTCGAACGCCTGCATGCCCCACTTCATGAACTTGTAGCGCTCGTTGTTGCGCTGGAACTCGATCTTCATGTTGATGTCGAGCGAGTTCTTGTGCCCGAAGTCATCGATCATCACGCTGTGGTCGACGACGAGATCGACCGGCACCAGCGGCTCGATCGTCTTCGGGTTCTTGTTCTGGTGCGCGGCCTCGGTGCGCATCGCGGCCAGGTCGCACAGCAGCGGCACGCCCGTGAAATCCTGCAACACGACACGCGAGACGACGAACGGGATCTCCTCGCTGCGCACGGCCACCGGCTTCCAGTTGGCGAGCTGGCGCACGTGCTCGGGCATCACGCGGCGCCCGTCGCAGTGGCGCAGCACCGCCTCAAGAACGATGCGGATCGACACCGGCAGCCGGGCGATCTGCGGGAACTCCTTGGCGAGCGCCGGCAGCGAATGGAAGCGGCCGATGGCGCCCGAAGGCATCTTGAACGTCTTCAGGGTGTGCGCGTAAGGCGCGAGCGGGGCCAGGGGCATGTCTTCTCCTCGCGGTGACGCCACCGCATGACCGGTCATGTTGCCTCATCCACCGGCTTTGCTTCATGACCCCGCGCCAGTGTCAGTCGTTTTTACTCGGGTTCGCCAATTGCTGAACAGTGGCCCGTCGGTCGCCTCGAAAAACAGGGTCCAATACGCCCGTGAACCCCCGAGCCCTCCCATGCCGCTGACGATCCCGCCCGACGAGGTCGAGATCACCGCCATCCGCGCCCAGGGCGCCGGCGGCCAGAACGTGAACAAGGTGTCCAGCGCGGTGCACCTGCGCTTCGACGTGCGCGCCTCGTCACTGCCCGAGGCGGTCAAGGAGCGGCTGCTGTGCCTGCGCGACAGCCGCATCACCGACGAAGGCGTGCTCATCATCAAGGCGCAGCAATACCGCAGCCAGGACCAGAACCGCGGCGACGCTTGGCTGCGATTGCAGGAGCTGGTCGATTCGGTGGAAAAGCCCCCGCGCGTGCGCCGCGCGACCAAGCCGACCTACGGCTCCAAGCAGCGGCGACTGGAGGGCAAGAGCGTGCGCTCGGCGATCAAGGCGGGGCGGGGCAAGGTCAGCGAATGACCTCCCACCCGATGGGCCGCGCGCCCGCGCGCTCCCCGCGCCTGGGCATGCGCACCAGCGCCCCGCCGTCCGCGGCACGCGCGCGCAACTGCCCGCAGCCCCCCTCGACATCCTGCCCCGCCGACTGCCGCAGCTTGGTCAGCACGCCACGCGACTGCAGCGCCTTGGCGATCGCCGCTGCCTTCTCGACCGAGGGCCGCGTGAAGCCCAGGCCCTCGTTGGTGTTGTACGGGATCATGTTCATCAGCGCGTACTTGCCCTTGAGCAGGCGCACGATGCCGTCGATCTCGTCGTCGCCGTCGTTGATGCCGTCCAGCAGCGTCCACTGGTACTGGATCGGGTATCCGGTGGCGCGCGCGTAGCGTTCGCCGAGATCGACCAGTTCGTCGGGCGTGATGCGCGGCGCGCGGGGCAGCAGTTCGCGGCGCAGCGCGTCCTTGGTGGTGTGCAGCGACAACGCCAGCGCGGGCTTGACCGGCCCTTGCGGCAGACGCTCGAACACGCGCGGGTCGCCGACGGTGGAGAACACGAGGTTCTTGTGGCCGATGCCGCCGGCGGTGCCCAGCAGGTCGATGGCCTCCATCACGTTGTCGAGGTTGTGCGCAGGCTCGCCCATGCCCATGAAGACGACCTTCTTGACGAAGCGCTTGGTTCGCGCCAGCGCCACCTGGGCAACGATCTCGGCGCTGCCGACCTGGCGCAGCAGGCCGTCGCGGCCGGTCATGCAGAACAGGCAGCCCACGGCGCAGCCGACCTGCGTCGACACGCACAGCCCGTCGCGCGGCAGCAGCACGCTCTCGACCGTCTGGCCGTCGTTGAGACCGACCAGCAGGCGGGCGGAGCCGTCCTCGCCGGGATGCTCCGACTGGAGCGTCGCGAGCCCGGCCAGGTCAGCGGTGATCGCGGGCAATTCATTGCGCAGCGCCAGCGGGAGGAAGTCCTCGATGCGCCGCTTGCCGGCATCCTGCGGCTGCGCGGTGACCCATTGGCGCAGCACGCGCGCCTCGTGGTCGGGCGAGGCGCCGAGGGCGCGCAGGCGTAGGCGAAGGTCGAGGATGCGCATGGCGAATGGAAGGCGGCGGAATCCGCGATTTTCCGTCATCCTCGGTTGCGCGTCACGCGCGGGCGCGCCGCGCCCGTGCGGGAATGCGCCTTCAGGGCGTCGCCGACGCCGCGGCAGCCGCCACGGGCGCCTCGGCCGGCGCCACGCACTCGCGGCGGCAGGCCTGGCGCGCGTCGCCGCATCCGCGATCCTGCGACCGGCGCACCTTGTCGTTGTCGTCGGCGGCCTGATCGTGCTTGTCGGGTGACACCGACGGCGTCCCGTGCAAGTGGAGCAGCGCATCGGCGACCCCCCATGCCACCGGGTGCTCGCCTTCGCGGCACACCTTGGCATCGACGTCGCAGAAGCTGCGGCACATCGAGGTGGAGTCTTGCGCGGAGGCGGCGCCGGCCAGCAACAAGCCTGCCGCGAGGCGCAGCGCCTTCATCAGTGCGCGGCCACCAGCGTCTTCTGCACCCAGCCGCTGAAGTTGGCCGAATCCACCTGCACGAAGCCGTTCTTCTGGTCGCCGCTGGCGATCAGCTCGTCGGACCGGGTCAACGTGGCGACGACCTTGCTGTCCTTGGACGGGCCGGCGTACACCTTCACGTTGTTGATGCGTGCCATCAACACCTCGCCGGCCTTCTGCGGGGCGCCGGCGCGCGTCGAGTTGGCGGCGTTGACGTCGCCCGACTCGCTGTGCGTCTTGATCAGCGACGGGTTGTCGCGGATCGTGCGGACGATGTTGTTCCAGTTGTCCAGCAGGCTGGCGGCGATGACCTTGCCTTCGGGCGTGTTGGTGTAGCCGTTGGCCGCGCCGAACGCGGCCCCGGTCCAGCCCCAGCCGCCGATGTCGAAGTCGGTCTTGGTGGCCTTGCCCTCGGCAGCGGCCACCTGCAGGCTGGAGCGCACGTCCGCGATGATCAGGCTGGTGGACGCCTCCTTGAACTTCAGGCCGCCGGTGATGCCGCCCAGGCCGAAGTGGCTCAGCGCGCCACCCATCAGCGCGCCACCGACGCCGCCGGTGTTGTTGGCCGCGATCTGCACCGCGGGCGTCATGACGAAGTCGGCGGCCTGCATCTGGCCCTTGCCGATGTTGGACTCGCCGCGCATCTCGCCGGACTCGGCCAGCGAGCGCTCCTCGCGGATGTTGGCCATCGCCACGCCGCGCTCGACGACGTCGAAGCAGCCGGAGTCCTGCACCATCATGCGGATCAGCTGCGCCGGCGAGCCGAGCTGGTAGGACGACAGGTAGCCCCAGCCACCGTTGGGTTCGGTCACGGCCAGCACGCCCAGCTTGTGGCCGCACTTCTCGATCGACGCCGTCGCGGCCGACACGGTGCCGGCGAACAGCATCAGGGGCAACACGGCAACCAGGGCCGCGGACGTCTTGGTGATTCTTGTCATAGAAACTCTCCTCCAGAGGGCTGCCCCACTCGGGGCGAGGCGCAAAACACTGGGAAATTGTGCCACCCGGGCGGCGTGCTGGCGCCCCCTCGAGAGGGGGACACGCTGGGGCTTGACGAAGCCCGAAGCTGAACAGTTGTTCGTGGGGTCGCGCCCTGGGGATTTCCCGGTCCCGCGGGCATATTCGCGGGCATCGCGACAGCGTCCGCCCGCCATCCAGTACGCTTGCGGCTTCGCATCTCCAGCCCAACCCACTGCCCGCCCACCATGCGCGCGATCCTTTCCGACCCCGAGCGCCTGAAGCGATGGGCGACCGCTGCGGCCCTGGCGGCACTCGCCGTGGCGCTGCAGTGGACGGTGCGCCCGTGGGTCGGCAGCAAGATCCCGTTCCTGTTCTTCCTGCCAGCCATCGTGGCCACGGCCGCGCGCTGCGGTCGCGGTGCCGGCCTGTTCGTCACCGCCGTCGGCTTCGCCAGCGCCGTGCTGTGGCTGGTGCCAGCGGATCACTGGTGGGTGGTGACCACCACCGACGAGCTCTCGCTGCTGATCTACGCGATCCTGGGGCTGCTGCTGGCCACGCTGGGCGGGCGCCTGCGCGCGACGAGCGCGCGCGCATCCGCGGCGGAGCAGCGCCTGGTGCTGGCCGGCGAGGACACCGGCATCGGCATCTTCGACCTCGACTTGGCCACGCGCACCGTCTACCTGTCGCCCGCGCTGGCACTGCTGTGCCGCGTCGACGCGCAGGACGGCGCCGTGCCGCTCGCGCAGATAGTGGCGCGGATGCCGCCAGAGGTCGTGCTTGAGGCGCGTGGGGTGGTCGCACGCAAGCTGTCCGAGCGCGCGAGCGGCTACGAACGCGAGGTGCGACTGACGCTGCCCGATGGCCGCGAACGCTGGCTGATGCTGCGCGTGCACGTCGTGTGGTCGGGCGACCGCGCGGTGCGCCTGCGCGGAGCCTGCATCGACATCACCGAGCGCCGCGCCGTCGACGACCTGCTCGGACGCACGCAGGCCGAGTTGGGCCAGCAGGTGGCCGACCTGCACCGGCTGCACGAGCTGAGCAGCCGGCTGCTGGACACGCGCACGCTGTCCGAGCAGTTGCAGATGATCGTGGTGGCATTGGCCGATTTCCACAGCGCGCGGCGCGGCCTGCTGACGCTGTTCGACACCCGATCCGGCACCCTGGGCATCGACTCCAGCATCGGCTTCACGCCCGAGGCCGTCGCGCACCTGATGCAGACCAGCGGCATCGACGGCGCCTGCGCGATCAGCTGCGCGCGGCGCGAGCGCACGGTCATCGTCGACACCGCGTCCGACGCCGTGGATCCCGGGCTGCGCGCGCTGGCCAGCCAGGAAGGCTTCCGCGCCGTGCACGCGACGCCTCTGATAGGGCTCGACGGCGAAGTCATCGGCGCGCTGTCGATCCACCTGGACCGGCCGCACACGCCCACCGAGCGCGAATGCACGCTGGCCGACATCTGCGCCCGCAAGGCCGCCACGTTCATCGAGCGGGCACGGGCCCAGGCCGCCTACCAGGAGTCGCAAGGCAGCTTCCAGGCCGTGCTCGACGCGTCGGCGGTGCCCTTCGTCGTGCTGTCGCCAGTGCGCGAGCACGCCAGCGACCAGATCGTCGACTTCGAATGGAGCTACGTCAACGACGCCGCCGCGAAGGCGCTTCACCGGCCGGCCGACGCCTTCGAAGGCAAGCGCGTGCAGGAGGTGTTGCCGTCGCGCTGGGCGAGCAGCGAATCGTTCAGGCAATACGTCGCGGTGGTCGACTCCAACGAGACCCGCGAGTTCGAGGTGCTGGTGCACTACGAAGGCGCCGAGCAGTGGTTCAGCTGCGTCGCCTCGCCCATGCGCGGCGCCGTCGCGCTATGGTTCACAGACGTCACTCGGCGCAAGAACGACGAGCGCCAGTTGCAGGACGCCGACCGGCGCAAGGACGAGTTCCTGGCGACGCTCGCGCACGAGCTGCGCAACCCGCTCGCGCCGATCCGCCAGGCGAGCGCGGTGTCGCGCCTGCCGCAGGCCACCGAGGCTCAGAAGCGCTGGAGCCACGAGGTCATCGAGCGCCAGGTGCGCCACATGGCGCTGCTGCTGGACGACCTGCTGGACGTCTCGCGCATCACGCGCGGCCGCCTCTCGCTGCGCCGCGACGCCAACCCGCTGGGCGAGATGATCGCCGCCGCCGTCGAGACCGCGCGCCCGCTGATCGACTCGCATCAGCATGCGCTCGAGGTGGTGACGCCGCAGGCCCGCATCCTGATGCAGGCCGACCCGCTGCGCGTCTCGCAGATCGTGGCCAACCTGCTGACCAACGCGGCCAAGTACACGGAACCGCAGGGCCGCATCCGGCTGGTGGCTGCGCTCGATGGCGACGACGTCGTGATCGAGGTCAGCGACAACGGCATCGGCATCGCGCCGGAGTCGCTGCCAGCGGTGTTCGACATGTTCACCCAGCTGCGCGGCAGCGACGACCGCGCCGGCGGCCTGGGCATCGGCCTGGCGCTGACCAAGGGCCTGGTGGAGCTGCACGGCGGCACCATCGTCGCGCGCAGCGAAGGCGGCGGCCGCGGCAGCGTGTTCACCGTGCGGCTGCCGCGCGGCGACACCCCGGACCGCGTCGCGGCCGCGCACCCCGGCGTCGAGCCGCGCGCGGGTTCGGCGCGGCGCATCCTCGTCGCCGACGACAACCGCGACGCCGCCGAGAGCTTGGCCGCGCTGCTGGAGCTGGAAGGCCACGAGGTCACGCTCGCCTACGACGGCGCCGACGCACTGCTCGCCTACGAGCGCGTACGGCCGCAGATCTGCCTGCTCGACATCGGCATGCCGCACCGCACCGGCAACGAGGTGGCCGCGGAGATCCGCGCGCGCGCTGACGGCGCGCTGCCCACGCTGGTGGCCATCACCGGATGGGGCCAGGACGCCGACCGCAGCCAGGCGCTGGCCGCGGGCTTCGACCACCACATGACCAAGCCCGTCGACCCGGCACATTTGCTCCAGCTGATCGGCGAGGCGCGCGCCTGAATCCGCAGCGTCATGCAAAGTCTGCCGCACATGTCCGGTCCGACACCAAGCGGCTAAATCCACGACACGTCCCGTTTGTCCAATGACCCGACGCAAGCACCGTTGCGGCCACCCACTCAAGGACAACACCATGGACGATCACGACAAGGGCCTCGCCCACGACCTCGACACCCTCGGACGCCGGCGCGTCCTGCTCGGGGCCGCCGGGCTGGCCGCCACCACGCTGCTGACGGTGTTGGGCTGCGGCGGCGGCGCCGATTCGGCCAGCGATTCGAGCACGTCGTCGGGATCGTCCGGTTCGACGGGCTCGACGTCCACCGGCACCTGCGCCGTCAGCGCCGAGGAAACCCAGGGCCCCTTTCCGGCTGACGGCTCCAACACGATCAACGGCACGGTGTCGAACGCGCTCGCGCTGACCGGCATCGTGCGCAGCGACATCCGCCCCAGCTTCGGCACGATGACCGGCAGCGCGGCCGGCGTCGTGACGACGCTGCAGCTGACGGTGGTCGACGCCAACAACAGCTGCGCCGACCTGTCCGGCTGCGCGGTCTACGTGTGGCACTGCGACCGCGACGGCGAGTATTCGCTATACGGTGCGACCAGCCAGAACTACCTGCGCGGCTTGCAGGAGACCGACGCCAGCGGCGTGGCCACGTTCACCACCATCTTCCCAGGCTGCTACTCCGGGCGCATGCCGCACATCCACATCGAGGTGTACCGCAGCGCGACGGCGGCGACGTCGTACACGAACAGGCTCAAGACAACGCAGCTCGCGTTCCCCACCAGCGTCTGCACCACCGTCTACTCGACCGCCACAGGCTACAGCGCCAGCGTGACCAACTTCGCCAACCTCAGCTTCGCCACGGACGGCGTGTTCTCGGACGGCACCAGCACCGAGATGTCCACGGTCACCGGCAACGTGAGCGACGGCTATGTGGTGTCGCTGCAGATCGGGATATCGGTCTGAACGAATTCCGCCAGGTTGGCCGTCTCGGGGCGCTGGCGCTCGCCGCGGCGACGACCTCGAAGCCGAACCGACGCAGGTAGTCAGCTACGGATTGCAGCAGTTCGGGATCGTCGTCGACGACGAGGCAGCGGGTGAAGGCCAAGGTGGCAGGCAGCAAGCCGCGGCAGAAGTTGCCGCTCGTCTCGTTGGTTCGACGACAAAGGCAGCACGCGCAAACACGCACTGCGCACGCACGCAAGCCTCCTGTTGCAACGCAGCAGGAGGCGCGTGACGCCGAGGCGTCCAGGTTTATATGCGGCCGGTCAGCAGCAGGATCAGCAGCACGATGACCAGCAGGCCGAAGACGCCGCTCGGGGCATAGCCCCAGCTGCGGCTGTGATTCCACGTCGGCAAGGCGCCGACCAGCATCAGGACGAGAACGACAATAAGAATGGTGCCAAGCATGGAAAACTCCTCTGGGATGGTGGTGGCCGGATGTGTGCCGGGGGTACGGCTGGGCTCCGGCAATCCGTGGACCAGGCCCCCCCGCGGCGCGGGCTTACCTACGCAGAATCCCTCACGGCCGAGTAGCGAAAAAAGCCGGCGATCGGTAGAGAATGCCTGCTGACCTCTGACGGAGACAACGAATGGATGCAGTCGCAAGCGAAACCATCGGCCACTACTCGTTCGAGGAAAAGCGACGACGCATCTTCGCCATCATGGCGGCCTCGTCGGGCAACCTGGTCGAGTGGTTCGATTTCTATGTCTACTCGTTCACGACGATCTATTTCGCGCAGTCGTTCTTCCCGAAGTCGTACACCACGATCCAGCAGTACCTGTACTCCGCGGCCGTCTTCGCCATCGGCTTTCTGATGCGGCCGATCGGCGGCTGGATGTTCGGCAAGATCGCCGACCGCCGCGGTCGCAAGACCTCGCTGGTGATCTCGGTGGTGATGATGTGCGCCGGCTCGCTGGCCGTCGCGGTGCTGCCCACGTACCAGCAGATCGGCTTCGCCGCGCCGTTGCTGCTGCTGCTCGCGCGCATGGTGCAGGGCCTGTCGGTGGGCGGCGAATACGGCGCCACCGCCACTTACCTCAGCGAGGTGGCGCTGCGTGGAGAGCGCGGTTTCTACTCCTCGTTCCAGTACGTCACGCTGATCGGCGGGCAACTGCTGGCGGTGGCCGTCGTCGTCATCCTCAAGCAGTTCCTGAGCGACGCCGAAATGCAGGATTTCGGCTGGCGCATCCCGTTCGTGATCGGCGCGATCACCGCCGTGGTCGCGTTGCTGCTGCGTCGCTCGTTGCACGAGACGGCGTCCGCGAAGGATCTGGAGAGCAAGGAGGCCGGCAGCTTCGGCGTGATCTGGCGCGACCATCGCGCAGCCTTCCTCACGGTGCTGGGCTACACCGCCGGCGGCTCGCTGATCTTCTATACCTTCACCACGTACATGCAGAAGTACCTGATCGCGTCGGCGCACATGTCCAAGACGACGGCCAGCAACATCTCGCTGGTCACGCTGTTCGTCTACATGTGCATGCAGCCGCTGTTCGGCATGCTGTCCGACCGCATCGGCAGGCGCATGTCGATGATGCTGTTCGGCGCGCTGGGAACGCTGCTCACGGTGCCCCTGATGACGGCGATCGGCAGCGCCGCGACGCCGGTGATCGCAGGCGTCCTGATCTGCGTCGCGCTGGCCGTCGTGAGCCTGTACACCTCGGTGTCGGCCATCGTCAAGGCCGAGATGTTCCCGGCCCAGGTACGCGCGCTGGGCGTCGGCGTGGGCTACGCGATCTCCAACGCCATCTTCGGCGGCTCCGCCGAGCTCGTGGCGCTGCAGCTCAAGGCCTGGCAGATGGAATCGACCTTCTTCTGGTACGTGACCGTGATGATGGTCATCGTGTTCCTGGTGAGCCTGCGCCTGCCCAGGACGGCCAGCTACCTGCACACCGACCACTGACCGCTGACCCGATGCGCCCGCCGCGCGCATCCTCAACGACAAACGGGCCCCGCGGGGCCCGTCTTCATTGGCGCGCTGGACGCGTCAGGCCTTCTTCACCCAGGCGCTGCACCAGCCCTTGGCCGCGACGGCCTTGCCGGCGTACAACGGGCACGGCCCCGACGCCGAGCCGGCCGCGCCCTGGTACAGCGCGCAGCCGCTGCACGCCTGGCCGGCGGCGTACTTCGGGAACTTGGCCTTGTCCGCCTTGCTGGCATCGCCCACGTAGCCCAACGCCGCGGCCGCGGGATCCTTGGGGTCGACCAACGCGGCCGGCGCCTGGGCGCGGGCGAGCGCGGCGGCGCCCAGCAACGGGACGAGGGAGATGAAACGACGGCGCGAGGTCATGGCTTGCCTTCCTGCTGTTACGGGTGGGTGGCAACGATTGTGCGGTCGCGGGCCATGTCGAGTCCCGCGCTCGGGTTCAGGTGTGGCGGATACGCACTTGTTTACACCCGAGGGCGCCCGACAGGAGGGAAATCCCCCGGAATGGCGAATGCGGCGCCGCGCGAGCCATGATTGAATGGCGGATCGGTGCGGCGCAGGTGCGCCCGCGCCTTCAGGCCGTGCACACGTTGTGCTTCGGGGACGGCCCCAGGAAATCAACATCTCATCGAAGAGCCTCTGCCATGACATCGACAAAACGCTTCCGCCTGCATCCGCTCGCCCTGGCCCTTCCGGCCGCCGCCCTGCTGATCTCGGGCTGCGCCACCGATCCACACACCGGCGCCCAGTCGATTGCCGGCATGAAGGTCAGTGACGATCCGTGCGCCAAGACGGCCACCATGGTCGGCGGCGTGCTCGGCGCCGTCGCGGGGGCGGTCGTCACGTCCCAGTTCACCAAGTCCACCGATGCCCGCGTGCTGGGTGGCGTCGGCGGTGGCGCCCTCGGAGCGGCCATCGGCTACAACATGGACCAGCGCCGCTGCGCGCTTTTCGCCATCGCCAAGGAACACAACGCCGAGATGAACGTCGCCTCGGTCATCGTGCCCAAGGGCGAGTTGCCCGCGGCCGCCACGGTGGCCGCCACCGACTCGTCACCGGCCTCGGCCACACCGTTCACGTCGGGCTCGGACACCACCACCGCCGGCCTGTCCGTCACGCTGCGCGACAACGGCAAGCAGTTCGCGTCCGGCTCCGACAAGCTCACGCCCGAGGCCGAGTCGCTGTTCCGGGCGGTCGCCGAGCAGTACTCGTATTCCAGGCAGCAGGCCAAGCTGTCGCTCACGTCAACCGACGACGAGAAGTCCGCCGTCGAGTCGCTCAAGACCAAACGCATCCTGCTGGTGGGCCACACCGACGACAGCGGCAGCAGCACCGAGAACGCCAACCTGTCCGAGCGCCGCGCCGCCGCCGTGGCGCGCGTGTTCCAGTCCCAGGGCGTCGCCGCGACCAACCTGTACTACCAGGGCGCCGGCGAGACCCTGCCCGTCGCCGACAACCACGTCGAAGCCGGCCGCGCCGCCAACCGCCGCGTCGAGATCGTCGACCTGACCGACGATGTCGCGTTCCACAAATTTCTGGCCACGCGCCGCCAGACGCTGGCGTACTACCGCGCCAGCGACGTGCCGCTGCCCGACGTCATGGCCGTCGCGCCGGTGCTCGCCAAGGGCAAGAAGGTGCCCAAGGCCAACACCGGCTTCGTCGACTTCGGCGGCGTGCCCGCCGCCACGCTCACAAGCGCGCCCGACTTCGCCTCCGGCACCGTCGGCGGCGGCACCGAAGCCGGCACGCGGGCGTTCCGTCCCATCGTGCCCACCTGCAACGCCGACCGACCGCGCGCCGCCAATGGCGTGAAATCGCTGGCCACGCAAAGGGACCTGCCGATGAGCGACTACGTGCCGGGCCTGTACAACACCTCATGGTCCGACACCGTCAACGGCAACCTGATCGGCCTGACCAACGTCGACGTCCCGCGCGACGGCGGCGCGGTCACCGGCAAGCCCACGCTGCTCATCTGGAAGAACTACAACGCCAAGAAGAAGATGCCGCCGGCCGACTTCCAGGCGAACCCGGACGTCAATATCTACCGCGGCAGCCACGCCATCCTGTACCGCGTGTTCGTCGGCGGCCCGATGAAGTGCATGGACGTATGGTTCCCGTACACCGACACCGGGGAATCGCGCAACTCCAGCCTGTTCTACGACCGCCAGCAGTCGCTCTACGTGAGCTCATTCGAACTGAAGTCACTCAGCGGCGGCACGGCGCAGTAAGCGACACCGCCTTTCGCGTGTCCGATTCGCCCGCTCTGCGCGGGCGAATTGCTTTGGCGGCGGGCCCCGTTATTGCCCTGCTGTCGGGCTAGACTCCAGCGCAACAATGCCCGCATCCGCCCCCGTTCCGGATCCCATCGCCCCCGCCTGCTCCGCGCTCGCGGCCGGACTCTGGCGTTGCCGCAGCTGTGCGGCACTCGTGGCGCCGCCACCGCAGGCGCTGCAACACCGCCGGGCGCGCTGCCCGCGCTGCGACGCCGTCGTCCACCCGCGCAAGCCCGACGCCGTCGCCCGCAGCTGGGCCTACCTGCTGGCCGGCACCGCGCTGTACCTGCCGGCCAACTTGCTGCCCGTCACCACCACGGCATCGCTGGGCGGACGCCAGGTCGACACCATCTTCAGCGGCATCGTCTATCTCTGGAACGACGGGTCGTACCCGCTCGCGGCGATCGTGTTCGTCGCCAGCATCGTCGTGCCGGTCACCAAGCTGCTGCTGCTGTCGCTGCTGCTGATCTCGCTGCAGCGCCACGACCGCCGCTGGGCCCAGCGGCGCCTGAAGGCCTACCGCGTGCTGGAGCTGATCGGGCGATGGTCGATGCTCGACATCTTCGTCGTCACGATGCTGGCCGCACTGGTCCAGGTGGAGAGCCTGGCCGAACTGACGCCCGGACCCGGCGCGATGGCCTTCGGCGCCGTCGTCGTGCTGACCATGCTCGCCACCCACAGCTTCGATCCGCGCTTGCTGTTCGACAAGCCGGAGGGCGAGGTCGCGCCCATGCCGGAAGCCTTCACCGACCCTGCCGGAGACGCGCCTTGAGTGCCCCTGACGAACCGCGCGACGACGTCGCGTCGCCGCCCGAACCGACGCCGCCGCCCGACCTGCCGCGTCCCGTCATCGCCCGCCGCGCGCACTACTCGCTGTGGCTGGTCTGGCTCGTGCCGCTGATCGCCGTGATCATCGGCGTGGGCCTGGGCGTGCGCTCGATCCTCAACCGCGGTCCGACGATCACGATCTACTTCCACAATGCCGAAAGCATCGAGGCCAACAAGACGCACATCAAGTTCAAGGACGTCGACATCGGCATCGTGCGCCGCGTCAAGCTGACCAAGGATCACCGAGAAGTCGAGGTCAGCGCGGAGATGCGCGGCAACTCCGGCATCGAGAACCTGCTGGTCACCGACACCCGCTTCTGGGTCGTGCGCCCGCGCATCGGTGCCGCCGGCGTCAGCGGCCTGGGCACGCTGCTGTCGGGTGCCTACATCGGCATGGACGCCGGCCGCAACCCCACCGAGAAGCGCGAGTTCGAGGGCCTGGACGTGCAGCCCGCGATCACCGCCGACGTGCCGGGCCGCGAGTTCACGCTGGTCTCCGACGACCTCGGTTCGCTCGACATCGGCTCGCCCATCTACCTGCGCCGCGTGCCCGTCGGCCAGGTGCTCGCCTACACGATGGTGCCGGACGGCCGCCACATCAAGTTCACGATCTTCATCACCGCGCCCTACGACCGCTTCGTCAGCGCACACAGCCGGTTCTGGCACGCCAGCGGGGTCGACGTCGACCTCGGCGCACAAGGGCTGCACGTGCAGACGCAATCGGTGGTCAGCGTGCTGGCCGGCGGCATCGCTTTCCAGGACCTGCCCGATCCGGACAATGCACTCGCCACGCCACCCGAGGCCGCCGAACGCACGCAGTTCTCGCTCTACGCGCAGCAGTCCGACGCATTGAAGCTGCCCGACTCGCAGGGCTTCGACTACCGCCTGTTGTTCGCCAGCTCGGTACGCGGGCTGGCGGTGGGTGCGCCAGTGGAATACCGCGGCCTGCCGATCGGCGAGGTCACGCGCATTGCCGTCGACGGCAGCAGCGGAGAGTCCAACCCGGAGCCGTTGATCGCGGTCGACGTGCGCGTCTACCCCCGCCGCCTGCCGACGATCAACAAGTCCGGCCCCGAGGACATGACGCAGGACGACCAGCGCAAGCGCATCGACCCGATGGTGCGCCGCGGCTTCCGTGCGCAACTGCGCAGCGGCAGCCTGCTGACGGGCCAGCTCTTCGTGGCGCTCGATTTCATCAAGGACGTGCCCGCCGCCCACATCGACTGGAGCACCACGCCGCCAACGATGCCGACTGCGCCGGGCGCACTCGACAGCCTGCAGGACTCGCTCGCCTCGATCGCCAAGAAACTCGACGCGATCCCGTTCGACCAGCTTGCGCAGGATCTGCACAAGGATCTCAGCGATCTCGACACCACGATGAAACATGCGGACGACCTGCTGCAGCACGTGGACAGCAGCGTCGTGCCCGAGGCCAGCCACACGCTGGCCGAAGCGCGCAAGGCCGTCGACGACCTGCGCAAGACGCTGGGCACCGTCGACCAGACGGTGGGCCCGCAGGCCACCAACGCGCTCAACGAAGTCTCGAAGGCCGCGGCCTCGCTGCGCGGC
The DNA here is from genome assembly GCA_039920745.1 of Burkholderiaceae bacterium. Lineage (GTDB taxonomy): Bacteria > Pseudomonadota > Gammaproteobacteria > Burkholderiales > Burkholderiaceae_C > Scleromatobacter. The sequence continues at coordinate 102,119 of JBDSDD010000029.1, read as the reverse complement.
CTGGCCGACTACCTGGAGCGCCATCCGGAGTCGCTGTTGAAGGGCAAGCCGGAGGATCCGAAATGACGCAAAAACGCTTGTCGCTGCTCGCGGCCCTCGCGCTGGCGGCCGGCTGCTCCACGCCGCCCGACCACTTCCACACGCTGCGCCCCGCGGTCGCGCCCGCGCCCACGGCCGCGCGCGAGGCGCCGCGCGCACTGGCGATCGGGCCGGTCACCGTGCCCGATGCGCTGGGCCGCGACGAATGGGTGATCCGCACCGGCGACACCGGCGCGATGATCTACGACCACCAGCTGTGGACGCAGGGCCTGGGCGCCGACGTCGCACAGTCGCTCGTCGACTACCTGAACCGCGGCGCCCTGCCCGACAGCTTGTGGGCCGACGCCGGCCCCACCGGCTCGGGCAGCGGCGCCGACCTCGAGCGTCCCGCGCCGTTGCGCGTGCGGGTGCAGGTGCTGCGCTTCGACTCGATGCTCACGCCCGCGCCGGCGGTCAGCGACCAGGTGCGCTGGACGATCGAATGCCTGCCGTCGGCCCCGTCGCTGGGACCCGTCGAGGCGGGTCGCTACCGCGTCGTGCGCACCGCGGTACGCGACACCGCGGGCGCGGCGCCGGCAGCCAACGCGAGCGTCGAGGAGTCGCAGCAGCGCTTCGACCGCCTCGCCCGCGGGCATTCGGACACGCTGCGGCTGGTGGCCGAAGACGTCGCCGCCGCCTTGCGCTCGAGCGCCGCGGAGCGCGCTCAGACCTGCATCGGCCGCTGACATGTTCGAGCGCTTGCGACGCGCCCGGGCCGCCAACGGCACGCCGCGTCACCTGGCCCAGACGGCACTGAACGACAGCGTCGATGCACTGGCGCCGCGCATCCCGCTGGCCACCTTGCGCGACGACCTGGTTGCCTGCGAGGAATGCGACGCACTGCACCGGCGCTCGCGCGTGGACGGCGCCGGCGAGGACACCGACGACCTCGTGCCGTCCGGCCGTCACTACGAATGCCGCCGCTGCGGCGCCACGCTGGGCCTCGCGCGCCACGCGAGCTTCGACCTGCCGCTGGCCATGGCGATGGGCGGCCTCGTGATGCTGGCCATCGCCCACACCAACCCGATCCTGGCCATCGACATCCAGGGCCAGGTGCGCAGCACCACCCTGTGGCAGGCCGCCTGGACGCTGTACGACGAGGGCGCCTGGTTCATGTGCATCCTCGTGCTGTTCACGACGCTGCTGAATCCGTTGATCGAGATGGGCGCGGTCGCCTACGTGCTGCTGTCGCTGCGCACGGGCCAGCACGCGCCCGGCTTCGAGCTGGTGCTGCGCGCAATGCAGGCCGTCAAGCCGTGGGTGATGGTGGAGGTGTTCATGCTGGGCGTGCTCGTCGCGTTCGTGAAGCTCAATGGCCTGGCCAGCGTGATCCCCGGGGCGGGCCTGTGGGCCTTCGGCGCAGTGATGATCCTTGCCGCGGCGATGGCGTCGGCGTTCGACCATGAGCATGTCTGGGCGTCGACGGCAAGACTTCGTGCACGCAATCGGCAAGCGGACGCAATGGCACGAGATTGACCCCTGCGATACTTCGCCGGCCTCGGAGGGAGGCGCCCAGAGAAGCGAAGAACCCCATGAACAAGATCTGTGTCCTGGCAATCTCCATGATGATTGCGCAAGCGGCGCACGCCGCCGACGATTCCAATGCGGTGCCGTCGACTGCATCCACGGCGCCGGTGGCGACGGCGGCATCCGCTGCGAGGTCGACCATCGCCAATGGCGATTTCTGCCTGTATGCCGGTTCGCCGCCGTCGGATTTCAAGTACCGCAGCATCGGTAACGTCAAGCTCGGCAAGGGCACGTACGGCGGCGTTCGCGACGAGCTGCCGGCATTCGTGGCGGAGGCGCGTTCCAAGGGTGCCGATGCGATCACGAGCTACAACGGCGCGCAGCGCTTCGGTTTCTGGCCGTGGCGTCTGGTGCGCCCGGTGCTGAAGGGAATCGCCGTCAAGTTCGACGACGGCAAGGTTCCCGATTGCGCCTCGACGGGTGGCTCCACCTTGGCGACCGTCATGGCGACCAATGTCGAACCAGCGCGCCAATGAGGCTCAGCGAACCGCGTACGCGCCCAGACCGGCGTAGCGAGTCAGCCAGCGATAGGTCGTCGTGAAGCCCGGCCAGTTGACAGTGTGGCGGCCGTTCGCGTCGACATACCAGCTCGTGCAGCCGGCGAACACGGTCTGCTGCGAGCGCTGCTGCACGCGCGCGTTGAAGCGCTCGAACGGCGCCGTCGTCATCTCGATCGTCACGCCGCGTGCGTCGCGCAGCTTGCGCAGGCAGCGCATCACGTGCGCGACCTGGCTCTCCAGCATGAACACGATCGAGTTGTGGCCCAGGTTGGTGTTGGGCCCGTAGATCATGAAGAAGTTGGGGAAGCCCGGCACGCTGATGCCCAGCCACGCCTGCGCGCCCTGCGACCACGCGGCGTTGAGGCTGCGCCCGCCTCTGCCATGAATGGCCATCGGCGCCAGGAACTCGCTGGCGCTGAAGCCGGTGCCCAGCACGATGGCGTCGACGCCGATCTCGCGTCCGCCCACGACACGCACACCCGTGGGCGTGACGGCCTCGATGGCGTCGGTGACGAGCTCGACGTTGGGGCGCGACAGCGTCGGCAGCCAGTCGTTGGAGATCAGGATGCGCTTGCAGCCCACCGGGTAGCGCGGCGTGAGCTTGTCGCGCAACGCGGCGTCCGGTACCTGCGCCTTCAACAGCCGGCGCGACGGCATGCCGCCGACGATGTCCATCATCCAGCGCAAGCGAGTGAAGCCGACGGCGCGCAGGTCGTGCGTCATGTAGATCAGCGCGCGGTGCGCCGCCATCAGCACCGGCCAGCGCAGGAAGCGTCGTCGCTCACGCTCCGAATACGCGCGATCGGCGCGCGGCAGGATGTGCGAAGGCGTGCGCTGGAACAGCGTCAGGCGCGCCACCTTGGGCGCGATCTGCGGCACGAACTGGATCGCGGAGGCCCCGGTGCCGATCACCGCGATGCGCTTGCCTTCGAGCGGCATGTCGTGACGCCACTTTGCCGAATGGAACACCGGCCCGTCGAAGCTGTCCAGGCCGGGCACCGCGGGCATCGCGGGGCGGCTCAGCAGCCCGACCGCGCTCACCACCTTGCGCGCATGACCCGCGTGCGCGCCGCCCTGCGCGTCGCGCCACTCCACGCGCCATAGCGACGTCTGCTCATCGAACGCGGCGCCGGACACCTCGCAGCCGAAGCGGATCTTGTCGCGCACCGCGTACTTGTCGGCGCAGTGGCGCAGGTAGCTGAGGATCTCGGCCTGCGGCGAGTAGGTGCGCGACCAGTGCGGGTTGGGCTCGAACGAGAACGAGTACAGGTGCGACGGCACGTCGCAGGCCGCACCCGGGTAGGTGTTCTCGCGCCAGACGCCGCCGACGTCGTCGCCCTTCTCCAGCAACACCACGTCGTGCTCGCCGGACCGCACCAGCGCGATGGCCATGCCCAGGCCGCCGAAGCCGGCGCCAATGACAAGCACGGCCCAGGGTGTCGCTTCGCTGCCGCTCCGCTGTTCGCTCATGCCCGCACTCTATGGGCGTCGCACGCCGGGCGCGACGTGGATATCCCGCGGACGCATCCGCGCCACGCGCGGGGCGATGCGATCCTGCGGATCAACGCGGCGCGAGGCCCGCGATGTCGGCCAGCAGGCTGTACGACTTGCGGCGTGCGGCCGCGTCGAAGATCGCCGACACCACCATCAGCTCGTCCGCGCCGGTGTAGTCGACGAAGCGCTCGAGCCCGTGGCGCACCGTCTCGGGCGAGCCGACGATGGAACAGGCGAGCATGTTCTCGGCCATCTGCCTCTCGGCGGGCGACCAGTAGGCATCGATGTCGTCGATCGGCGGCTGCTGCGGCCCGGGGCGGCCGCGGCGCAGGTTCGCGAACGACTGCTGGTGCGACGTGAACAGGCGTTTCGCCTCCGCGTCGGAGTCGGCGACGACCACGTTGACACCGGCCATCGCATACGGCTTTTGCAGTTGCACGGACGGCTTGAACAGCTGGCGGTACAGCGCCATCGCCTGGGTCAGTGCGTCGGGCGCGAAGTGCGACGCGAATGCGTACGGCAGGCCCAGCGCTGCGGCCAGTTGCGCGCCGTAGGTGCTGGAGCCGAGGATCCACAGCGGCACCTCCAGGCCGGCGCCGGGCACGGCCTGCACCGCCTGGCCGGGTCGCACCGGCTGGAACAGCGACTGCAACTCCTGCACGTCCTCGGGGAAGTTCTCAGCGCTGCGCGGGTCGCGACGCAACGCGCGAACGGTGACCTGGTCGGTGCCCGGCGCGCGGCCGAGGCCGCAGTCGATGCGGCCGGGGTACAGCGATGCCAGCGTGCCGAACTGCTCGGCGATCACCAGCGGCGAGTGGTTGGGCAGCATGATGCCGCCCGAGCCGACGCGAATCGTCGACGTGCCCTGCGCCAGGTAGCCGATGACCACCGCCGTCGCCGCGCTGGCGATGCCCGTCATGTTGTGGTGCTCGGCGACCCAGTAGCGCGTGAAACCCAGCTTCTCGGCATGCTGGGCGAGCACCAGGCTGGCGCGCAGCGCATCGCCGGGGGTGGAACCTTGCTGGACGGGCACCAGGTCGAGGATGGAGAGCTTGGGGAACTGGGGGGACGAGATCGAGGACATCGAGGGGTGCGGTTCGGGACGGGGTGACTGGACGATACGACGCATTGCGAAACCGAGGCGGCGGGAGGGAGGAACGATTCGGTGCGGGCCGGTCTGCCGCGCATCGTCGTCAGGCACAGCCCCGGCGCAGGTGTGCCTTTCGTTCGCTCTCAGGCTGGCTGGGCCGGGTTCGTTGTCGCAGCCGTCGGCGATGGCACGCCCTCGCCCCAACCGCCGCCCAGCGCGCGGATCAGGCCCACCGTCGCCTGGTACTGCGCCGCCCGCACCTGAACCGCCACGCGCCGGTTCGCCAGCTCGCTGCGGCGCGCATCCAGCAACTCCAGCTGGCTCACGAGGCCGTTGCGGTAGCGCGCGTCGGACAGCACCGTCGCCCGCGTGGCGGCATCGACGGCCACCTTCTGCGCGCCGGCCTGGTCGGCCAGCAGGCGCAGCGAGGCGAGCTGGTCCTCGACGTCGCGGAACGCGCCCAGCACCTGTTCGCGGTAGCTGGCGGCGGCCAGGTCCCATTGCGCGTTGGCGGTCTGCACCCCGGCCTCGCGGCGGCCGCCGTCGAACACGGGCAGCGACAGCAGCGCGCCGATGCCCCACGCGCGGGCCGACCACTTGAACAGGTCGCCGATGTCGGTCGACGCGTAGCCACCGTTGGCGGTCAGCGCGACGTCCGGGAACCAGGCCAGGCGCGCGACGCCGGCGCGCGCCTCGGCGGCCTGCATCGCGAGTTGTGCGGCCGACACGTCGGGGCGACGGGTCAGCACCGTGGCGGGCACGCCGGCGGGCACGCCCGGCAGCGCGCCGGTCCAGTCGGCCTGCGCCAGCGCGAAGCCGGTGGGCAGCTCGCCGAGCAACACGGCCAGCGCGTGCTCGTGCAGCGCGCGCTCGCGGTCGAGCGCGAGCGCCTGCGAGTTCGTCGCGGCCACCTCGGCCTGCACGCGGGCGAGGTCGAGCTCGGCGACGTCGCCGGCGGCATAACGGCGTTCGGTCAGGCGCAGCGTCTCGGCATAGGCCGCGACGGTCTGGCGCACGATGTCGCGTTCGGCGTCCAGCGCGCGCAGCTCGAAGTAGGCCCGCGCCACGTCGGACTGCACGACCAGGCGCGTGCTCTGCAGTGCGGCCTCGCGCGACTGCGCGTCGAGCTTGGCGGCGTTGCGGGTCTTGGAGAGCTTGCCGAAGAAGTCGGGCTCCCACGACGCCGCGATGCCGGCGTTGCCGAGGTCGCTGGCTTGGCCGGGCGCGCCGCCGAAGCCCGGGGCGATCGTGGCGCGCGAGGCGCCGAACGAGGCGCCGACTTGCGGCAGCAGGCCGGCTTGCGCGTCGCGCAGCAGCGCGCGCGCCGCGAGCACGCGCGCTGCGGCCTGTTGCACGTCGGTGTTGTTGGCCGAGGCGCGCAGGACGAGCTCGTCCAGCACCGGGTCGGAGAACACCGTCCACCAGGCGCCGCGCGGCTGCGCCTCGGCCGGGCCGACGTTGGCGAAGCGGACGGCGCCGTCTTCCTTGAACGCCGCCGGGGCCGCGGGCGCGGCGGTCGGCGTGAAGGTCGACGTGCTGGCGCAGCCGGCGAGGACGAGGGCCGCAATCAGTGGCAACAGCGGCGTGATCAGCGAAGTCTTGAGATAGCGAGTCATGACATTTCCTTTGCGTTGCGGTGCGCGACCGGGGCCGCGCACATCACTCTTCATTCGTCTTGGTGGCGCGGTGCCGCGAGCACCGGCTGCACGCCGAAGCCGCCGACGTTGACGCCTGGCGCCTCGACGTCGTGAGGTATTTCGCCGTGCTGCTTGAGCGGCTTGTTGCCGGTCAGCGAGCGCAGGAGCACGTAGAACACCGGTGTCAGGAACAGGCCGAACGCGGTCACGCCGATCATTCCGAAGAACACCGCCACGCCCATCGCATGGCGCATCTCGGAGCCGGCGCCCGACGACAACACCAGCGGCAGCACGCCCATCACGAATGCCATCGACGTCATCAGGATCGGACGCAGGCGCAGGCGGCTGGCCTCGATCGCCGCACGCAGCGGCGTGCGTCCGGCGAACTCGAGCTCGCGCGCGAACTCCACGATCAGGATCGCGTTCTTCGCGCTCAGCCCGACCAGCACCATGAGCCCGATCTGCGTGAAGACGTTGTCGTCCCCATGCGTCAGCCACACGCCGGTCATCGCGGCGAGCAGGCCCATCGGCACGACAGCCAAGATGGTCAGCGGCAGCGTCAGGCTCTCGTACTGCGCGGCGAGCACCAGGAACACCAGCAGGATCGAGATCGGGAAGATCAGCGCCGCGGAGTTGCCGGCCAGGATCTCCTGGTACGTCAGGTCGGTCCACTCGTAGGTGACGCCCGGCGGCAGCGTTTCCTTGGCGATGCGCGCGATGGCGTCCTTGGCCTGGCCCGACGAATAGCCGGGCGCCGGGCCGCCGTTGACATCGGCGGCGAGGAAACCGTTGTAGCGCATCGCGCGTTCCGGGCCGAAGGTCGGCGTCACCTTCATCAGCGCCGACAGCGGCACCATCTCGCCCGTCGTCGAGCGCACCTTCAACAGGCCGATGTCTTCGGCGCGAGCGCGGTAGGCCGCGTCCGCCTGCACCCGCACCGAGTACGTGCGGCCGAACTTGTTGAAGTCGTTCGCGTACAGGCTGCCGAGGTAGATCTGCATCGTGTCGAAGATGTCCGTCACCGGCACGCCCAGTTGCTGCGCCTTGGTGCGGTCGATGTCGGCGTACAGCTGCGGCACGTTGACCTGGAAGCTCGAGAACATGCCCGCGAGCTCCGGCGTCGCGTAGGCCTTGGCCATGAAGGCCTTGAGTGCGGCGTCCATGCCCTTGACGCCCACCGAGCCGCGGTCTTCCAGCTCCAGCTTGAAGCCACCCGTGGTGCCGATGCCCGACACCGGCGGCGGCGGGAACATCACGACGAAGGCTTCCTGGATGCCGGCGAACTGCTGGTTGAGTTGCTGGGCGATGGCGCCGGCGCTCAGGTTGGCGCCCTTGCGCTTGTCGAAGTCGGCCAGCGACACGAACACGATGCCGGAGTTCGAGCTGTTGGTGAAGCCGTTGATCGACAGGCCCGGGAACTGGATGGCGTGCTCGATGCCCGGTTGCTTGGCGACGATGTCGCCCATCTTGCGGATCACCGCCTCGGTGCGGTCGAGCGTGGCGCCGTCGGGCAGTTGCGCGAAACCGATCAGGTACTGCTTGTCCTGCGGTGGCACGAAGCCGCTCGGCACGGCCTTGAACAAACCCAGCGTCAGCGCGGCCAGCACCAGGTAGACGCCGATCATGACGGTCTTCTTGGAGATCGCCTTCGTCACGCCACCGCTGTAGGCGCCGGCGCCGCGCTGGAACACGCGGTTGAAGCCGGCGAAGAAGCGGCCCAGCACCTTGTCCATGCCGCGGGTCAGCGCGTCCTTGGGCGCGTCACGGCTCTTGAGCAGCAGCGCAGCCAGGGCCGGCGACAGCGTCAGCGAGTTGACCGCCGAAATCACCGTGGACATGGCGATGGTCAGCGCGAACTGCTTGTAGAACTGGCCCGTGAGGCCGCTGATGAACGCCAGCGGCACGAACACGGCGACGAGCACCAGTGCGATCGCGATGATCGGGCCGGAGACTTCGCGCATCGCGCGGTACGTGGCCTCGCGCGGCGACAGGCCCTCGGAGATGTTGCGCTCCACGTTCTCCACCACCACGATCGCGTCGTCCACGACGATGCCGATCGCCAGCACCAGGCCGAACAGGCTCAGTGCGTTGATCGAGAAGCCGAACAGGCTCATGATCCCGAACGTGCCCACCACCGCGACCGGCACGGCCAGCAGCGGAATGATGGACGCGCGCCAGGTCTGCAGGAACAGGATCACGACCAGCACCACGAGCGCGATGGCCTCGAGCAGCGTGTGCACCACCGATTCGATGGAGGCGCGCACGAACTGTGTCGGGTCGTACACGATCTCGTACTTCACGCCTTCGGGCATGGACTTCTGCAGCTCGGCCATCTCGGCGCGCACGCCGTTGGAGATGGCGATCGCGTTGGAGCCCGGCGCCGCGAAGATCGGCACCGCGACGGCGTCCTTGTTGTCCAGCAGCGAACGCAGCGAGTAGTCAGCGGCGCCAAGCTCGATGCGGGCGACGTCGCGCAATCGCGTGACGGCGCCGTCGGGGCTGGTCTTGACGATGATGTTGCCGAACTCGTCCTCGTTCTGCAGGCGGCCTTGTGCGTTCACCGACAGCTGCACATCGATGCCGTGCAGGTTGGGCGACGCGCCGACGATGCCGGCCGCGGCCTGCACGTTCTGGCCGCGGATCGCGGCGACGACGTCGCTCGGCGAGAGCCCGCGGTTGGCGACCTTCTGCGGGTCCAGCCAGACGCGCATCGAGTAGTCACCCGAGCCGAACAGCTGCACGTCGCCCACGCCCGGAACGCGCGCCAGGCGGTCCTTCACGTTGAGCACCGCGTAGTTGCGCAGGTACGTCATGTCGTAGCGGCCGGTCGGCGACAACAGGTGGACGACCATGGTCAGGTCGGGCGAGCTCTTGATCGTGACGATGCCCAGGCGTTTTACTTCCTCGGGCAGGCGCGCCTCGGCTTGCGAGACGCGGTTCTGCACGAGCTGCTGCGCCTTGTCCGGGTCGGTGCCCAGCTTGAACGTGACGGTCAGCGTCATCAGGCCGTCGGTGGTGGCCTGGCTGCTCATGTAGAGCATGCCTTCGATGCCGTTGATCGCTTCCTCGAGCGGCGTGGCCACTGTCTCGGCGATCACCTGCGGGTTGGCGCCCGGATAGTTCGCGCGCACCACCACCGACGGCGGCACGACGTCGGGGTATTCGGAGACGGGCAGGCCGCGTACTGCGATCAGGCCGCCGAGAAAGATCAGCAGCGACAGCACGCCGGCGAAGATCGGCCGGTCGATGAAGAATTTGGAAAGGTTCACGTGAGGCTCCACGAGTGAGTCAATGTTGTTGTGGGCCAAGCTCTCGGGAAGCGAGGATCACCATCCGAGCCGACCCGAGCTCCGCCTTGGGCGGGCAGCGACGGCAGGAGCGTGGGGGGCGGTCAGTTCTCGGACTTCATCGCGACCATCTGGGGTGCGATCAGGGAACCGGGTCGCACGCGCTGCAGGCCGTTGACGACCACACGCTCGTTGGCCTTCAGGCCCGAGCTGACGATGCGCAGGCCGTCGACGTTGGCGCCGAGCGTGACTTCGCGGTACTGCGCCTTGTCGTCGGCGCCGACCACCATCACGAACTTCTTGCTCTGGTCGGTGCCGACCGCGCGTTCGTTGATCAACAGCGCCGAATCGGCCTTGACCGTGCCCATGCGCAGGTGCGCGAACTGGCCCGGCATCAGCATGCCGTCGGCGTTGTCGAACACGGCGCGCACGCGCACCGTGCCGCTCCTGGCGTCGACCTGGTTGTCCACCAGTTGCAGGTGGCCGACGATCGGCGTGGCGGTGTCGGCCACCGTGCCCATCTGCACCGGGATCTTCTCGATCTGCGCGCGTGCGCTGGCGCCCGCGGGCAGCTCGCGCAGCGCGCGCGTGACGACCTGCTCGTCGGCGTCGAAGCTCGCGTAGATCGGGCTGACCGACACCAGCGTCGTCAGGACCGGCGCGCCCGGGCCGGCAGCCACCAGGTTGCCGGTGGTGATCTCCAGCTTGCCGACGCGGCCCGACACCGGCGCCTTCACCTGCGTGTAGCCCAGGCTCAGGCGTGCGGTCTGCAACTGCGCCTGCGCGGAACGCAGGTTGGCGTCGGCCTCGCTCTGCGCGTTGAGGCTGTCGTCGTATTCGCGCTGCGAGATCGCGTGGTCCTGCAGCAGTTGCTTGGAGCGCTCGTAGTTGCTCCTGGCGTTGGCCAAGCGCGATTGGGCGGCGAACACCTGGGCGTCGGCGCGGTCGACGTCGGCCTGGTAGGGCGCCGGGTCGATCGTCAGCAGCAGGTCACCGGCCTTGACCAGCGCACCTTCGCGAAAGTGGACGCCCTGGACAGTGCCCGCGACGCGCGAGCGGATGTCCACGCGTTCGACGGCTTCCAGGCGACCCGAGAAGTCGTTCCAGGTGGCCACATCGCTCTGGACGACGATGGCGACGGACACCGGCGTCGCCTGCGCGGCGGGCGAAGGCGTGGCCACGGCCGGGCCGGACTGCAGCATGAACACAGTGGCGAGAGCGGCGGCAACGGCCGTCAGCGTGGTGCCGGCGACCCAGAGGCGGCGACGGGCTTGGAGGGGAACCTGGTTCATGGGAGCTCCTGAAATGGTGCGTAAGGCTGAGAGTGAGTACTTGTGAACTCTTGGACAAAGCAGCGGCTCAACCAGGCTGGTGCCTGGCTTCTTGCTGTTCGACCTGGAAGTTTTATCGTAGCGATCGCTACGACATATGGCACAATGTAGCCAAGCCACAAGGGCACGTCAACTGCTTTTCGTATCGATCGCTATGAAAAAGACGAATGAGACATCGGGAGGCCACTCGCCTTCCCTGGACAGCGGCGGCGTCGGCTTCGCCGATTCGCCTGAAGTCGCCGCGAAGCCGGCGCGCAAGGCGCGCGGCCGCCCACTGTCGTTCGATCGCGATACCGCCCTCGAGACCGCGATGCATGTGTTCTGGGAGCGCGGCTACGAAGCTGCCTCGATCTCCGACCTGACCAGCGCGATGGGCATCACGCCACCCAGCCTGTACACCGCGTTCGGCGACAAGGAACAATTGTTCCTGGAAGCCATCGAGCGCTACGCCCTGGGCTACGGCAGCGCCGGCGCGCGTGCGCTCGTCGAGGAGCCGTCGGCCCGCGGTGCGATCGAACGCTGGTTGACCGAAGCCGCCAACGAGCTGACGCAGCCGTGCCACCCCAAGGGTTGCATGGTGGTGATGGCCGCCACCAACTGCTCGGCCGCGGCCGAACGCGTGCAGGACGCGCTGCTGCTGCGCCGCACCGAGGCCATTGCCAGCGTCGGACGCCGCATCCAGGGCAGCATCGACGGCGGCGAGTTGCCCGCCGACACTGACGCCAAGGACCTGGCCAACTTCTACGCGACCATCTACCAGGGCATGTCGATGCAGGCCAAGGACGGTGCGACGCACGAGAGCCTGATGGCGACGGTGCGCACGGCGATGCGGTCCTGGCCGCGGATGTAATCCGGCCAGAGGCCGCGCCAAAAGCAAAAAGCAAAAAGCCCGCTGTGAGCGGGCTTTTTCTTCCGGACAACGTGACGAGTCACGAAGACGGTTGCGGGCACAAGGTGACGGGTTCCTGGAGTTCCGCCCAATGTGCGGTCGGTTGCGTGCCTGCAATGGAGTCATTATGGGCCGGGTTTGTGACAACTCCATGTAGGCGGTCGACCCATTCGCATTCAGTGCCGCGCGAACACGGGCAGGAGCGACGTTTTCCTAGGGGGATGTCGCGCATTTCGCGATACATGGCCCTGTATGGCGTGCGCCCTCGCCGGGCCGCGGCTTGACGCACGCTCGAGCACTTGAGATGCTGGCTTCCTGTTCAGGGAGCGACTCATGACCAGTCAGGAAGAGTATGTGATCGGCGACAAGTCCGTCCTGAGCGTCAAGGACGTCCAGGATGCGGTGCATGAAGCCTGGTCCGACCTGCGCATCGACGGATCGGCCGCCCGTCAGTTGGCGCTCGACGCCGATATCGACGTCGACGCCCTGCCCAAGTCGGCCATCGGTTTCGTGGACGTGAAGCCGGCCGGCGCCGGAATGGGCGGCGTCGACTTGCTCATCCTGGCGGCCAGCCACGTCGCGGCCCAGATCTGGCAGCACGTGCTCCTGCCGCAGATTCGCGAGCGCTGGGGCGACAAGGCGATCGCCGCGAAGAACGCCGCGGCCAGGAAGACGGCGGCCGCGACCAGGACGCCCGCACCGGCGAAAGCCGCCGCCAGGAAGTCCTCCAGGTAGGCGGAGCAGGCGCCATGAGCCACGTGGCGTGGCCCAAGCTGCTGCCGCTGGCTTTGCGCCTGCGCGCCGCCGAGGCGATCCTGGAATCAGGAACGCCGCTGGAGCAGTTCGAGGCCGAAGGGCCCGCCAGAGCGCTGCTCGACACGTGGCAACACGCCACGACAGGGCAACTGGCCAGTGCAGGTCGGGAACGCCGCAGCGACGACGAGGCCGACGCCGAAGGGCCGGCCATCGACGCCTATCTCGGGCGTGTCGGGACGCAGTTGCGCCAGCAAGGTGCGGCACTGGCTGGCCGTTCCGTCCTGGCCGGCCAGTTGTTCCAGGTGCTCCTCGATGCGCACGACGACCTCACCTGCATTGCGTGCTGCGAGCGGCCCGCGCCGCAACCGCCCCTGCTTCCGTGCCGATGGACGCGCTCCAGCGGCGCGTCCGACAACAAGTCGATGGACGAACGTGGCGGCTGCATCCGCGCGGTGCGCGAGATCTTCAAGTTCGCGGCCGAGGCCTCCGGCCAGGCCTATGAGCAGGCGTGCGGCGCGGCGCTCGAGACCCAATTGCACATGCACACAGGTCATGGCGCGCGCAACGGCGAATTGAACCTCGCGATCAACGCCGAGACGACGCCGCACCCCGACGACGAGATGCGCACGCGCAATGTCCGCTTCGTCTTCGACGTCGAGACCGTCTCCGTCGACGATCTCCATGCGATGGCCTACATCGCCGTCCACGAGTGCGTGGCTCACGGTTTTTGCGGCGTTGACATCACAGCGCCCGAGGCGACGATCTCGGTGCCCTTCCATGAAGGCTGGATGGACTGCGTCGCCGCATTTGTGCTGGGCCTTGCCGTGTCGCCCGGCTGCGTCGGCTACGCGCGACAGTTCGCCAACGGCTTCCAGCGCGGCATGGTGAGCGCCAGGGCCGTGCGCTACAGCCGCTCGAACCCTGGCCACGCCAAGGACCTGGCGCGTTGGTCCTGCGGTCGGCAAGCCTACGAGGCATTCGAGCGCCTGGCGCGGATCGCCCTCGAGCGAAGCACGCCTGATCGGGGTATCGACCCAGGCTGGCGCGCGCGCGAACTCGTCGCCCAGTTCTCGCTGGCCGTCAACGCGTCGAATATTTCGCATGAAGAACGGGCGACGCTCTGCACGACCGTGAACCGGTTCTACGGCGCCGAAGAAGATTCCCGGGCCGTCGCGCAAATTGCAAGAAGACCTCAAGTCATTGATTTCATTGAGGCTTTCTCGATGTCGCTGGACTTCCGAACCTTGTTTCACGCGGTCAGCACCATCCGCTAGACAGGCAGCCGCCATTCGACCTTCGTTGTTCAGTTGACAAATGAATGACGAAGATGCAAGCTACGGCACCCACACGGAATCGACCCATGAGCAAGAAGCTGACTATTCTCTCGGCGGCCCGACGGCTGCCAGGGTTCACCGTGAACGAACTCGGCGACAAGCTCGGCGTCCCGTCGAGCACCGTGCAGACCGTGCTCAATCGCGTACCCGAAAGCTGGTTCGTGAAGTCCCAGCGCCAGTCGGGCGCACGCGGTGGACAGCCGAAGGCCTACGAGGTCAGCGACGAAGGTCGCAGGGCCATTGATTCTCTGCTGGCCGCCTTCAGCGACCCGCCAGCGCCTGCCCCCGATCAAGCGCGCCCGGAAGCCCCTCTCGGGCTGTTGGCTGCCGAGGAGATTCGCCGCACGCTCCAGACCGCCGACCCGCGCGCCATCCCCGGGTTGCGAGTCGACGCCGCCGCCAACCTCGATTGGGCGGAGGACGAGCTCCGCGACGGTCTGTTCGCTGCACATGCCACGGCCGTGAAGCAGCGCATTTCGGCCGCTCGCGCCGCACTGCGTGAGTTCGCACCGCGGGAAGATGCCGCGGCCGCGGAGTCGTCGACGCACGAATCGCGCAAGGAATCGATCTTCGCGATTGCCAGAGATCGGATCACGCAGTGGAGCCACTTTCTCAACGAACCGCCATTCGCGCCCGCGATGCGCCACCAGGTCTTCATCGGCTGCGTGGGGGCGAGTGTCGGGGTGCAGAACCTGGCCGTCGTCGCTCGTGCTGCGTTGAATGGCGCCGCACAGGTGGCGCGCACCAAGCCGGTCGATTTCGTCATCCAGAACATGGGAATCGAGGAGATCGACACCACGTTCATGGAGTCCTGGGACGACGCGGCCGTCGGCCATCAAAGCCTCGTGTGGTGCATCGACTCCGCGGTCGACGATGGCTCGATCCGCAAGATGCTGGAGCACCGCAAGACCGTCCCTGCGCCCCAGCCGGCGGTCGTCCTCGACTTGGCCTTCAGTCCGCGGATCGAGACGATCGCACAGGCCGCCGACGTGCTCTATACGCCGCATGCCGGCGACGGCGCGAGCGTGGCGTGGGTCAGCAACTTGTCGGTGTTCGGATAAGGTACGGGGCGCCTGGCTCGGCTCACGCCGGACGCGAGTGCGCACGCAAGCGCGCAATGGCGCGCGCGTAGTCGCTCGACCCGAACACCGCCGACCCCGCGACCAGCGCGTCAGCGCCGGCGTCCACCGCCTGCCAGGCGTTGTCGCCGTTCTGTCCGCCGTCCACTTCGATATACGGGTTGAGCCCGCGCGCGTCGCACAGCCGGCGCAGCGCGGTGATCTTGGGCAGCACCTCGGGCAGGAAAGCCTGTCCGCCGAAGCCCGGGTTGACAGTCATCACCAGCACGACGTCGCACAGGTGCAGCACCTGCTCGACGAAGGCGATCGGGCTGCCCGGGTCGATGACGACGCCGGCCTTGCAGCCCAGCTCGCGGATGCGCGACAGCACGCGGTGCAGATGGATCGTCGATGCCGGCTCGCACTGCACCAGCAGGTGGTCGGCGCCAGCCTTGACGAAGTCCTCAAGCATGCGCTCGGGCTCGACCATCATCAGGTGGACGTTGAGCGGCTTGGTGGTCGTGCGGCGGATCGCCTCGATCACCACCGGGCCCAGCGTGATGTTGGGCACGAAGCGCCCGTCCATCACGTCGACGTGGATCCAGTCGGCGCCAGCGGCGTCGACCGCACGCACCTCCTCGGCGAGGCGGCCGAAGTCGGCGGACAGGATCGACGGCGCGACGACCAGCGGATTGGCCATCAGCTCGGCGACATTGCGCTCAGCCGGGCGACCTTCTGATCGAGGCCGCCGATCAACGCGTTCCACGACGCCGCGAACGAGTCGCCGCCGTCCTGCTGCAGCTTGGCGGCCAGCGCGTCGATGTCCACGCCCTCGCGACGGAACTCGTCCAACAATTGGTCTGCGTAGCCACCGTCCACCGGCATCGGCTCGCCGACGTGGCCTTCGGCCGCGAACGCCTTCAGGGTCTTGTCGGGCATCGTGTCGACGGTGCCTGGTGCGGCCAGCGCCTCGACATACAGCGACGCCGGCGCGCTCGGGTCCTTGGTGCCCGTGCTGGCCCACAGCAGGCGCTGCGGGTGCGCGCCCGCGGCGGCGAGCTTTTGCCAGCGCTGGCTGGCGAGCAGGTCGCGATACGCCTTGTAGGTGCGCATCGCGATCGCGATCCCCAGGCGGTTCTGGTATTGCGGCGCCACCGTCTCCTTGACGCCGGTGTCCCAGCGGCTGACGAACAGCGAGGCGACAGACTCGACCAGCGGGGACTTGCCATCGTTGAGCCGGCGTTCGATGCCCTTCATGTAGGCCTCGGCCGCAGCCAGGTACTGCTCGCACGAAAACAGCAGCGTCACGTTGATCGGGATGCCCTGGTGGATGGCCTCCTCGATCGCCGGGAGCCCCTCAGGCGTACCCGGGATCTTGATGAACAGATTCTTGCGCGCGGCCTGCGCGTGCAGGCTGGCCGCCGCCTGGAGGGTGCCGCGCGTGTCCTTGACCAGCAGTGGCGACACCTCCAGAGAGACCCAGCCGTCCACGCCGTCGGTCGACTCGTGAATGGGCGCGAACAGGTCGGCCGCGCGTTGCAGGTCATCGACCGCGAGCGCGAAAAACAGGTCTTCCGTGGAGCGGCCGTCGCGCGCCATCTGCGCGATCGCCTCGTCGTACGCGTCGCCGTGAGCCATCGCCTTCTCGAAGATCGTCGGGTTGGACGTGAGTCCGGTGACCGAAAAGTCGGAGATCAGCCTGGCGAGCGATCCGTCGCGCAGGGTCTCGCGGCTGATGTTGTCGATCCAGAGACTCTGACCGAGGTCATGGAGTGATTGCGTGGGTTTCATTGGCGGCTCCTAGAGGGAACCACCCGGCAATATTCGTGCGCGCGAGATCGCCGATGTGATCGACCACGATATCCGGTGTCGGGTATTTCGCCACCTCGATGGCGTCGAACGCGTAATGCCCCTGTTTCGGAAAGATGGTCGTCACGTCGTCGCCCCACGCGGCCTTGACCGCGCCGAGGATGCGCGGCTTGTCGTCCACGATCACGTAGTGACGCGCCGGAAAGGTGCGTTTCACCTCGTCGAGCATCAGTTCCTTGTGCACGTAGATCAGCACGCGCCCCTCGACGGCGCGCCACAACCCCGAGCGCTGGATCTTGCGCGGCTGGAATACGACGTCTCCATCGGACAGGATCACGGTCGGGCCCAGCCGGCCCATGCGCGTGAGCGCGTCGAGCGCGCCCGGGTACACGCGATCCTGGAACGGGTAGTCGACGAGAAAGCTCGACATCTGCAGCAACGCCTGCGCGTGGAGCCCCAAGCCCTCCACCTCCTTGCGATAGAGCTGCAACGTGCCGAGGTAGTCGGCGTAGCCGAGCTCCTCGCGCAACTTCTCGAACAGCGTCCAGTAGCGACCGGAACAGGCGACGCCGAACTCCTGCGTCAGGTGATCGCGGAGGTCGGCAATGATGCGGTCGTTGTCGAGCAACGTGTTGTCCACGTCGATCAGGAACACCACATCGTGGAGGATGGCAGCCATCGGGAGCGGGCCCTTTGCGGTCGGAGCAAGTCAGATTCGTGACTCATGGACGGAGCATGAACCAGGGTTCAAGCGGGCAAGCGGCTTGCCATGCAAGCCTTCGGTTCGCGACATGATGAGCAAGCCCCATACCCGCTTTTTCAAAGCCGGAGCTTTGGTGCAGCGCATCATGTCGCGAACCCCTCTCCCGCCGCTTCGCTGAAGGAACCGCATGTCCGATCCGCTCGACCTGCAGTGCATCAATACGCTGCGCTTTCTGTCCGTGGACATGGTGCAGAAGGCCGACAGCGGCCACCCGGGGCTGCCGCTGGATGCGGCACCCATGGCCTATGTGCTGTGGACGCGCTTTCTCAAGCACCACCCCGCGAACCCGTCCTGGGACGACCGCGACCGCTTCGTGCTGTCCGCCGGCCACGGCTCGGCACTGCTGTACAGCCTGCTGCACGTGACGGGGTATGCGCTGTCGCTCGACGACCTGAAGCAGTTCCGCCAATGGGGCAGCAAGACGCCCGGCCATCCGGAGCGCGGCCACACGGCCGGCGTCGAGGTGACCACGGGGCCGCTGGGGCAGGGGCTGGCCAACGCCGTGGGCCTGGCGATCGCCGAAGCGCAGCTGGCCGGCACCTACAACCGCGACGGCCACGCCGTGGTCGATCACCGCACCTGGGCCATCGTCAGCGACGGCGACCTGATGGAGGGCGTCGCCGCCGAGGCCGCGTCGCTGGCCGGTCATCTGCGGCTCGGCAAATTGGTCTGCCTCTATGACGACAACGAGGTCACGCTGTCGGCCGGCACCGCCATCACGTTCACCGAAGATCGGGCGAAGCGATTCGAGGCGTATGGCTGGCAGACGCTGCACGTGGCCGATGGCAACGATGTCGACGCAATCGACCGCGCGCTGCAATCCGCGGTGGCGGACACCACGCGTCCCACCTTGATCCTCGTGCGAACCCATCTGGGCTACGGCTCACCGAAGCAGGACAGCTTCAAGGCCCACGGCTCGCCGTTGGGCGTCGACGACGTCGCCGCGACCAAGGCCAAGCTGGGCTGGCCCGCATCGCCGGACTTCCTCGTGCCCGAGGCCGCCAGCCGCCGCTTCATGCAGGTGCAGGCGGACGGCGAGCAGGCCGAGGGCGAGTGGAAGCAGCGCATGAACGCCTACGCGAAGGCCTTTCCCGAGTTGTCGCAGGAGCTCGAGTCGCGGCTGCGCGGCGAGCTGCCCGAGGGCTGGGACGCGGGCATGCCCAGCTTCCCGGCCGACGCCAAGGGCCTGTCGACGCGCGTCGCCGGCAAGCAGATCCTGGCGGCGATCGCAGCGAAGTTGCCGTCGCTGTTCGGCGGCTCGGCCGACCTCGACCCGTCGACCTTCACCAACCTCGTCGGGCTGGGCGACTTCAATCCGACGCCACCCGCCGAAGCGCCGAAGATCGAAGGCGCCGACCCCGGCGGCGCCAGCTGGGCCGGCCGCAACCTGCACTTCGGCGTGCGCGAACACGCGATGGGCGCGATCGTCAACGGCCTGGCCGCGCACGGCGGCTTCATCCCCTTCGGCTCCACGTTCCTGATCTTCTCCGACTACATGCGCCCGGCCATCCGCCTGGCCGCGCTGCAGAAGCTGCACGCGCTGCACGTGTTCACGCACGACAGCATCGCGCTCGGCGAGGACGGCCCGACGCACCAGCCGATCGAGCAACTGCTGAGCCTGCGCGCGATCCCCGGCCTGACGGTCCTCCGCCCGGCCGACGCGAACGAGACGGTGGTCGCGTGGAAGGTCGCACTGACGATGAGGGATCGGCCGGTGCTGCTCGTGCTGACGCGCCAGGACGTGCCCACGCTCGATCGCAGCAAGCACCCGAGCGCGAACGGCCTGGCCAACGGCGCGTACATCATCGGTGAGACCGCGCACGACGTGCCCGACCTGATCCTGATCGCCAGCGGCTCGGAGGTCGGCCTGATCACCGCGGCCGCGGAGGTTCTCGACAAGGAAGGCGTCAAGGTGCGTTGCGTCTCGATGCCCAGCTGGGACCTGTTCGACGCACAGCCGCCGGCCTATCGCGACGCGGTGCTGCCGCCTGCGGTGACGAAGCGCCTGGCCGTCGAGGCCGGCACGACGCTGGGCTGGGAGCGCTACGTCGGCCAGGCCGGCGACGTGATCGGCATCGACCACTTCGGTGCGTCGGCGCCGGCCAAGGTGCTGCTCAAGGAGTTTGGCTTCAGCGCCGACAACGTCGTCGCACGGGCGCGCAAGCTGCTCGCGAAGTAGCCATGGCGGATGGTGCCGGTTCGCGCACCGTGGTCTGGGCCGCGCTGATCGGCAACGTGCTGGTGGCCGTCACGAAGGCCAGCGCTGCCGCGTTCACCGGCAGCTCGGCGATGCTCAGTGAAGCGGTGCACTCGTTCGTCGACACTGGCAACGAGTTGCTGCTGCTGTACGGCATGCGCGTCGCCAAGAAAAAGGCCGACCGCGACCACCCCGCGGGGTATGGGCGCGAGCTGTACTTCTGGAGCTTCATCGTCGCACTGCTGGTATTCGCGCTCGGCGCGGGCGTGTCGATCTACCAGGGTGTGCACCGCGTGTTCGACCCGCAGCCGATCGAGCACGCGATGGTCAGCGAGCTCGTGCTGGCGGCGTCGTTCCTGTTCGAAGGCTATTCGTGGGTCGTCTCGCTGCGCCAGTTCAACAAGATCAAGGGCGACCTCGGGTACTACGAGGCGTTTCGCAAGAGCAAGGATGCGCCGCTGTTCATGGTGCTGTTCGAGGACAGCGCCGCGCTGATCGGCATCGTCATCGCCGCAGCCGGCATCGGGCTCGCGGCGAACTTCGACCTGCCGCTGGCCGACGGCATCTCGTCGATCCTCATCGGCCTCGTGCTCGCGTGCACGTCCACGCTGCTCGCGCGCGAGAGCAAGAGCCTGCTGATCGGCGAGAAGGCCGACAGCGCGCTGATCAAGTCCATCCTCGACATCGCCAACGCCGCCTGCGGCACCTCTCGCGCGAACGGCGTGCTGACGATCCAGATGGCGCCCGACGAAATCATGGCCGCGATGAGTTTCGAGTTCGACGATGCCCTCACCGCCCCGCAGATCGAGGAGATGATCGCCGACATCGAACACCGCATCCACGCGGCGCATCCCGAGGTGACGTCGCTGTTCATCAAGCCGCAGAACCCGCAGCAGTACCAGCGCACGGTGAGGGAGAAGTTCGGCGAGAACGTGGCGGAGGCAACGCGGGCGCCGCAGCTGCAAGTGACCGGCGAAGCCCGGTCCTAGCTCCAGTGCGGGGTCGCCCGACCGCGCCGGATTGCGGCATGGCGGCGCGACGACCCGCAAGGACGACGTCCGGCAATGGCACGCCAAGGGCGAGACCGGAACGCGCATCCACCCGCGCCACTGACGCACGGTCTCGAACATCTTTCACGCGTTCCATCCCCGCGATCGGCGGCGACTCCCACGATGGTTCCCCCGTCTCGTCAACGAGCAGGCGCAGACCCGATATACGCCCGGGGGTCAGTTCGTCCGCTGTCCCGATCCACCTATGGGAAGAAATCATCCGGCGCCCGGCGCATGAACTCACGGCGGCGGCGCGGGTCGCCCAGTAGACTGCGGCCCATGCCCAACGCGAGATCGCCGGCGCTGACATGGAAGCTGCCGACCCGCCTCGACGCCGCGGGGTTGCGCCTGCGCGTCTGGGCCCACGTCACGCTTCGGGCGCTGCGCGACCTGCGCACGACCCGAGTCGCACGCCATGGCCCGGCGAGTCGCCTGGCCGACGCCCCCGTCGTCGCCGAACACCGCTCGCCGTTGTGGCTTGACGGCCGCACTGACGAGTTCCTGCTGGTCGCCGGCAAGGTCGAGAACCTGCGTATCGCGCGCAGCGCGTTCGATGGCGTCGTCGTGCCGGCCGGCACCGTGTTCAGCTTCTGGAAGCAGTTGGGCCGACCCACGCGCGGGCGTGGCTTCGTCGAGGGTCGCGAGATCCGCACCGGCTGCGTCGTGCCCGTCATCGCCGGCGGGCTGTGCCAGTTGTCGAACGCGCTGGCGACGTGCGCGGCGCAGGCCGGCATGACGCTGGTCGAGCGACACGCGCACACGGCGCGCATCGAACAGGGCCCGCCGGTCGACGGTCACGTCGACGCGACCGTATCCTGGAACTACGTCGACCTGCGCATCGCGGCGCCGTTTGACTGGCGGCTCGAGGTGGAGATGAGCGGCGACGAGCTGATCGTGCGCGTGCGCGCGCAACGCGCCCCCGCGCCAGCGCGCCCCGCTCGCGCATTCGCACTGCTGGCGCAGAAGACCACCACACCGCCGGCCCGTGGCTGCCTCACCTGCGACGAGACGCGCTGCTATCGCCATCTCGGCACACGACCGGCCGCGACGACGGGCACGACCGCCGTGCTGGTCGACGCCTGGACGCCCGAGTTCGCCGCCTGGCTGCGCGACCACGCCGGCACCGCGGCGTGGTTCACACCCTGGCTGCGCCGCGCGCGCCGCGTGGCGGGCGCGTGGACGCCCGCGCCCGCGAGCACCCACACGGTCGCACGCCTGGCCTCGTGGTGGCGCACCTGGTTGCTGCGCCGTCACGCCGGCGAAGGCGGCAGGCGCCAGGCGGCGCTGCTGCGCGGCCAGCAGGCGATCGCCCGCTCGTTCGCCCGCGGACTCGAACCGGGCCACACCCATCTGGTCGTCGACCAAGGCCTGCTCGTGCCGCTGGCGCTGCTCGGCGTCCTTCACGGGCGTACCTACGACGTGCTGATGCGGGCGCTGCCCGCCGACGAACTCCAGCACCGCCTGGATGGCGCCGCCCGACGCTGGCCCGACGCGGCGTCGCTGCGCGATTTCCGCGTCGACGCCAGCCACGCGGCGACCGAACTGCGCGCGCTGCGCGGCGCGCGCCGGATGGTGACGCCCCATGCGGAGGTCGCGCGGCATCTGCAGACACTGGCGCCCGGTCGGGTCGACCTGGTCGCGTGGGCGATGCCGATGCCGATGCGGCACGTCGAACATGCGATGCGACATTCCCCCTCCACGCCGCCGCTCGTCGCGTTTCCCGCCAGCGCGCTTGCCCGCAAGGGTGCCTGCGAGCTGGCCGCGGCGCTGCGTCTGCTGGGCTGGCGGCTGCTGGTACTGGGCACGCCGTCCAGCGACGCTGACCTGTGGCACGGCATCGCAGTCGAACACGCCGGCTACCGCGACGCAACTTGGCTGAACCGGGCCGACGTCGTCGCACTGCCCGCGCATGTCGAGCATTCGCCCCGGGCGTTGCTCCTCGCACTGGCGCATGGGCTGCCCGTCGTCGCGACACCCGCCTGCGGCCTGCCCGCATCGGACCTCGTGCACCCGGTCGAACCCGGCGACGTCGGCGCGCTGATCGACGCACTGGTGGCCGCGCACGCATCACGTCGCCGTCCGGAAGAAATCCTCACGGCTTCGTGAGCGCATTCGCCGCGCGCCGCGGCGCGGCCGTTGCTATCGTCCTCGGCAAGGGTTGCCCGATCCCGCAAGCGGCAGCCAGCTACCAAGGGATGTGAATTGCAACAGACACAGATGTCGCTCGAACTGGCGACCGCACCTGCCGCCGCAGTGCCCACCGTGGGCCTCTTCTTCGGCGGCCGATCCGCCGAGCATGAGGTCTCGATCCGCTCTGCCGCGAGCCTGCATGCGGCGCTATGCGCGGCGGGCTACTGGGTGGTGCCCATCGGCATCCAACGCTGCGGCGCCTGGCGCTACATGCCACTGGGCAACGCGCCGTTTCCAACCGGGGTCGACCCGAGCGCTTGCGGCGTCACGCTCGCACCGGGCGGCGCAGGGCAGTTGATGGCGCGCTCGACGTCCGACCTCGCGGTCGACCTGCCGCGCATCGACGTCGCGTTCCCCGCGCTGCACGGTCCGTTCGGCGAGGACGGCTGCATCCAGGGCCTGTTCGAGACCTGCGCCATCCCGCACATCGGCGCCGGCGTGCTGGCCAGCGCCGTCACGATGGACAAGGAGGCGACCAAGCGCCTGTTGCTGCAGGCCGGGCTGCCGGTCGTGCCGTACCGCTTGCATCGCCGCGGCAAGGCGCTGCCGACCTACGACCGGTTGCGCGAGAGCCTGGGGCCGCGCCTGTTCATCAACGAAGTCAACACGCTGCCCGGCTTCACGCCCGCCAGCCTGTTTGCGCGGATGCTCGACGCGACGGGCATCCCGATCCAGCACCAGGTGCGGCGTCTCGTCGACCTGGCGCTCGCACGCACCTGAGCGAGCCGAATTTCCAGATCTTGCAGCGACACCTGGCCGGAGCCGCTACGGTCGCTGTCGCCGACGATTCGCTCGGCAAGCGAGGAGCTCCCGTGCGCATATCGTCCTTCAGAACCGTCCTTCGCATCGTGCTCGCATCCGGCGCGTTGCTTCTCGGCGGCCGCGCCACGAGCTACGTCGCGCCTGGTCCGCGCGCCGACCTGCAGGCCTTCGGCAGCGCCTCCATCCAGGAAAGCTTCGCGCACAAGGCCGCCTCGCCGTTCCCGGCCACGATCGCGTTCGTGCGCGTGCAGTCGCCGGGCTATGCCCGCAAGGACTGAACCGGCTACGCCGCGTCCAGCACCACCGGTGCGGCCGCCACCAGGACGCGCGCGCAGCGGGCGCGTGGTCAGCGACGCGCCGGCGTCGCGCCCCGGGTTTGCTCAGTGCGGCGTCTCCATCGCGACGGTGTACTGCCCCAGCCGCGCCAGCCGGTTCAGGTGCGCGCGCTCGACCAGCGCCTTCTGCGCGGCGAGCACGTTCTCCTTCTTGCCGGCCCAGGCTTTCATCGCCGGATCCTGGATCGCGCGGGCGAACGAGAACGCCAACGGCCACGGCAACTCGTGCGCATGACGCCGGTGCATCGCGTCGAGTCGCGCCGACGCGTCCGCCGCCGGCTGTCCTCCTGACAGGAAAGCGATGCCGCCGAGCGCGGCCGGCACCGCGCGGCGCAAGAGCTGAACGGTGGCGTCGGCCACCTCGTCGACGCTGTCCTGCGTGGGGCACGTCAAGCCCGGCACCACCATGTTGGGCTTGAGGATCATGCCTTCGAGCAATACGCGCTGCGTGCGCAGCGCGTCGAACACGACATGCAGCGCGCGTTCGGTGACCTCGGCGCAGCGCGCCAGCGTGTGCGAGCCGTCCATCATCACCTCGGGCTCGACGATGGGCACGATGTCGGCCTCCTGGCACAGCGCCGCGTAACGCGCGAGCGCCTGCGCATTGGCCTCGCAGCAGCCGCGTGACGGTGCGCCCTTCGCGTCATCGATGGTGATCACCGCACGCCACTTGGCGAAGCGCGCGCCCATCTTCGAATACTCGGCCAAGCGCTGGCGCAGGCCGTCCAGGCCCTCCGTGACGAGCTCGCCCTCGAGCAGCGCCAGCGGCCTCGCGCCGGCGTCCACCTTGATGCCCGGGATGATCCCGGCCTTGTGCAAGGCTTCGGCGAACGGCACGTCGGCGAAGGTGCACGTGCGGATCGTCTCGTCGTAGAGGATCGCGCCGCCGATGGACTCGGCCAGGCCGGGCGCGGCGACGATCATGTCGCGATACGCACGTCGCATCTCGGGCGTCTGCGCGATGCCCAGCGCGGCGAAGCGCTTGTCGGCGGTCGGATTGCTCTCGTCCATCGCCAGCAGGCCCTTGCCGTCGGCGGTGAGCGCGGCGGCGGTGTCGATCAGCGTCTTCTCGTTCATGTCAGCAGCTCCATGTCCAGTGGCGGATCTCGGGCAGATCCTGTCCGTTCGCATCGATGTAGAGCTTGTGCTCGACCAGCTTCGCCTGCAGTGTGCGTTTGACCGACAGACCGCGTTCGCCGGTCTGCGCCAGGCGGTCGATGGCGTCCATCGCAAGGTGGAAGCGATCGATTTCGTTGAGCACGGTCATGTCGAAAGCCGTGGTGATCGTGCCTTCTTCCTTGTAGCCGCGCACATGGATGTTGGCGTGGTTCGCGCGGCGGTACGTGAGCCGGTGGATCAGCCACGGATAGGCATGGAACGCGAAGATCACCGGCTTGTCCTGGGTGAACAGTTCGTCGAATGCACGATCCTCGAGGCCGTGCGGATGCTCCGTGTGCGGCATCAGCCTGCACAGGTCCACCACATTGACGACGCGCACCTTCAACGCCGGCAGGTGCTCGCGCAACAGTTGCACGGCGGCCATCGTCTCCAGCGTCGGCACGTCGCCGCAGCAGGCCATGACCACGTCGGGGCCGGTGTCGGACTGCGCAAGTTCGTTGCCCGCCCAATCCCAGATGCCGATGCCCGCGGCGCAATGCGACGCTGCCTGGTCCATCGTCAGCCATTGCGGCGCCGGGTGCTTGCCGGCAATGACGACGTTGACGTAGTGCCGGCTGCGCAGGCAGTGATCCATCACCGACAGCAGGCAGTTGGCGTCGGGCGGCAAGTACACGCGCACGACTTCGGGCTTCTTGTTCATCACGTGGTCGATGAAGCCGGGGTCCTGGTGCGTGAAGCCGTTGTGATCCTGGCGCCAGACGTGGGACGCGAGCAGGTAGTTCAGCGACGCGATGCGCGCCCGCCACGGCAACGTCGAGGTGACCTTCAGCCACTTCGCGTGCTGGTTGAACATCGAGTCGACGATGTGGATGAACGCCTCGTAGCAGTTGAACAGGCCGTGGCGGCCGGTGAGCAGGTAGCCCTCCAGCCAGCCTTCGCACTGGTGTTCGCTGAGCATTTCCATCACGCGGCCGGCGCGCGCGAGAAACTGATCGTCCGGCGCCGTGCTGGCCTCCCATTGGCGCTGTGTCTTCTCGAACACGGCCTCCAGGCCGTTGGACAACGTCTCGTCAGGGCCGAACAGGCGGAAGTTGCGCGTGGGCTCGTTGTACGCGATGACGTCGCGGATGAACTTGCCGAGCACATGCGTGTCGCCGATGCCCGCGGTGCCGCGCTGGCTCACGTCGACGGCGTAGTCGCGGAAGTCGGGCAGGTGCAGGTCGCGCAACAGCAGGCCGCCGTTCGCGTGCGGGTTCGCGCCCATGCGGCGCGCGCCCGCGGGTGCGAGTGCGGCGATCTCTTCGCGCAGGCGGCCGTCGGCGTGGAACAGCTCGTGCGGGCGATAGCTTTGCAGCCACTCCTCGAGCATGCGCAAATGCGCCGGATTCACGCGCGGATCGGACAGCGGCACCTGGTGCGAGCGGAACGTCCCCTCGACCTGGTGCCCATCGATCGCCTTCGGTCCAGTCCAGCCCTTGGGCGAAGCGAGCACGATCATCGGCCAGCGCGGCCGTTCGGCGACGCCCTCGTGCCGCGCAGCGTGCTGGATCGCCTCGATGCGTTCGACGCAAGCGTCCAGCGCCGCGGACATCGCGTCATGCATCGCGTCGGGCTCGTGCCCTTCGACGAACAACGGCTCCCAGCCGTAGCCTCGCAGCAGTTGCGCGAGTTCTTCGCGCGGGATGCGCGCCAGGATCGTCGGGTTCGCGATCTTGTAGCCGTTCAGGTGCAGGATGGGCAGCACCGCACCGTCGTTGACCGGGTCCAGGAACTTGTTCGAGTGCCATGCCGTGGCCAACGGCCCGGTCTCCGCTTCGCCGTCGCCGATGACGCAGGCCACGGTCAGGCCCGGGTTGTCGAACACCGCACCGAACGAATGCGACAGCGAGTAGCCCAGTTCTCCGCCTTCGTGGATCGACCCCGGCGTCTCGGGCGAGGCGTGGCTGGGAATGCCGCCGGGAAACGAGAACTGCTTGAACAGGCGGCGCAGGCCGGCCTCGTCGCGCGAGATGTCCGGGTAGATCTCGCTGTAGCTGCCTTCGAGGTAGGTGTTGGCGACGACCGCCGGGCCGCCGTGTCCGGGACCGCTGACGTAGATCATGTCGAGGTCGTACTTCGTGATCACGCGGTTCAAGTGCGCGTAGATGAAGTTCTGCCCTGGCGTCGTGCCCCAGTGGCCCACCAGCATGTGCTTGATGTCGTCGACCGCCAGTGGCCGCTTGAGCAACGGGTTGTCGAACAGGTAGATCTGTCCCACCGAGAGGTAGTTCGCCGCGCGCCAGTAGGCGTCGATGCCGGCGCGCTGCGGGGGTGTGAGCGGCGAGGCGCCGGGTCGCAGAGGAGTCATCACGAGCTTTCCTGCCCGTAGGCATCGAGTGCAAGCAGATCGCGAACGGCGCGCGCGATCACGTGCGCCTCGTTCGTGCGGATCACGTGCACCGCGACGCGGCCCGTGGGAGAAGAAATCACGCCGTGCGCATCGGGGGTGCGACTGCCGTCCACGTCGACGCCCAGGAACTGCAGGCCGTCGCAGATGCGGGCGCGGATCACCGGCGCGTTCTCGCCGATGCCGCCGGAAAAGACCAGCGTGTCGAGCCCGCCGAGCGCCGCGGCGAAGCTGCCGATCGCCTTGCGCGCCTGGTAGCAGAACAGCGCCACGGCCTCGGCGGCGTGCGGGTCGTCCGCTTCGGCGGCCAGCAATTCGCGCATGTCGGCACTGGTGCCGGACACGCCCAGCAGGCCGGATTCGTGGTTGACCATGTCCAGGAACTGCGCGCTGCTCACCCCCGCGCTGCGCTCCAGGTAAGCAGCCAGGCTGGGGTCGAGATCGCCGGAGCGCGTGCCCATCACCAGGCCCGCGGTGGGCGTGAAGCTCATCGTCGTGTCGACGCAGCGGCCATCGCGCACGGCGGCCAGGCTGGCGCCGCCGCCCAGGTGCGCCAGGATCACGCGACCGCGAGCCACCTTGGCGCCGGCAACGCGTTCGAGCTCGTGCAGCAGGAAGTCATACGACAGCCCGTGGAAGCCGTAGCGGCGCAGGCCCTGCGCCTCGAAGCGGCGCGGGATCGGCAACTGGGCAGCCACGCGCGGGAGGTGGCGATGGAACTGCGTATCGAAGCAGGCGACCTGAGGCAGGTCCGGCAGGACGCCGCGCACCGCCTCCACCAGTTCGATCTCGACGGGCAGGTGATCGGGGTCGACCGGCTCGATGCGCCGCAGGTCCGCCAACAACTCGGGCGTGATGCGTTCGGGGTCGAAGTGCGACATCCCGTGAACCACGCGATGACCTGCTGCAACCAGGGCATCGGCCTCGCCCTGTTGCCGCAACCATTGCACCAGCGAGCCCACGGCCTCGGCATGGTCGCGCGCCGCAATGGCTGGCTGCGCCAAGCCAGCGTCGACGTCGTCGATGTGCAGATGGGCGTCTTCCTGGCCGATCCGGTTCAGCGTTCCGCTGCAGACCCGCGTCAGCTGGGCGGTCGCGCGCAGCACCGCGAAGCGGATGCTGGAAGAGCCACCATTGAGGACGAGGATGCTGGGCGCGGGCATGGGCATGGATGCGGGTCTGGAACCCCACGGCCGGGCAAACGACACACCTGCCGGCTGGGCGGCGCCTTGCGCGATGCTTTCAGGCCCCGCAGTTGGGCATGTCCCTTGCTGTTGCGGTCGATGTCCGCACTCTCGTCAGCAACTCGACGGTGGGCGATGATCGCGCCACTCAACTTCGAAAGTCAGCAGTGCAACTCGGAATGATCGGTTTGGGGCGGATGGGCGCGAACATGGCGCGTCGCGTGATGAGCCACGGCCACCAGTGCGTGGTGCAGGACGCCAATGCAGACGCGGTCGCCAAGATGGTCGCCGACGGCGCGGTCGGCGCCACGACGCTGCAGGAGATGGCCGCCAAGATGACGCGCCCGCGTGCTGTCTGGATGATGGTGCCGGCCGCTGTGGTCGACCACGTGCTCGACGACCTGCTCGCCCACCTGGATCCGGGCGACATCATCATCGACGGCGGCAACTCCTGGTACCGCGACGACATCGACCGCGCGAAGCGCCTGAAGGACGCCGGCTACCACTACGTCGACTGCGGCACCAGCGGCGGCATCGCCGGCCACGATCGCGGCTACTGCCTGATGGTGGGCGCCGAACCGGAGATCTTCGAGCACCTGTCGCCGATCTTGAAGGCACTGGCTCCCGGCGTCGACGCGGCTTCGCGCACTCCAGGGTGCACGGGCGATCCGAGCAACGCCGAGAACGGCTTCCTGCACTGCGGCCCCAACGGCGCCGGCCACTTCGTGAAGATGGTGCACAACGGCATCGAGTACGGAATGATGGCCGCGTTCGCCGAGGGCTTCAACATCCTCAAGCACGCCAACATCGGCAAGCAGGCGCACGCCAAGGACGCCGAGACGGCGCCGATGCGCGAGCCGCAGTACTACCAGTTCGATATCGACGTTGCGCAGGTGGCCGAGGTCTGGCGCCGCGGCAGCGTCGTCGGCTCGTGGCTGCTCGACCTCACCGCCAAGGCGCTCGTCGCCGACCCACAGCTCGCCGCCTTCGGCGGCCGCGTGTCGGACTCGGGCGAAGGCCGCTGGACCATCCAGGCCGCCATCGACGAAGGCGTGCCCACCCAGGTGCTCAGCGCCGCGCTGTACGACCGCTTCTCGTCGCGCGGCGAGGCCACGTTCGCCAACCAGATCCTGTCTGCGATGCGCTCCGAGTTCGGCGGCCACGCGGAAAAGAAAGCCCAGTGACCTCATGACCGACGATACGAAGGCCACTCCCGCTCCGCATTCCGATGCACTCGTCTTGTTCGGGTTCACGGGCGACCTCGCCACGAAGAAGATCTTCCCCGCGCTCTATGCGATGGCAAAGCGCGGCGAGCTGGTGCCTCGTGTGGTCGGCGTCGCCGGCCGCTCGCAAAGCGACGCGGAGGTGCACCAGCGCGTGCGCGACTCGATCGAAAAGGACGGCGGCGGCATCGACGATGGTCCCGCGTTCGACAGGCTGCAGCAGGCGATCCGATACGTCGGCGGCGACTACAACCAGCCCGCGACCTTCGAGGCGTTGAAGAAGGCGCTGGACGGCGCACAGCACCCGGCGCACTACCTGGCCGTGCCGCCGACGCTGTTCGAGACGGTGATCAGGAACCTGGGTGCGGCCGGCCTCGCCAAGGATGCGCGCCTGATCGTCGAGAAGCCCTTCGGCCGCGACCTGGCTTCGGCCAAGGAGCTCGACGCGGTGGCGCGCTCGGTGTTCCCTGACGAGTCGATCTTCCGCATCGATCACTATCTCGGCAAGGAGGCGATCATGAACCTCCTGTACTTCCGCTTTGCGAACTCGTTCCTCGAACCGCTGTGGTGCCGCGAGCACATCACGAGCGTCCAGATGACGATGTCAGAAGACTTCGGCGTCGGCGACCGCGGTGCGTTCTACGAGACTGCCGGCACGCTGCGCGACGTCGTCGAGAACCACCTGTTCCAGATCGTCGCGCTGCTGGCGATGGAGCCGCCGAAGACGCGCGGCTTCGCCGACCTGCAGGCCGCCAAGGCCGACGTGTTCAAGGCGCTGCGCGCGTTGGCGCCGGACGACATGGTGCGCGGCCAGTACGACGGCTACCGCCAGGAAAAGGACGTCGCGGCTGACTCCGACGTCGAGACCTACGTCGCGCTGCGCCTGTTCGTCGACACGCCGCGCTGGAAGGACGTGCCGTTCTACCTGCGCGCCGGCAAGCAGCTGCCCAACACCGCGGTCGAGGTGCAGATCCAGTTCAAGCCGCCGCAACAAGCGCTGTTCGAGGACGCCGGTCAACGTCCGAACTACCTGCGTTTGCGGCTGCAGCCGACGTCGTCCATCGCGCTCGCGGCGCGGGTCAAGGACATCGGCAAGAAGTTCGTCGGCCAGCAGCGCGAGCTGTACGCCTGCGAAGACCTGAGCGGCGAAGAGGCGCCGTACGACCGCTTGCTGGGTGATGCGATGGCCGGCGACCCGTCGCTGTTCACCAACCCGGACGCGGTGGAGGCCGCGTGGACGGCCGTCGACGCGGTCCTCGTCGACCACCCCAAGGTCGTCGCCTACGCCCCCGGCACCTGGGGCCCGGCCGAAGCAGACGCGCTGATCGCCGGCGACGGTGGCTGGCAGGCGCCGCTGCCCGAGAAGGGCTGCGCGCCGGCCGCAAAGAAGGGGGCATGATGAGCAAGACCTTGACGCAGCGCTCCAGTTGGAAGGCCCTGGCCAGCCATCACCGCAAGATCGCCAAGAAGCACCTGCGCGAGCTGTTCGACGACGACGCGACGCGCGGAACGCGGCTCACGCTGGACGCGGCGGGCATCTACCTCGACTACTCCAAGAACCGCGTCACCGACAAGACGATGAAGCTGCTGCTGGAGCTTGCGGAGGACTGCCAGCTGCAGGAGCGCATCGACGCGATGTTCCGCGGCGACCGCATCAACACGACCGAGAACCGCGCCGTGCTGCACGTCGCGTTGCGGGCGCCGCGGGGCGAGCAGATCGCCGTCGACGGCATCGACGTGGTGCCCGGCGTGCACGCGGTGCTGGACCGCATGGCCGCGTTCGCCGACCAGGTGCGCTCCGGCAGCTGGCGCGGCTACACAGGCCAGCGCATTCGCCACGTCGTCAACATCGGCATCGGCGGCTCCGACCTCGGCCCCGTGATGGCCTACGAGGCGCTGCGTCATTACGCCCGGCACGACCTCGACTTCCGCTTCGTCTCCAACGTCGACTCCACCGACCTCACCGAAGCCACGCGCGGGCTCGACCCGGCACGCACGCTGTTCATCGTGGCGTCGAAGACGTTCACGACGCTGGAAACGATGACCAACGCGACGGCCGCGCGCGACGCGCTCGTCGCGCAGCTGGGCAGCGCGGACGCGGTCGCGCGCCACTTCGTCGCGGTGTCGACCAACGCCGAGGGCGTGGCGAAGTTCGGCATTGCGCCCGACAACATGTTCGGCTTCGAGGACTGGGTCGGCGGCCGCTATTCGATGGACTCGGCCATCGGCCTGTCGACGATGATCGCGATCGGGCCGGTGCACTTCCGCGCGATGCTGGCCGGCTTCCATGAGATGGACCAGCACTTCCGCACCGCACCGCTCGCGCAGAACCTGCCGGTGCTGCTGGGCCTGCTCTCGCTGTGGAACAACGACTTCTTCGGATTCTCGACGCTGGCCGTGCTGCCCTACGAGCAGTACCTCAAGCGCTTCCCGGCCTACCTGCAGCAGCTCACGATGGAGAGCAACGGCAAGCACGTCACACTGGACGGCGAGCCCGTCAAGACGCACACCTCGCCCATCGTCTGGGGCGAGCCCGGCACCAACGGCCAACACTCGTTCTACCAGCTGATCCACCAGGGCACGCGCATCGTGCCGTGCGACTTCATCGGCTTTTGCACCGCCCTCGAGCCCATCGGCGACCAGCACGACCTGCTGATGGCCAACCTGATCGCGCAGGCCGAGGCGCTGGCCTTCGGCAAGACGGCGAAGCAGGTCGAGGCCGAAGGCACGCCGCCCGAGCTGGTGGCGCACCGCGTGTTCGAAGGCAACCGGCCCAGCAACACGATCCTGGTCGACGCGCTGACGCCCGAGTCGCTGGGCAAGCTGGTGGCGCTGTACGAGCACAGTGTGTTCGCGCAAGGCGCAATCTGGGGCATCGACTCGTTCGACCAGTGGGGCGTGGAGTTGGGCAAGCAGCTCGCCTCCCAGGTGATTGCCGAGCTCCGCAGCGGGCATGATCCCGAACTTGCGCACGACAGCTCCACCAACACGCTGATCCGGCGCTATCGCCAGCGGCGCACTTCCTGAGACCCTCCCGCCCATGGCCCAGATCATCTCCCCTCTCGCCGGCAAGCCGGCGCCGCGCTCGTCGCTGGTCGACATCCCCAAGCTGGTCAGCGCGTACTACTCGAACATCCCTGATCCGGCGGAGCCGGCGCAGCGCGTCGCGTTCGGCACCTCGGGACATCGCGGCAACGCGTTCGAGTGCTCGTTCAACGAGCGCCACGTGCTGGCGATCACGCAGGCGATCTGCGACTACCGCGCGGCCCAGGGCATCGACGGCCCGCTGTTCATCGGCATCGACACGCACGCGCTGTCCGAGCCCGCGCTGCGCAGCGCGCTCGAGGTGCTGGCGGCCAATGGCGTGGACACCATGCTCGCGATGAACGACGAGTACACACCTACGCCCGCGGTGTCGCACGCGATCATCACGCACAACCGCGAGCGCACGTCCAAGCTGGCCGATGGCATCGTCGTGACGCCGTCGCACAACCCGCCCGACAACGGTGGCTTCAAGTACAACCCGACCAATGGCGGCCCAGCGGCGGACGACATCACGAAGCAGGTGCAGGACTCGGCCAACGCCTACCTCGAGAAGAATCTCGCGGGCGTGCGGCGCATGACGTACGCGAAGGCGCTCGCCGCCCCGACCACGCATCGCCGCGACTACCTGGGGTGGTATGTTGCCGATCTCGGCAACGTCGTCGACATGGCCGCGATACGCGACTCCAAGATCCACCTGGGCGTCGACCCGCTGGGCGGCGCCGGCGTGCACTACTGGAGCCGCATCGCCGAGCAGTACCGGCTCGACCTCACCGTGGTCAGCGACATCGTCGACCCGACGTTCGGCTTCATGAGCATGGACTGGGACGGCAAGATCCGCATGGACCCATCGTCGCCGTACGCGATGGCGCGCCTGGTCGAGCTCAAGAGCCAGTTCGACGTCGCGTTCGCCTGCGACACCGATCACGACCGCCACGGCATCGTCACCCGCAGCGCCGGGCTGATGCAGCCCAACGCCTACCTGGCGGTGTGCATCGACTACCTGTTCCGCAACCGGCCGCAATGGGGCGCTGGCGCGGCGATCGGCAAGACGGTGGTGTCGTCGCGCATGATCGACCTGGTCGCGCAACGCCTGCAACGCCCGATGATCGAGGTGCCGGTCGGCTTCAAGTGGTTCGCCGCGGGACTGGCCGACGGCAGCCTGGGCTTCGGCGGCGAGGAAAGCGCGGGCGCGGCGTTCCTGCGCCGCGACGGTACGGCGTGGACGACCGACAAGGACGGCCTGACGCTGGCGCTGCTGGCCGCGGAAATCACCGCGAAGACCGGCAGCGACCCTGGCGTGCTGTACGAGAAGATGACCCAGGAGCTCGGCAAGCCGGTGTCCGACCGCATCGAGGCACCGGCCGATGCGCAGCAGAAAAAGCGCCTGTCCGCGCTCTCGGCCGACGCGATCACCACCCAGGAAATCGCGGGAGAGCCGATCACCGACATCATCGCCAAGGCGCCCGGCAACGGCGCCGCGATCGGTGGCATCCGGGTCAGCTCGAAGAGCGGCTGGTTCGCGGCGCGGCCCTCGGGTACCGAGGAAATCTACAAGATCTACGCCGAAAGCTTCGAGGGCGAGGCGCACCTGGTGCGCCTGCTCGACGAGGCCCAGGCGCTGGTCGACAAGGCGATCGCTTGACTACTGCACGCGTCCACGAGGGTCGCAGCGCCGAAGCGGGCTGCCAGCGGCAGAATGACGGCATCGCGTTTCGCAACCCTTCGTCAGCCGCCATGAAACACGCCTTCGCCCTCGCACTCATCGCCGCCACCCTGTGCGGCCCGGCCAATGCCGTGGACGTCTACAAGTGGAAGGACAGCAAGGGGGTCGTGCACTACGGCGATCACCCGGCTTCGGGCGCCGCGGCGTCGACCGTCAGCGTGCCCGGCGGCGGCAGCAGCCCCGAAGAACAGGCCGCCGCCGAGGCCAGCCTGGAGGCGGACCGCGAGAAGCTCGGGAAGATCGACAATTCGAATCCCAAGCGCTTGCGTTCGCGCGCGCAGCCCGTGCAAAAGCCCGGCGAATCGGCCTGCGCGGCTTCGTGGCGCCAGTACGACGCGGCGCAGGCCTGCTTCGATGCTCACCGGGTGGCTGGTGGCAAGGGGGTCACGGATGCTGGCGCGACCTCCTGCAGGGAAATGCCCCAACCGAGTTGCACGCGTTGACCCGCGCCTCGGCCGGGCTGGCACTGCTGCGGCCGAGGGCTCAATCGGGAACGCGCCTCGTTCGTCCGGGAGTCGACGCGGGTGCTCCTAGATAGCACCGGTGACCGACACCCTGACCGTCCGCCCCATCACCCCCACCGACCGCGAGGCCTGGGAGCCGCTTTGGACCGGCTACAACGCGTTCTATCAACGCACCGACGCGACCGCGCTCGCGCACGAGATCACGGACACGCTCTGGTCGCGCTTCTTCGATGATGCTGAGCCGGTGTTCGCACTGGTGGCCGAAGACGCGGGCCGCGTCGTCGGGCTGGTGCACTACCTGTTCCACCGCAGCACCTCGCGCATCGAGCCCGTGTGCTACCTCCAGGACCTGTTCACGTCACCCGAAGTGCGCGGACGCGGCGTCGGGCGCGCGCTGATCATGGGCGTCTATGCGCGGGCGCGTGAGGCGGGCGCGAAGCGCGTCTACTGGCAGACGCGCGAGAGCAATTCAGCGGGACGGATGCTCTATGACAAAGTCGCGAAGCACCACGGCTTCATCGTGTATTCGCACGACGCCTGACGCCAGGCCACTCCTGCAGCGGGCCGGGGCCGATGCGCGAGAGCGGCACGGACTCGACCACCGCGAGACTTGGATCGGTCAGTGGCTGGCGCTCGGACAGCGGCACGTGGTGCGACTCGTCGCCGTCGTCGACGGCCCCGTTGCGCATGCGCGGCGGGTACTGGCAATCGAGGCCCGAGACATCGGCCGGTGCTTCCTCTTCACGGACGATCCAGTGGATCACCGTGGGGCTGCGCGACCGGTCGGATGTGAGCGTCTTGACCACGTGGCTCAGCGACACCGGGCGCTGCGCGTCCGTGTCGGCCAGGTCCATCGCGACGTTGCCCGTCTGGCGGCGGAACGCGCCTGAAGGCGGCTGCTCGCCCGGATGCGCCCACACGAAGTGGCTCGGAATCATCTCGCCGGGCAGCGCCACGCGATCGGGGAACATGCCGACGTCGAGCATCAGCTTGTCCAGGATCGTGCGCGTCTTGTAGAACTGCGGCTCGCGCATGCACTGGAAGTAGAAATGAATCTCGACGTTGGCCGGCACGGGCCACAACGCGGCGTCGAACTTCATGCCGCATCCGGAAACTACATAGGTCTTGGTCATGATCTCGAGGGTCGACTTCGGTGGGACGCCCCGACGACAGCGCGGAGCTCATACCTGACGACCTATTTTAGGTTCCGGGCGTCCAGGCCGTTGGCCTGAAAACGACAAAAGGGACACGCCTTGCGGCATGTCCCTTCGTTCACGAATTGGTGAAACCGCTTTCGCGGCGCCAGCTTACTTGCGGGCGCGACGGCGAGCCAGGCCGAGCAGGCCCAGGCCAGCGGCCAGCATCATGACCGGGTTGGCTTCCGGAACGGCCGTCACGCTGATGTTGTCCAGCGACGAGCCGTAGCCGTCGGACGTGCCCAGGGCGGTGAACGTCAGGGTCGACGCAGCGGCGGAGCCGGTGAACCAGTACGTGTATTCGGTCCAACCCGACACGTTGCCGATGGCGGCGAACGTGTTGCCCGACGCGTTGGACACGTTGAACGACAGGCCGTTGGTCGAGGCGACGGTGCCCGGACGGTCTTCGACGTAGAACGTCAGCTTGTACGACTGGCCGTCGACGGTCGCCAGGTCTTGCGAGATCCAGCTGTTGACGCTCGTGTCCAGTTCGGCGAACTTGGTCAGGTCCTGCGCCGTACCGGCGGTGCCGTCGTTGCGGATTTCCAGGCCGGCGCTGCTGGTGGTCCACGGGGTCTGGCCCGTGAAGACGGTGGTGTAGCTGTTGGTCGCGGTGGACTCGAAGCTGCCGTCCTGAACCAGGTTGGTGGCGGCCGAAGCGGCGAACGACGAGGCCACGAGTGCGGCGGCGGCAATGATCTTGAACATGTGAAAAGCCCTTCCTGTGAATGCGTCAAAGTGTAACGATTCGGTGCTGCGCAGCAGCATTCAAGGGATTCCCCAGCGGAGCAATTTCGTGGTTGAAGTCACGTTTTTGCGATTCGCCCGTCTATCGGCCCTCAGGATTGGCCGCAGCTAGCCGATACGCACGACTCTCAAGCCAGCAAGGCTGGCGCGGCGAACCTGCGCCGCGACGACGTTGCCGCCGACGATCGCCCCGAGCCGCGCCAGCGCTGGACGCCCGAGACTCTGGACGTCCCGCGCTCCATCACGCCGTGATAGGCCTGCGCGCGCCGGCTTCGGCGCACGTCGCGATGCGGGCTGCGTCGGCGACCCGCCCGATGACGAGGATCGCCGGACTGCCGAACCCGTGCGCCGCCACCACGTCGACCAGCCCCGCCAGCGTCGCCCGCGCCGTGCGCTCGCGCGCCGTGCTGGCGTGCTGGACGATCGCGGCGGGCAGGTCGGCGGGCAGCACGCGCAGCAGCCGCTCGACGATCGCGCGTATCTGCGCGATGCCCATGTAGACCACCAAGGTCACGCCGCTGGCCGCCACACGGCCGATCGCGTCCCAGTCCTGGTCCTGCGAATCCTCGCGTGTGTGGCCGGTGACCAGCAGCACGCCGCGCGAGTCGACACGGCGGTCGGTCCAGCCGATGCCGAGCGCCGCGGCGGCGCCGAGTCCGGACGTGATGCCGTTGACGACGACGACCTCGAGGCCGGCCGCGCGCAGCGCATCGATCTCCTCGCCCGCGCGGCCGAAGACCAACGGGTCGCCGCCCTTGAGCCGAACCACCTTCTCGCCGGCCAGCGCCTCGCGCACCATCAGCTTCTCGATGAACTCCTGCGACGTCGACGCGCAGCCACCGCGCTTGCCCACCTGCACGATGCGCGGGCGCGCCGCCGCGTGCTCGAACGCGAGGTCGAGGACGCCGTCGCCGACGAGGTCGTCCACCAGGACCACGGTTGCCTCGCGCAGCACGCGCAGGGCCTTGAGCGTCATCAGTTCCGGATCGCCCGGGCCGGCGCCCACCAGATGGACGGGGTGCAGCGGGAGCGTCATGTCAGTCCTCGAGAACGGCGTTGGGTTGTTCCTGCGCCAGCCGACGCAGGTGGGGCAGGCAGGAGCCGCAGTTGGTGCCGCAGCGCAGTTGGGCCTGAGTCTGCGCGATGCGCTGCGCGGCGTCGCCGGTGGCGGCGGCCAGCGCCGCCTCGGCCTGCGCCACGCTGACGTTGAAGCAGGTGCACAGTTGCGGGCTCGCGGGCGCTGCGCCCGCCCCCTGGCGCTCGCGCGCGCCCGGCGCCAGCATGCGGCGCGCGGGCATGTCCAGCGCCGCGTCGGCCTGCAGCGTCTCGCGCCACCACTGCACGAGCGCGCCGTCGGCCGCCTCCGCGCCGCAGATCCAGAAGCCGTGCAGACGCTCCGCGCCCGCGACGTCGCGTGTGACGTGCAGCGCGCGCTGCACCCCGGTGCGCGGGTCGCGGTAGTCGAGCATCGAGTCCACATCCAGCGCGAGCGCCGCACGCACGGCGTCGAGCAGGATCGCGTCGGGTGCCTGGATGGCCGCCGCATCGATCCACAGGCCGAGACGGCCCTGTTCGTCCGGCTCGCGGCCGAACGGCACGCACGCGGCGTAGCCGAATTGCGCCAGCAGCGGCCGCAACTGCTCGCGTCGCGCCAGCGCCTGCGTCTGCGGCAGCCACACCATCGCGCGCAAGCGCCAGCCGAGTCCGGCCCGCGCGATGCGCACGGCGCAGTGCTTGAGTTCGGGCTGCTTGGACTGCGGGCAGAAAGCGGGCGTGGTCAC
Organism: Burkholderiaceae bacterium; assembly: GCA_039920745.1. Lineage (GTDB taxonomy): Bacteria > Pseudomonadota > Gammaproteobacteria > Burkholderiales > Burkholderiaceae_C > Scleromatobacter. The sequence goes on along the minus strand of JBDSDD010000029.1, from coordinate 63,165 downwards.
CGCGTTGATGCCCGCGAACGGGTCGACGGCGTCGCCGCTGCCCGTGAGCACCTCCTGGCCCCAGTGCATCGCGATGAACGCCTGTGCCGAGGCCTGCGCGACGCTGCGACGCGCCGGCAGCACCAGTTCGCCGCGCCGCGAGACCACGCGCACCAGATCGCCGTCGCCGAGGTTGAGGCGCGCCATGTCCTGCGCACACAGGTCGACCGACGGCTCGGCCACATGGCCGAACAGCCGGCCCAGCGTGCCCGTGCGGCTCATGCCGTGCCACTGGTCGCGCAGGCGGCCGGTGGTCAGCGAGAACGGGAAGCGCGAGTCGCGCGGTTCGGCGGGCGGCTTGGCCTCGGCATCGAAGAAGCGCGCGCGGCCGTCGGCGGTGGGAAAGACGCCGTCCGCATAGAGCCGGGCCTGGCCGCGCGTCGCGCCGGCGGGGAACGGCCACTGCTGCGGGCCGTCGCGTTCGATCAGCGCGTAGCTCAGGCCGGTGATGTCGAGGTCGCGGCCACGCGTGGTCTCGCGGTGTTCGTTCCAGACGGACTCGGCATCGTGGTACGCAAACAGCGACGGCTGGCCTGGCCGCAGCCGCGTCTCGATGCGCTGCGCGACGTCCACCGCGATGCGCCAGTCGTCGCGCGCGGCACCGGGCGCGGGCACCGCCGAACGCACGCGGCTGATGCGACGCTCGCTGTTGGTGACGCTGCCGCTCTTCTCGCCCCAGGTCGACGCCGGCAGCAGCAGGTCGGCGAAGGGCGCCGTCGCGGTGGTCGCAAAGGCCTCCTGCAGCACCACGTACTCGGCGCGCTCCAACGCACGCCGCACCATGGCCTGGTCGGGCAACGACTGGGCCGGGTTCGTGCACGCGATCCACAGCAGGCGGATCTCGCCGTCGGCCGCGGCCTCGAACATCTCGATGGCAGTCTTGCCGGGCCGCGCCGGCACGTCGGCGACGCCCCAGAGCGCGGCGACCTCCGCACGATGCGCCGGGTTGGCCATGTCGCGGTGCGCGGACAGCAGGTTCGCGAGCCCGCCGACCTCGCGCCCGCCCATCGCGTTGGGCTGGCCGGTCAGCGAGAACGGGCCGGCGCCGGGCCGCCCGATCTGGCCCGTGGCCAGGTGCAGGTTGATCAGCGTCGCGTTGTTGGCCGTGCCCTGCGCGCTCTGGTTGAGGCCCTGGCAATACAGGGACAGCACCGCCCCGGATGCGCCCCACCAGCGCGCCGCGGTGAGGAGATCTTCCTCGCGCAGGCCCGTCGCTCGCGCGGTCTCGCGCGGCGTGCATTCGCGCACGCGGTCGCGCAGCGCCTCGAAGCCGGTGGTGTGCGCGCGGATGAAAGCGTTGTCGGTGAAGCCTTCCCACAGCATCAGGTGCAGCAGCCCGTTGGCCAGCGCCACGTCGCTGCCCGGCAGGATCTGCAGGTGCAGGTCGGCCATCGCCGCGGTCTCGGTCTTGCGCGGGTCGACGACGATCCACTTCTGGCCCGGCCGCGCGGCCTTGGCGTCCTCCAGCCGGCGGCACAGGATCGGATGCGCCCAGGCCAGGTTGCTGCCAGTGATGAAGACGAGGTCGGCGTCGGCGAAGTCGTCGTAGCAGCCCGGCGGCGCGTCGGCGCCCAGCGTGGCCTTGTAGCCGGAGACCGCGCTGGACATGCACAGCCGTGAGTTGGTGTCGATGTTGTTGGTGCCCAGCAGCCCCTTGGCGAGCTTGTTGAACACGTAGTAGTCCTCGGTCAGCAACTGCCCCGAGATGTACAGGCCCACCGCATCGGGGCCGTGCGCCTGCACGGTGTCGACGATGCGGTTCGACAGCGTCGCCAGCGCATCGTCCCAGCCGATCGCCGTCGGTGCCGCGCCACGACGCGCGCGCTGCATCGGCTGCAGCAGCCGCGCCTGCGCGCTCACGTGCGGCGCCGCCGTCAGGTGCAGCGTACTGCCCTTGGAGCACAGCCTGCCGAAGTTGGCCGGATGCGCAGGATCGCCGCGCACGTCGACGATCTGCGCGCCCTGCGTACGGATCACCACGCCGCAGCCGACGCCGCAGTACGGACATGTCGAGCGCGTCTCGCGCTCGCCACGGGCATCCGCCTGCAGCGACTCGAAGGAGACGATCTTCGGCAGCGGCATGGTGGCCCGTCAGGCGCTCGCGATCGCGATCACCTTGCGTGCGGCCGCGAGCGCCACCGCCGCATCGTCCGCATCGGCGATCGCCAGCGTCGCGAGCTCGCTCGCCAGCAGGCTCACCGTGCCGCCCTCCACGCGAACGGCGAAGCGCGTCGCGCAGCCGATGTCGGGAGCGCGCGCCTCGCCGTCCACCAGCGAGATCGCCCAGTTGTGCAACGGACAGGCGACGTGCTCGCCGAACACGATGCCTTGGCTGAGCGGGCCGCCCTTGTGCGGGCAACGATCGAGCAGCGCGAACACGCGGTCGTCGGCGGTACGGAACACGGCGACATCGGTGCCGGCGGGGCGGCGCACGCGGCGCGCGCCCAGCACAGGGATGTCGTCGACACGGCAGATGGTCATCCAGTCGTTCATGAAACTTGTCTCCTCAGCGCGTCGAAATCAGGCCGGAACCAGCGGGATGAACTGGCGCTCGTCGACCGACGCCTTGTCGAACTCGAACCACGGGTCGGGCTCGCCTTCGAGCGCGAACTGCAGCCGCTGCCACAGGAGCTTGCGGTTGGCGACGTCGTCGAGCACGCGCTGCTTGATCGTGTCGAGCCCGACGCGCGCGATCCAGTGCACCGTGCGTTCCAGGTACCAGCCTTCTTCGCGATAGAGCTGCAGGAACGCGCCGCTGACCTCCATCACCTCGTCGGACGTGCGCACCTTGCAGAAGAACTGCCCGGCCTCGGTCTTGATGCCGCCGTTGCCGCCGACGTAGAGCTCCCAGCCGGAGTCCACGCCGATGATCCCGACGTCCTTGATGCCCGACTCGGCACAGTTGCGCGGGCAACCCGACACGGCCAGCTTGACCTTGTGCGGCGCGTACATGCGCCACAGCGCGCGCTCCAGGTCCTTGCCCATCTGCGTGGAGTCCTGCGTGCCGAAGCGGCACCACTCGCTGCCCACGCAGGTCTTGACCGTGCGCAAGGCCTTGGCATAGGCGTGGCCAGAGGGCATGCCGATGTCCTTCCACACGCCCGGCAGGTCTTCCTTCTTCACGCCCAGCAGGTCGATGCGCTGGCCGCCGGTGACCTTGACCGTCGGGATCTTGTACTTGTCGACGACGTCGGCGATGCGGCGCAGCTCCGACGCCGTCGTCTCGCCGCCCCACATGCGCGGGATCACGGAGTAGGTGCCGTCCTTCTGGATGTTGGCGTGCGAGCGCTCGTTGATGTAGCGGCTCTGCGGATCGTCCTTCGCCTCCTTGGGCCAGGTGCTGATCAGGTAGTAGTTCAACGCGGGTCGGCACGACGCGCAGCCGTCGGGCGTGCGCCACGACAACGCGCGCTGGATGTCGGCGATCTTGAGCAGGTGCAGCTGGCGGATCGAGTCGCGCACGTCCTGGTGCGAGTGATCGGTGCAACAGCACATCGCCTTCTTCTTGGGCGTGGACGAGTAGTCTCCGCCCGCGGTGGCCATGATGATCTGCTCGACCAGGCCCGTGCAGGAGCCGCACGACGCGCTGGCCTTGGTGTGCTTGCGCACGTCGTCGAGCGTGAACAGGCCCTTGTCCTTGATCGCCTTGCAGATCGTGCCCTTGGTGACGCCGTTGCAGCCGCAGACCTCGTCGGCGTCGGCCATCGCCGCAGCCCTGCTCTGGCCCTGGTGGCCGGCGTCTCCGAGGCTGGATTCGCCGAACATCAGGCGGTCTCGGATGTCGCTGACGGAGCGGCCTTCGCGCAGCAGCTTGAAGTACCAGCTGCCGTCGACGGTGTCGCCGTACAGGCAGGCGCCGACCAGCTTGTCGTCCTTGATCACCAGTTTCTTGTAGACGCCGCCTTGCGGGTCGGACAGCACGATCTCGTCGCAGCCGTCACCGCCCATGAAGTCGCCCGCGGAGAACAGGTCGATGCCCGTGACCTTGAGCTTGGTCGAGACCTGGCTGCCGAGGTAGCGGCCGATGCCGAATTCGGCCAGGTGCGTCGCGCAGACCTTGGCTTGCTCGAACAGCGGCGCGACCAGGCCGTATGCGATGCCGCGGTGCGCCGCGCATTCGCCCACCGCGTAGATGCGCGCGTCGGTGATCGTCTGCAGCGTGTCGGTGACGGCGATGCCGCGCAGGCAGTGCAGCCCCGCCGACTCCGCCAGCGCCGTGGCCGGACGGATGCCCGCGGCCATCACGACGAGGTCGGCCGCCACCTCGGTACCGTCCTTGAAGCGCACGGCCTTGACGCGACCGGTCAGGCCGTCCTCCGAATTTCCGAGCAGCGATTCGGTCTGCGCGCCGATCAGGAAGTCGAGGCCGCGATCGACCAGCGACTTGCGCAGCAGGCCACCGGCGACGTCGTCGAGCTGGCGCTCCATCAGCCAGGGCGCGATGTGCACCACCGTCACCTTCATGCCACGCAGCATCAGGCCGTTGGCGGCCTCCAACCCCAGCAGGCCGCCGCCGATCACCACCGCATGCTTGTACTTCGTCGCGGCATCGATCATCGCTTCGGTGTCGGCGATGTCGCGGTAGCCGATCACGCCCTCCAGCGACTTGCCGGGCACCGGCAGGATGAATGGCGTCGACCCCGTGGCGATCAGCAGCCGGTCGTAGGCGGCCTGCGTGCCGTCGGCCGCGTGCACCACGCGCTTGACGCGGTCGATCCGCGTCACCGCCTTGCCCAGGTGCAGCGTGATCCCCTTGTCCGCGTACCAGGCGAGCGGGTTGAGCACGATCTCGGAGATCGTCTGCTCGCCGGCCAGCACGGGTGACAACAGGATGCGGTTGTAGTTCGGGTGCGGCTCGGCGCCGAAAACGGTGATGTCGTACAGGTCGGGCGCGATCTTGAGCAGCTCTTCCAACGTGCGGACGCCGGCCATGCCGTTGCCGATCATCACGAGTTTCATCTTCTTCATGGCGTGCGCCCTCGTTGGAATCAGGTGTCAGGAGATCAGGCCGCTTTGGCCAGCTCGGCCGGCGCGATCGCGTGCGAGCCGACCGCAGCGCGCGCCGCGACGGCATGCGCCCGGCCGCCGGCGCCGACCCACTTGCCGGTCCACGACGACTGCAACGAGCGCAGCAGCACCAGCGTGGCGAGCGCCAGCGTGGCGAAGAACGCGAAGCCCCAGGCATACGTGCCCAGGTACTGGCGCGCCAGGCCCATCGTGCTGGGCACGAGGCCGCCGCCGAGGGCGCCGAGCTCACCGATCATCGAGCCGGCGATGGCGGTGGTCAGCGGCCAGCGCAGCGGCACCAGCTGGTAGACGGCGCCGTTGCCGGCACCCAGCGCCGCGAAGCAGGCGATCAGCAGCACGGTGGTCAGCGCCAGCGAGCCCATCGCGAGGCCGCAGCAGGCCAGGCCGGTGGCCACGACCGCCAGCACGACGGTGAGCGTGTTGATGCCGCCGAGCCGGTCGGACAACCAGCCGCCGATGATGCGCGTGACGGCGCCGACGAAGGCGATCACCATCGTGAGCTGGCCGGCCTGCACCTTGGTGACGCCAAACTGGTCGTGGTAGTAGGACGGCAGGAAGCTGATGAAGCCGATGAAGCCGCCGAAGGTCACGGCATAGATCAGGCTGAACGCCCAACCGTCGCGTTCGACCAGGCAGGCGAGCTGCTCGCGCAGGCCGGCGTGCTTGTCGACGTCCGTCGGCTCCTTGGCCATGAAGATCATCACGGCCATCGGGATGGTCATCGTGACAGCGGCCACGGCATACACCGTCTGCCAGCCGAGCCACTGCGCCAGCGGCGGCGCGATCAGCACGGCCACCGCGGTGCCGACGTTGCCGGCGCCCACGATGCCCATCGCCAGGCCCTTGTGCTCGGCGGGAAACGAGCCCGAACCCAACGACATCGCGACGCCGAAGCTCGCGCCCGCCACGCCCAGCAGCACGCCCATCGCCAGCAGCGCGCTGAAGCTCTGCACGAAGAAGAAGCCGAGCAGCATCGCGATGGAGATCAGGCTCATCTCCACCAGCGTCGCCCGCTTGCGCCCGATGTACTGCGACAGCACGCCCAGCGGAAAGCGGAACAGCGCGCCGGCGATGATGGGAACCGACAACATCAGCCCCTTCTGCGCAGGGCTCAGGTGGAAGGTGTCGCTGATGAACGGCGCCATCGCGCCGTTCAGCACCCACGTACAGCACGAGAACGCGAAGTACAGGAAGGCGGCGAACAACGTGGGGGCGTGGCCGGTGCTGAGGAATTTCCTGAAGGAGGTCATGGCGGGCTTCATCCTGTGGAGTGGGAGAGCAACGGCACCGCCGACACTGCGCGTGCCTGCGGGACGATGGACGAGGGAGGGTGACCTGGAGCACGCGGAGCAAGTCCGGGCCACAGTGACTGAGTACCGACGAGGGCCGATGCGCGAGGCATCGCGAAGACCCGAAGCGGCGAGCGCCGGGCTCGCGTTCTGGTCGGCGGCCTGCTGGCCGCTTGCACCTGACGGGTGATGCGTCGTTGCACCACGTTCCTTCTTACGCAAGTGCCGTGCCGGATATTCGGCGGCACGAACCGTGCAAGCAGCCAGCGGGTCAGGCAAGCCCTCGCACGCCGGCATTCCCCTCGCAAAGGCCATGACTTCCGCCGTCCTGCTCGATCTCACCACCGCACACGATGCAGCCTGGCGCACCGCGCTGGCTCGCAGCGGCGTGCACCTGGGTGCGGCGTGCGGGGGCGACAAATTGGTGCAATGCACCAACGACGGATCGGTCACGCAGCTCATCTGCCTGGCCAGCGGGATCACGCCGGAGGTCGTCGCGGCGCTGTCGGGCTGGGATGGCGAGCCGCCTTTGAGCGTGCTGTTGCTCACGCCGCCGGCGCTCATCAGCGCGGCCGACGCCGAACTCGCCATGGCCTGCGGCGTCCACCACTGGCAGATGCTTGGCGTGGCGGGCGACGGCAGCATCGCCGCGGCCGAGATCGAGTCGGCGCTGGCGCTCGCACGCGCGCGCCACCGGCACGACGACGCGCTGCGCCGTGTCGCGGCGCGCGCGCACGAACAGCTCGACGAGCGCAAGTGGGTCGACCGCGCCAAGGGTGTGCTGATGTCGGCGCGCGGTCTCGGGGAAGAGGAGGCCTTCCGGCTGCTGCGCGGCGCGGCGATGAGCGTCAACCTGCGCATCGGCGAGCTGTCGCGCGCGGTGGTCGAGGCGGCGCGCTGGGCCGACGCGATGAACCGCGCGGGGCAGTTGCGCATGCTGTCGCAACGCCTGGTGCGCCTGGCCGCGCAGCAACTCCTCAAGATCGACACGCGCGACACGGCCCTGCTCAAGACGCAGTCCATGCAACGGGTGCGCGACAACCTCGAAATGCTCGCCCCGCAATGCGCGACCACCTCCGCGCAGCCGGCGTATACCCGCACCGAACTTTGCTGGCAGGTGCTGGCCCAGGCGCTGGATGCCCCGCGCATCGACGCCTCGGCGCTGCGCCACGTCGACGCGCTCGCCGCGCAGATGCTGGCCGCCGCCGAACTGCTGACCGAGGCGCTGCAGGCAGCAGCTGGCCGGCGCGCCCTGCACATCGTCAATCAATGCGGGCGCCAGCGCATGCGCGTGCAGCACATCGCCAAGGAAGGCCTGATGGCAGCGATCGGCGCCGCCAGCAGCGAGCCGCAGGCGCTGCTGCGGCGCCACGAAGCCGCGCTCGATGACTTCGAGGCCGCGCAGCGCGAACTCGAGCAGGCGCCGTTGACCTCGCCCGAGATCCGCTCGACGCTGGAGCAGGTGCGCGACGACTGGTTGCGTCTGCTCGGCGGCGTCGACGCGTGCGGCACGGGCGCGGGCCGGCGCGCGCTGGTGCAGGCAAGCGAAGCCTTGCTGGTACGCCTCGAGTCGCTGACCGCGGCCTACGAGCACAGCTTCCAGGTCATCATGGGCTAAGGCCAAACTGCCCGGCAATTGCGCAGCTCATGCGGCTTTCGAAGGGGCGAGCCGCCTTCAATATCGGACCATCCCGCGTTGAGATGGCCACGTTCATCGGCCTGCCAGCGCCTCCCCGATCGACTGGCCTGTCATGCGCTGCTTCAACCCTGCTCTCCGCGCCATCGCTGCCGCCCTGCTGACGGCCGCTGCATGCGCTGGCGCCCTGGCCGAGCCGGCCGGCGGCCACCTCGACTTCCTCGATTCGCCCGCCGTCGTCGGTGGCGGCCAGTGGCAGTTCGATCCCGTCTTCCCGCTGCTGCCCGGCCCGCACGAGCACGCCGTTTCCCGGTTCACCTCGCACTTCGCGACGCTGGACCTGCCGGTCAACCCGAGCCAGACGATGGAACTGCGCGCCGCGGCCGCGAGTCCGGCGGACGAGCTGCCGCTGGAGACCTCGCATGACCGCATGCGCCGCCTGCGCGGCTTCAGCGACGTGTCGCTCGGCGCGAAGTGGCGCGTGCGCGGCGGCGACGCCGGCTGGCTGCCGGGCGTCGCGTGGCTGGCCGACGTCGAGACGACGATGGGCTCGCCGGCGTTCCGCGACCGCCAGGTCCGGCCGTCGCTGCGCGCGACCGCCCAATGGGAGTTGCCTGCCCAACTGACACTCGGCGTCATGCCGGGCGTCTACCGCGACCGCGGAGGCGACGGCAAGCACTTTGCCGCCGGCGTGATGGCGATCACGCTCGGCAAGTCGTGGACGCCGCGGCTGCAGAGCTTCGTGGAGCTGGCGGGGCAGCGGCTGTCGCGTTCGCAGGCCGGCGCCTCCCTGCTCAACGTCGACACCGGCGTCGCCTTTTCCGCCTCCAAGACGCTGGAGATGGACCTGGTCGTCTCGCGCAGCCTGTCGGGTAACGCAGCGCAGCAGGTGCGCGGCGGACTGAGCGTGTCGTCGCGGTTCTGACGCGGCTCGACCGGCTCAAGCAACAAGATGCAGCGCTGGTCGAGCAATCGGCGGCTCCCGCCGCGAGCCTGGAGCGGCAGGCCGCGCAACGGGTGGAGGCCGTCGGGGTGTTCGAGCTGGCCAGGGCAAGCGTGAACTAATGCCCGGTTTCCGGCCTGGAACCGCGCTGCAGCGCTGGTCACGCGGGCGCGGCGCGACCACAGTCCGACTTCCGAATCGTCGAGCTCGGGCTACTTGCGACGAGTCGGCACGACACGTCGCGTAACGTTACAAGACGAACAGGCCCCGGATCCGGCAGTTCATGCGTTGACGCCTTTCCGGGCGGTCCAGCAAGATCACTCCACTCCCCCAGGACGCGGCGGCGGGTGCCTCGCGCACCTTCTTGCGAAGTGTCTTGATCCGACCCAGCACCCGGTTTCCATGCGTCCCTTCCGCTCCACCGTCACGATACCCGCCGCCGTATGTGCCGCTGCCGCGCTCGTCGCGAGCACGCCGGCCCTGGCCGCTGCCGACGACCTGTACGCACCGAGCACGCCCGTCGCCATGCCGGCCGCCAGGCCCACCGGCTTCGTCGCCGCCGCGCGCAAGCTGATCGACGAGACGCTGGAGAAGGAGCGTGCCGTCGTCTCCGTGCTGCGCGAGAACGTCGTCTCACGCGTGATGGCCACGTCGTGGCGCCTGAGCCTGGGCTCGCCGTACGTCACCCGCGCCACGGCAATCGTCTCGCGCGGCCCGGTGCCCAACGATTTCTCCGACGAGCCGACGAGCGCATCCACCGACGCGATCGACATGTCGCTGGGCGCGCGCTGGCGCGTCGTGCACGGCGACGCCAACTCGCATGTGCCCGCGGCCGCGTGGATGCCCGACATCCAGGCCGCCGACGCGCACAACGCCGCCCTGCGCCCCACGATGAGCCTCAGCGGCGAATGGGCGCTGCCCAACGACTTCTCGCTCGGCGTGATGCCGGGCATGGCCATCGACTACACGCAGGGCCGGCGCCAGTCCACCGGCACGCTGGCGGTGACGCTGGGCAAGACATGGTCGCCGCAGTGGCGCACCTTCGTCGACATGGCCCGCGACCGCATGGCCACCTTGCAGATCGCCGGCGCCTCCACCAGCGTCGACGCCGGCATCACGTTCGTCGCCACGCCCTCCACCCAGATCGACTTCGCGGTGACGCGCGGCCTCAGCGAGACGGCGCCGCCGTTCCAGGCGGGGCTGGGCGTGTCGTCCAGCTTCTAGGCGCTCCAGTCGATGCGTTCCAGCAGTCGCTGCAAGCGCTGCGCCTTGTCCGCGTTGATCTGCGCGGCCCAGGCGACGCGACCGCGCAGGTGCTGCTCCCACTGCGGCACGCCGGCACGGTTCTGCGTCGATGGGCCTTGCGTCACGCAGCGATGCAAGGTCGCCTTCAGACGGTCGAACTCGTCGCGCGGCAGGTTCGGCTTCGCGTTGACGACGATGTTGGCGACCTGCTGACGGCGCGACGCCGTCACGCAGCGCGTCTTGCGGTGGTTCAGCGCAAAGCCCTCGTCCAGCGCGAAGCCGGCGACGCGCACCGCGATGCGATCGGCCCAGCGCCGCAGGCTCGCGTCGCCCGACAGCACGATGTCGTCCGCGTAACGGGTGTAGCGCGCGCCGAGCGCCTGCGCGAGGCCGGCGATGCGGGTGTCCAGGCGGAACGCGCACAGGTTGGCCAGGGCGGCCGAGGTTGGCGCGCCTTGCGGCAGGTGCGCGTCGCGAAAGCGTCGCGCCTGCGCCCAGGTGAGGCCACCGTCCGCGCGCAGCCGCTCCAGCACCGGCTCGGGGGTGGCGGTGGTGCACAAGGCCATCAGCTCGCGCGCGACGGCTCGCGAGTAGCCAAACGCGACGAAGGTCGCGTGCACGCGCGACGCGCGCACGGTCGCGAAGAAGTCCTGCAGGTCGAACTTGAGCAGCACGGCCTGGCCGGCGTGGGCGCGCGCGTGGTCGACCACCGACCGGCCGCGCACATAGGCGCATGCGGCCTCGTGCGGCGGCACCTGCGCCACGAGTTCGTGGAGCAGCTTGCGCTGCAGTTCGCGCAGGTACGGATGCGGCACTTCGAGCAGGCGCCAGCCGCCGGTGCGCTTGGGCAGCAGTTCGTAGCGGTAGTGCTGCTCGCCCAGCGGCGCCCGGCGCTGCCAGGACGCGCTGCGCGTCAGGCGCCAGAGCCCTTCGCCCGAGACATCCAGCCCCTCGGCCAGGCGGCCGATGCTGGGCCACAGCGGGCGCTCGATGCCGCGCAGCGATGTGGGCTGCGCGGAGAGCGTCGTGGCACGCGTCATGAACCAGCCGTGGATCAGCGGTCGACGCTTGGCCATGTCACAGGCGATGTAAAAGGTCGCCTCGTCCTCCAGTTCGTCGGCCAGGCGCTCGACCGTCCAGTGGCTGTTCAGGCCCTTGCCCAGCATGAGGTCCACCAGCTCGCAGTTGGCCTCCGCGGACAAGCGCGTGCACAGCGGCATGCGTTCCAGCATGCCGAAGCGGCTCACGGGCGTGGTCAGCATGGCGCGCGCGATGGCCAGCGCGGTCGGTCGTGTGCTCATGGGTCTCCGGGCCAAGGTGCGGTCGCCACCCAACCTGCTGGTGATGCGAATGGTGCGGCAGCGCATGCTGCGGGCCCATCGCCCTGGATGTCCCTGACAAGAGCTCTACCGACGGGGTGACCCCGCGGACCGGAATCGATTCGAGAACCGTCCCGATGAACACTTGGGCAGCGACCGCGAGGCGATCATACGAGCTGGCCATGACGACCTGTCGAGCACATGGAACCGTCCGCGCGCGCTCCGGGCCGATCTGCGCGCATGACGCCGCGTTGTTGCGGCGATCCCGATGGCCAACCTCGCGTGACAATTCAGCGCTTGTCCGCCGTCCGCGACCTCATTTATGCTGCAACGCATCACGTCCCCTGCCATGAAGCCGCTGCGCCCATTCCTCGCCACCGCCCTCGTCGCCGCCTCGCTCGCGACGTTCGGCCCGGTCGCGCACGCGCAGCAGGACGTGTTCGGCGCGGACGTCGAGCTCGACGCCCTCGGCGGCGACCAGGTCGACCCGGCGGTCTACGCCACGCTGATGCCCAGCGACAACGTGGTCGACCCGGCGCTGGTGCAGTCGGCGATCGCGGCTGCGATGGCCGCGCCCGACGCCAAGCCCAGGGCCATCGTGCCGAGCACGCCCGCGAAGCCTTCCATCAAGCCGGTGCGCATCGACCCCAATGCGCTCGGCAACCCCGTCACCCGCATGGTGCTCGACCGCAACCAGCGGGTGCAGATCCACGCCGACGGCATGCCGGCGCCCAACGGCCCCGACCGCGACCCGCTGGTGCGCGTGCTGCCGCGCGCGGCCAACCCGGCCGACGTCACGGTGGGCGCGCGCTGGAGCGCCGAGGATCGCATCCAGGCGCCGCTGCTGTCGCAGCTGGCGTGGGGCGCGCACGCGGACGTCGTCACCGGCGCCCCGGCCCCGCGCGCCGGCAACGTGCGCCGTTCGCTGCGCATCACCGCGATGTGGGACAACCCCGAGGACATGTCCATCGGCTTCACGCCGGGCTTCACGCGCGGCGGGGGCATGGCGTTCGAACACTATGTGGCCGGCCTCGAGGTGAGCACCGTCGACAAGACCAAGGCCGCGCGCTGGAAGAGCTACGTCGAGCTGTCGGGAGAGAAGCTGGCGTTCAACAACGTCATCGACAACAACACCGCGCACGTCGCGGCCGGTGCGTCGTACGCCACGTCGGCGTCGATGCAGCTCGACTTCTCGGTGTCGCGCGGCACCACATGGCAGTCCACCGACCTGCAGTCGACGGTGGGGCTGTCCGTCCACTTCTGAGGCGCTGACACTTCGCGGCGCCGCCTGGGGCAGCGCATTCGGGGTGCGCGCGGAGGCCAGGCTCAGACCAGGACGTGCAAGCCCTGCCAGCCGACGTACAGCCCGACGAGCAGCATCAGGGCGCCCGAGAAGTAGGGCGCCTTGGCCGCCAGCTCGCCGAAGCGCCCGCTGCTGACCCGCTTCGACAGGTGCTTGACGCTCAGCGCCGCGATGACACCAGAAGCGACCATCGTCAAAGCCAGCCCGACGCTGAAGCCCAACACCAGCACCGCGCCCAACGCGATCTTCTTGAGTTGGAGGCACAGCAGCAGCACGGTGATCGACGCCGGGCAAGGGATCAGTCCGCCGGTGAGGCCGAACAGGATGATCTGCCCGGTCGTGACCTGGCGGCCGGCGAAGCGGGTCTGGATCTGCTCGGCGTGCATGCGGGCGTGCGGATCCTGCGCCTCGGCGCTCGCCAGCGCGGTTCTGGCCGGGCCGTGGTCGTGGTCGTGGTCGTGGGCGCAGGCGGTGGCATGGCCGTGATGGTCGTCCTGTGCATGATCGTGGTCATGGTCATGGTCATGGTCATGGTCATGGCCCTCGTGAGCGTGCGCGGGGGCGTGCGTTTGCGCGGGGGCATGCGCGTGTCCGTGGTCTTGATCGTGATGCGCGTGCCCGTCGTCGCCGTGGTCATGAAAGCACGCCGCCTGGTTCTGCGACGTCCGCCACAGCATCCACGCGGCGACACCGATCACCAGCGCGCCCGAGATGAGCTGCATCCACGGCTCGCTCGCCTCGGCACTCCACCGCTGCCCGAAGTACATCCCGCCGAGAGCGATCGCCCAGACGATGGCCGTGTGCGAGATCGTCGCCGCCAGGCCCAGCAGCACGGCCTGGGTCAGCGTGCCGCGCACCGCGATGATGAATGCGGCCATCATCGTCTTCGAATGGCCGGGCTCCAGGCCGTGGAGCGCGCCCAGCAAGATTGCGCTGGGGATGAACAGCCAGGCGTTGCCGCCCTGGAGCAAGGTGTGCAAATCGGAAAGGGAATTCATAGGTACTTCGTGATGGCCTTGAACTGGCTGATCGCATCGCGCGCGCCGACGCCGTCGACCGCGTGCTCCAGGCAGTGATCGATGTGGTCGTGCACCAGCGTCTTCTTGGCGTTGCCGACCGCGCTTTCCACGGCCTGCATCTGTTGCGCGATCTCCAGGCAGTCACGGCCTTGCTCCAGCATCGTCACGATGCTGCGCAGATGGCCCTCGGCGCGCTTGAGGCGCTTGATGATGTCGGGATGGGACGGGTGGACGGCCATGCTTTTTATCCTGTGGGGGAGGATAGGATACCCGTTCCGGCTGCCGTCGCGCTGAATCCCCCTTCATCCGGCCCCTCCCCCAGTACGGTCTCGCTTTTCGGTTATTAGTTGTGTTGTACAACTTGCTGCTGTATAGTGAACTCACGGACCCAAAGGATGCACCCCATGAAGAACGTTGCCCAGCTCCTGATCATCGACCCACAGAACGATTTCTGCGACGTACCCGCCGGCTACCGCCCGGTCGACCCGCTCAGCGGCGCCGTCGTCGCTCCGGCCCTGCCCGTCGCCGGCGCCCACGCCGACATGCAGCGCACCGCCGCGCTGATCCGCGCCGCCGGCCCCGCGCTGACCGACATCACCATCACGCTGGACTCGCACCACCACGTCGACATCGCCCACCCGACGTTCTGGAAGCAGGCCGACGCAGCGCCCGTGAACCCCTTCACGACCATCACCGCTGCCCAGGTGCGCGCCGGCCAATTCCAGCCGCGCGACCCCGCCGCCCGGCCTCGCACGCTGGCCTACCTCGACGAACTCGAATCCCGCGGGCGCTACACGCTGATGGTCTGGCCGGTGCACTGCGAGATCGGCACCTGGGGTCATGGCGTGCACGCCGACGTGCGCGCCGCCTACAACGAATGGGAAGAGGCGCAGCTGCGCGGCGTGGCCAAGGTCACCAAGGGCGAGAACCCGTGGACCGAGCACTACAGCGCGATCCAGGCCGAGGTGCCCGACGCCGACGACAACCACACGCAGCTGAACACCGCGCTGCTGGCCGACCTCGACCGCGCCGACGTGCTGCTCATCGCCGGCGAGGCCAGCAGCCACTGCGTGCGCGCCACCACCGAGCACATCGTCGCCAACCTGCCCGGCGGCCACCCCGAGCGCGTCGTTCTGCTGACCGACTGCATGAGCCCGGTCGGCGGCTTCGAGGCGCAGCACACCGCGTTCCTCGACGAGATGCGCGCCCAGGGCGTGCGCCTGATGAGCGCCGTCGACGCGTTGAAGCTGCTGCGCGCCTGAACAACGAGAATGAAGCCATGACCCCGATCCTCCACAGCCTGCTCGAGACCGACCTCTACAAGTTCACGATGTGGCAGACCATGCTGCATCGCCACCCCCAGGCGCAGGCGGAGTACCGCTTCGTGTGCCGCAATGCGCCCAGCTTCCCATTGGCCGAATTGCTGTGCGAGGTCAACGAACAGCTCGACCATTTGTGCTCGCTGTCGTTCACGGAAGACGAGCTCGGCTACCTCGGCGCGCTGCGCTACATGAAGAACGACTTCGTCGACTTCCTGCGCATCTTCAAGTTCCAGCGGCGTTTCGTCCAGGCGAGCATCGCCGCCGACGGCCGCACCCTGGAGATCGTCGCCGACGGCCCGCAGGTGCACGTGATGGGCTTCGAGATCTACGTGCTGGCCATCGTCAACGAGCTGTACTTCCGCCGCAGGGACGCGGCCGCCGCGCTCGTCGAGGGCCGCCGGCGCCTGCAGGCCAAGATCGCATCCTTGCGCGCATTCGGCGCGGGCGGAGCATCGCGCGCGCACCCGTTCGAGTTCTTCGACTTCGGCGTGCGCCGTCGCTTCTCGGGCGCGTGGCAGGAAGAAGTGGTGCGCACCTTGAAGGACGAGGTTCCGGAGTTCTTCAAGGGCACGTCCAACGTGCATCTGGCCAGGAAGTTCGGCCTGGTGGCGATCGGCACGATGGCCCACGAGTACCTGCAGTCCTACCAGGCGTTCGACGTTCGGCTGCGCGACTTCCAGAAGTTGGCGCTCGAGAACTGGGTGCAGGAGTACCGCGGTGATCTCGGCGTCGCCTTGACCGACGTCGTCGGCATGGACGCCTTCCTGGCCGACTTCGACCTCTACTTCGCCAAGCTGTTCGACGGCCTGCGCCACGATTCGGGCGACCCGGTCGTCTGGGGCGAGAAGGCGCTGGCGCACTACGCCAAGCTGCGCATCGACGCGCACACCAAGCGCCTGACGTTCTCCGACGGCCTCGACCTGCCGACCGCGTTGCGCATCTACGCCCACTTCGCCGACCGCACCCAACTGGGCTTCGGCATCGGCACCAACCTGTCCAACGACGTCGGCCTGGTGCCGCTCAACATCGTGATGAAGCTGACGCAATGCAACGGCCAACCGGTGGCCAAGCTGTCGGACTCGCCGGGCAAGACGCTCTGCAAGGACGAGACCTTCCTGGCCTACCTGCGCAAGGTCTTCAACGTCGCGTCCGAATCCGCCTGAAGGAATTTGCGATGCTCAAGATCACCGTTGCCCAGTTGAACTACATGGTCGGCGACATCGCCGGCAACGTCGCCAAGATGATCGAGGCCGCGCGCGCCGCCTCGGACGCGCAGGCCGACCTCGTCGTCTTCTCCGAACTCTCACTAACGGGCTACTACCCCGGCGACCTGCTCGAAGAGCCCGACTTCCTCGCGCGCACCGCGCAAGGCCTGCACGACCTGCAGACGGCGTCGCAGGCGTTCCCCACGCTGCACTGGATCGTGGGCGCGCCGCTCGCGCGCGACGGCGTCGGCAAGCGCCTGCTCAACGCGCTGGTGGTGCTCAAGGCCGGGGTGGTCGTGCTGCGCTACGCCAAGCAGCTGCTGCCCACCTACAACATCTTCGACGAGATGCGCCACTTCGCGCCGGGCCCGGACGTCGCCCGCGTGCTGCGCATAGGCACGACGCAGGTCGGCCTGATGATCTGCGAGGACGGCTGGAACGACGGCGGCGCCGACTACGCGGTCAACCCGTTCTCGCGCCTGGCCGACGCCGCGCCCGACCTCGTCGTGTCGATCAACGCCAGCCCGTCCGACATCGGCAAGCGCGAGATGCGCCACCAGGTCTTCGGCGACGCCTGCCGGCGCCACGGCTTCCCGCTGCTGTACGTCAACCAGGTCGGCGGCCAGGACACGGTCGTGTTCGACGGCGCCTCCTTCGCCCTCGACGCGACGGGCGCCGTCTGCTACGAAGCGCAGCGCTTCGTCGAGGACGTCACCACGCTCGGCTTCGAGAACGGCCGCTTCACCGCGGGCACCGGTGAGGCACTCGCCGCCGTCGACCCGAGGGGCCTGTCGACGATGGCGTTCTACCGCGCGCAGATCGTGCTGGGCCTGCGCGACTACGCGCGCCGCTGCGGGTTCACCAAGGCCGTGATCGGCTCGTCGGGCGGGATCGACAGCGCGCTGACGCTGGCGCTGGCCGTCGACGCGCTTGGCGCCGACAACGTGGTCGGCATCACGATGCCGTCGGTGTACTCGTCGGCCGGTTCCGTCGACGACTCGGTCACGCTGTGCCGCAACCTCGGCGTGCAGCTGTTCACGCATCCGATCGCCGACACGGTGGCCGCGTTCAGCCAGCAGTTCGAGGCCTCGTTCGAGCAGCCGCTCAAGGGCCTGCCGCTGGAAAACCTCCAGGCCCGCGTGCGCGGAACGACGCTGATGGAGTTTTCCAACGCCTTCGGCCACCTGCTGCTGACCACCGGCAACAAGTCGGAGATCTCGGTGGGCTACTGCACGCTGTACGGCGACACCAACGGCGGCCTGGGCCTGATCGGCGACCTCTACAAGACCGAGGTGTTCGCGCTGTCGCGCCACGTCAACGAGGCCGCTGGCCGCGAGCTGATCCCGATGGCCATCATCGACAAGGAGCCGTCGGCCGAACTCGCCCCCGACCAGCGCGACACCGACAGCCTGCCGCCCTATCCGGTGCTCGACGAGATCCTCAAGCTGCTGATCGAAGGCGGGCGCCTCGCGCCCGCGGAGCTGGCCCACGCCACCGAGTTCGTCGCGGCCCTGCGCGCACAGCCCACGGGCGACGCGCTCGTGGCGCGCGTGCGCGGCCTGATCGCTCGCAACGAATACAAGCGCCGCCAGGCGCCGCCCATCATCCGCGTGCGGTCGCGCGCATTCGGCAGCGGGCGGCAGATGCCCATCGCGGCCAAGGTCGCCTGAGCCCATGACCTCCTCCCTGCACACCGCCGACGTGGCCGTCCTCGTCGGCCGCTTCCAGCCTTTGCACGACGCGCACCTCGCGCTGCTGACGCGCGCGCTGGAGATCGCGCCGCGCGTCGTCGTCGTGGTCGGCTCCGCGTTCCAGGCGCGCACGCCCAAGAACCCGTTCACGTGGACGGAGCGCGCCGGGATGATCCGCCTCGCGCTCCCCGTCGCGGACCGCGAACGCGTCACCGTCGTGCCGATGCGCGACTACTACGACGAGGCGCGCTGGGTCGCGTCGGTGCGCGACGGCGTCGCCACGCTGCTGGCGACCGAGCAGTCACCGCGCATCGCGCTGGTGGGCCACTTCAAGGACGCCACCAGCAGCTACCTCGCGGCGTTCCCGGGCTGGACGCTGGTGTCGGTCGACCGCCTTCCCGGCGCCGACGCGACGCAACTGCGCGACGCGCTGTTCGCCAGCCTGCCCGAGGATGCCCACCAGCCGCCCGCCATCGACGCGACGCTCGCCGCGTTCGTCGACCAGGCCCCGCCGTCGACGCTCGCCTTCCTGCGCGCCTGGACGGCGCTGCCGTTCTTCGCCGAACTGGCCGGCGAGTGGCGCATGCTCAAGCGCTACAAGGAAGCGTGGCGCGCAGCGCCGTACGCGCCCACCTTCGTCACCGTCGACGCCGTGCTGCAGTGCGCCGGCCAGGTGCTGCTGATTCGCCGCGGCAAGGCGCCGGGCCGCGGCCTGCTGGCGGTGCCGGGTGGCTTCATCGAGTTGCGCGAGACGACGTGGCAGTCCTGCCTGCGCGAGCTGGAAGAAGAGACGCACCTGAAGCTGCTGGAAGAGACGATGCGCCGCAGCCTGCGCTCGGTGGCCGTGTTCGACCACCCGGACCGGAGCCAGCGCGGCCGCACGATCACGCACGCGCACTACTTCGACCTGGGCGAGCGCGAGCTGCCCGAAGTGCGTGCAGACGATGACGCCGCGTCAGTGGAATGGGTGCCTGTCGCCGAGCTCGCTGCGATGGAGGATCGCTTCTTCGACGATCACTTCCACATGCTGGATCACTTCCTGGGCCTGACGTCCACCGCGACGCACGCATGACCCCGCTCGAGATCGCCGCCAACCTCGTCACGACGCTGTCGATCTGGCTCGCGGCGCGCAACAGCCGCCACACGTGGACGACGGGCATCGTCGGCTGCGTCCTGTTCGGCGTGCAGTTCTTTCGCAGCCAGCTCTACGCCGATGCCACGCTGCAGGTGTTCTTCCTCGTCACCAGCGTGCTGGGCTGGTGGCAGTGGCGCCACGCGCGACCTGGCGCAGGCGGCGCGCCCGCGCAGCGCCCGGTGACGCGGGCACGCGCGTCCACGCTCGCGTGGATGGCACTGGCGGCGGTGGCCGTCATGCTGGGCTACGGCGCGCTGCTTCACCGCTTCACCGACGCCTACATGCCTTACGTCGACGCCGCGGTGCTGGCGTTGAGCGTGGTCGCGCAGTGCCTGCTGATGCAGCGCCAGATCGAGAACTGGATGTTCTGGCTCGCGGTCAACACCCTGTCGGTGCCGCTGTTCGCGTCGCGCGGATTGACGTTGACGGCGGTGCTCTACGCGGCCTACTGGTTCAACGCCTGGTACGGCCTTTGGCGCTGGCGCGGCCAGATGCGCGCCGCCGCGGCCCTGCCGGCCGCTTGAGCCCATGGCGACCCCGCGCTTTGCCCTCGGCCTGGTGGTGGGCAAGTTCGCGCCGCTGCATCGCGGCCACGAGTTCCTCGTCGCGCAGGCCGCGGCGGCCTGCGCGCGGTTGTTGATCGTCAGCTACACCAAGCCGGAATTCGAGCGCTGCGGCGTCGAGACTCGCCGCGCCTGGATGCGCGCACGCTGGCCCGCGCACGAGTGCCTGGCGATCGACGACGCGTGGCTGGAGGCGGCCTGCGCCGAGCGTGGCATCGCCTGCGAGGCGATGCCCGACAACGCCGAGGACGACCTCGTGCAGCAGCGCTTCCTCGCCTGGCTGCTGCGCGACGTGTTGCAGCGCCGACCCGACGCGATGTTCTGCAGCGAGGCGTATGGGCCACCGTGCGCGGCGCTGCTGTCGCGCGAGCTGGCGCATCCGGTGGCAGCCGTCGTCGTCGACGAGGGTCGCGCCGCGGTGGCGATCAGCGCGACGCGGCTGCGTGCGGGGGGCGCGTCGCTCGCGACGTGGCTCGCGCCCGAGGTGCTGGCGTCGTTCGTGCCGCGCATCGTGCTGCTGGGCGGCGAGTCGTCGGGCAAGTCCACGCTGGCGGCCGCGCTGGCGCAGCGGCTGCACACCGCCTGGGTGCCCGAATACGGCCGCGAGCTGTGGGAGCGGCGCGGCGGCGTGCTGACGCCCGCGGACCTGCGCGCGATCGGCCACGAGCAGGTGCGCCGCGAGGACGCCGCGGCGCCGCTGGCGCGCGGCGTCCTCGTCTGCGACACGTCCCCGCTCACCACGTACGGCTACAGCGGCTGGATGTTCGGCACGCCCGACCCGGCGCTCGAGCCGCTCGCGCGACGCCGCTACGAAGGCGTCGTGCTGTGCGCGCCCGACTTCCCGTTCGTGCAGGACGGCACGCGCCAGCCGGCGGACTTCCGTCTGCGCCAGCACGCCTGGTACGTCGCTCGCATCGTCGACATGGGCGTCCCGGTCATCCACGCGACCGGTGCGCTCGAACAACGCATCGCCCTGGTGCTGGGATGGATCGCGACGGGCTTTGCACCCGGTCGGTGATTCGGGGCGATCTCGCGCCGGGGACCTCCCCGGAGCGCGCTCCTGGGCGGGCAGTTCGGTCGTTACCAACGCCTTCAGCGAATCGGCGGCTTATGGCGCAGCACGAGGCTCATGAATTTGCTGATCGTCGCCAGCTCCTTGTTCGTGTTCATTTCCTGGTTTCCCTGTTGTTGTTTTCGAATTATTAGTTGCTCAATACAACCATTTAAGGTGTACAGTACAACCCATCAATCAGAAAGTCAAGCGAAGCGACTCATGGCCACCAAGAAAACCGCCGCCGCGAAGAATGACTTCCCGCGCCCGTACACCACCGTCGACGTGCTGATCTTCACGGTGATCGCCGATGCGCTCAAGGTGCTGCTGGTGCAACGTCCTTCAGACCCGGACGAGCCCAACCCCGGCCTGTGGGCGCTGCCCGGCGGCTTCGTCAACATCGCGCTCGACGCCGATCTCGAAGCCTGCGCGCGTCGCAAGCTGAGCGAGAAGACCGGCGTCGACACGCCTTACCTGGAGCAGCTCGGAAGCTGGGGCGGCGCCACGCGCGACCCGCGCGGCTGGTCGGCCACGCATGCGTACTTCGCGCTGATGCCGTCCGACGGCGTGACGCTGGCCAAGGGCGCGAACGCGGCCGACGTCGCGTGGTTCACCGTCGACGACGCGCTGCTCGCCAAGAAGAAGCTCGCGTTCGACCACGCCGAGATCCTGCGCGCCGGCGTCGAGCGCCTGCGCAGCAAGGTCGAGTACACGTCGCTGCCCGCGTTCCTGCTGCCCGAGCCGTTCACGCTGCCGCAATTGCAGCGCACCTACGAGATCGTGCTGGGGCGGCCCGTCGACAAGAGCGGGTTCCGCACCCGCATGATGGCCGCCGATTTCCTGGTCGAGGTGGGCGTGGTCGACAGCGATTCGAACCGGCCGCCGATGGGGTATCGGCTGAAGAATCGGGAGACACCGGTGATCTTCCCGCGCACGTTCAGCCCGAGGGGATGAACTACATGTGACCCGCGCGCGAACTGAAGCGTCGCCTCAATGCACCGGCGCCGCCACGACCTCGCTGCACGCCGCGCCCGCCCCCAACGTGCAGCCAGCGGCTTCCGCCCACCGCCGCTGCGCCGGCGTCGCGACGCCCACCGCCACCACCGCATAACCGCACTGCCGGCCAAGCGCAGCCAGCGCGCGCACATACGGCGTGCCGCGTTGCGTGGCGGTGCTCGCGCTCGCGTCGAGCTCCAGATGGTCGACCGGCGCGAGCACCAGGCGTTGCAGGCCGATGTCGATCTCGGTGATGCCGGTGAAGCCGATGCGCACGCCCTGGCCGCGCAGGCGCAGCAGCACGTCGAGCGAGCGCTGCGGGTCGGACAGTCGGCGGCCGGGGAACTTGAGCAACAGGCGTTGCGGCGGCAGGCCTTCCTCGGCCAGTACGTCGCGCACCAGCGCGGGCAGGTCTTCCAGATCAGCGGCCGCGCCGGGCAGCGTCAGCGACACGAACGTCGGCGCGCCGCCGGACGCCGGCTCGCGCACGGCGGCGCGGCACGCGTGGGTGAGCAGCCAGCGGTCGACGTGGTGCGCGAGCTCGATGTCATCGGAACTGGCGACGACCGGGGGCACGGGCATCACCTGGCCGTCGACGGTCCAGGCGATGGTGGCGTGGCGGCCGGCGATGCGGCCGCTGGCGAACTCGACCACCGGCTCCAGCGCCAGGCTCAGTTCCTGGCGGCCGAGCGACTGGCGCAGCGACTTCTCCAGTTCGAGCTGGCGTTCGAGCTCGGCCTGGCGTCCGGGCTGCACGAAGCGGCACGCGCCCTTGCCGGAGCGCTTGGTCTCGTACATCGCGGTGTCGGCGGCCTTGAGCAACGTCGCGGCGTCCGAACCGTCGCCAGGCGACAGCGCGATGCCGACGCTGGCGCCGACACACCAGCTCTGGCCGTTGAAGGCGATCTCCTCGGAGACGCTGCGCACCAGCTTGCGCCCGACCAGGAAGGCCTGCGTCGGCGAGGCGACGGACTCCACGACGACCACGAACTCGTCGCCGCCCACGCGGGCCACGAAGTCGCACTCACGCACCGCGGCGCGCAGGCGGCGCGCCACGACGCGCAACACCTCGTCACCGGCGTCATGGCCGCCGCTGTCGTTGACCTGCTTGAACCCGTCCAGGTCGATGAACATCACCCCGACGACCAGGCCCCCGCGCGTCGCGCGCGCGAGCGCCTGCTCCAGAGCTTGCTGCAGGCCGCCACGGGTGGGCAGCCCGGTCAGTTCGTCGGTCACCAGGCCCTGCAGGCGTTCGCCCTGCGCGCGCAGGTCGGTCTGCGCCTGCACCAGCAACTGCACATTCGTGGCCAATTGCTCTCGCGTGCTCGTCAGGCGTCGCCCGACGACCCGCCAGCCCAACACCAGGAACACGATGCCGCCCAGCACCGAGCCCGCGACCCACTGCAGCTTCTCGCGCTGGTGGCGTTCGGCGTCCAGCCCCGGGCCGTAGGCTTCGCCGACCTGGGGCAAGGTGGCGGACACGGTGTCCGATCCGTCGCGCACCCAGACCTCGCGGCCCTGGTTGGCGATGTCCACCGCCATGTCGCGCGGCGTGCTCTTGGTCTCGCCGTTGTGGACGATCAGGTTGAAAGTCTGCACGGTCGGCTCGACGCCGACGTCGAAGTACACGCCGTAGGGGTCGACGCCCGTCGGCTCCAGGGGCCGATCCCAGCTGATGCTGTGCGGCAACACCAACCCGGCGCCCCACACGTGCAGCCCCCAGCCCGCGTAGTCGCTCTTGTCGCGGTGGAAGTGCACGCGGACATTGACCGGCTCCACGGCGTGCGCCGGAATGCACCAGAAAGCGGCCACCGCCAGCCAGAGCCAGACGAAGCACAGGGCGAGCGCCCGCGTCGACGGGCGAGGCCTGCGGAATGCAGAAACAGCGGTCATGGACGCTCCTATCGGCCGATCCGCGCGCCCCTGTAGGGCTTCGGGGTCTGCCCTGGCCGTCGATGTGCAGTCGTACACGCTCGGCAAGGACACGCCGCTCTCCTTGTCGCGGAGACAGCATGCCCAAGCCGACAGCGCGCTCATCAGGCTACGCTGCGCCTGACGGCTGCGGTGCGAGCGGCTTCGGGCGGCTAGGCGCCGCCCATGGTGACGGCGGCCGCGCCGGCCCGCAGCTCAGCCTTGCGTCGGCTTCTTCAGCCCGATGCGGTCGAGCTGGTCGAACTCCGCGGCGCTCAGCTCGATGTCGCCCGCCTTCACGTTCTCCTCCAGATGCGCCACCTTGGACGTGCCCGGGATCGGGATGATCACCGGGCTGCGTTGCAGCAGCCAGGCGACGGCCACCTGGCTGGGCGTGGCGCCGTGGGCCCTGGCGATCGCGTCCAGCGCCGAGCCTTCGCGTGCGTGGTCGCCGGCGGCCAACGGGAACCAGGGGATGAAGCCGATGCCGTGGGCCTCGCAGTACGCGAGCACGTCCTCGCTGCCACGGTCGGCGAAGTTGTAGCGGTTCTGCACGGTCGACACCTTGAACACCTTCGAAGCAGCCTGGATCTGCTCGACCGAGACCTCGCTGAGCCCCGCGTACGCGATCACGCCGTCGTCGAGCAGCAGCTTGACCGCGCCGAACTGCTCGTCGCGCGGCACGCTGGCGTCGATGCGGTGCAGTTGCCACAACGCGATCTGTTCGACACCCAGGCGCTCGCGGCTGGCATGCGCCTCGCTGACCAGGTGGGTCGGGTTGCCGTTGGGTGACCAGAGGTCCGGGCCGCTGCGCGTCAAGCCGCCCTTGGTGGCCACCGTGACGTGGCTGTACGGGTACAGCGCCTGCTTGATCAGCTCTTCGGACACCTCGGGGCCGTACGAGTTGGCGGTGTCGATGAAGTCGACGCCCAGCTCGGGCAGGCGGCGCAGCGTGGCGAGTGCGCCGGCCAAGTCAGCAGGCGGGCCCCAGATGCCTTTGCCGGTGACGCGCATCGCGCCAAAGCCCAGGCGCTTGATCTCGAGTTCGCCGCCGATGCGGAAGGTCTTGGGGTGGATGGCCATGAGGGGTGTCGTCCTGTGAGCTAGCGAGCCTGGGGTCAGGTCTTGAATCTTGCACGATCGCCGTCAACCCGCAGGCAATGGGGTTGCCATGCGAGATTCAAGACCAGACCCTCGCCCGGACTGCCGTCTGCGCGGGGTCATGACGATCCGTGTCAGGCAGTCGCCTTCGCCTCTAGCGCCGCCAGGTGCTGGTGGATCAACGCCACGGCCGCCGCGCCGTCGCCGATGGCGCCGCCCACGCGCTTGACCGAGCCGGCGCGCACGTCGCCGACGGCGAACGCGCCGCGCACGCTGGTCTCGAACGGGCTGGGCACGCGGCCCTCCTGCACCCGGCCGTCGGCGCCGGTGACGGCGTCGACGCCGGTCAACACGAAGCCGTGCTTGTCGACGGCGACGCCGCAGCCTTCGAGCCAGCGCGTCTCGGGATCGGCGCCGACGAACAGGAACACGTTGCGCAGCTCGCGCTCGTGCACGTTGCCGTCCTGGCCACCCTCGCGCCACTTGACGCGGCTCAGGCCCGACGGCAGCTGGCCTTCGAGTTCGACCAGCTCGGTGCGGGTCCACAGCTGGATGTTGGGCGCGGCCGCGATGCGGTCGATCAGGTAGCGCGACATGCTGGCCGCCAGCCCCGGCCCTCGAATCATCATGTGCACCTTGGACGCGTACGCCGACAGGAACACCGCGGCCTGGCCGGCCGAGTTGCCGCCGCCCACCAGCACCACCTCGCAGCCGGCGCACATCTTGGCCTCGAGCCCCGAGGCCCAGTACCAGACGCCATGCCCCTCGAACTCCTCGATGCGGCCCAGCGCCGGGCGCCGGTAGCGCGCGCCGCTCGCGCACACGAGGCTGCGGCTGCGCAGGCGCCGGCCGTCGGCGAGGTGAACGGCGAAGTGGCCTTCGGATTCGGCCTGCGAGCAGTCCAGCCGCACCGCCTCGGCCGGGATGATCATCTTGGCGCCGAACTTCTGCGCCTGGATGTAGGCGCGGCCGGCCAACGCCTGGCCGGAGATGCCGGTCGGAAAGCCGAGGTAGTTTTCGATGCGCGCGCTGGCGCCGGCCTGGCCGCCGAACGAGCGGCAGTCCAGCACCGCCACGCGCAGCCCTTCGGACGCGGCGTACACCGCCGTCGACAACCCGGCCGGCCCGGCGCCGACCACCAGCACGTCGAAGATGCCGTCGCAGACGCGGTCGTCGATCATGCCGAGCGCCGTGGCGAGCGCGGTCTCGGTCGGGTCGATCAACACCGTGCCGTTGGGCGTGACGGCGACGGCCTCGGCGGCGGCGGCGCCGTACTGCACCAGCAACTGGGCGGCTACCGGATCTTGCGCGCCGGTGACCACGTGATGCGGCTGGCCGTTGCGCTGCAGGAAGGTCTGCAGTCGCAGCACCGAGGCCGAGCCGGCCGCGCCGATGAGGGTGGCACCGCTCGCGCCGGCCTGGATCAGGCTGACGCGGCGCAGGATCAGCGCGCGCATGATGCGCTCGCCAAGATCGGCCTCCGCGATGATCAGCGCGCGCAACTGGTCGGGCACGACCAGGATGCCTTCGATGTCGCCGATGGCCTGCGCATCGACGAGCGCTGCGCCACCGAACAGCGTGCCGGCCTCGGCCAGGAACTCGCCGGGCGTGTAGTCGTGATAGTGCTTGACGTTGCCCAAGCCGTCGCGCTGGGTCACCGTCACGTGGCCCTTGACCAGCAGGAACATGCCGCGCGACTTCATGCCGGCCTGGATCAGGAAGCCGCCGTCGTTGACGTGGTGCGGCTCGCCGAAGCGATGGATGCGCTGCATGTCGGCGGCGCTGAGCACCGGGAACATCTGGTGCGCGCGGTTCGGGTCGGTGGGCTGGCCCGGGGCGGGGGCGGCGGAGATCGGGGGTTGGTCCACGGGCGGCTCCAGGCGGGGCGTGTCAGGGCGGGGTGCAAAGGCCGACTGTCTCATGCGCGGCGGCGGCTCGCAGCCACGCTGGCCAAGGCCTGTGCGGGTGACCGGTCTTCGTACTATCCCTGAGTCGCCGATCAGCCCACGTTCAGATTGGCCCGCGGGCGGCCGCCGGCAACGCGACTTTGCCATCCAGCAACGCTTCAGGTGTCAACATTGACAACTTGGCGGCCGTTTAATGGTCAGTCCCTTGACGCTTGACTCACCCTGGCCGCCCATGACCCTGCCGACCGCCCTTCCGATGACGCGCCGCGGCGCGCTCGCCGCCACCGTGGTCGCGCTGGCCTGGCGTCCGACCTTCGCTGCCGAGGACGCCAGCGCGGGCCTGGCCGACGCGCTGCACGTGCTGAACCGGCTCGCCTTCGGCCCGACGCCCGGCGATCTCGATCGCGTCACGCGCATGGGTGCGTCTGCATGGATCGCCGAGCAGATGCATCCCGAACGCCTGGCGCTGCCGGCCTTCCTCGCGGACCAGTTGGCGACGCTGCGCACGCCCAACCAGACGCAGCGCGAGATGGTGCAGCAGTACCGTGAGATGGCCAAGGAGGCGAAGGAAGCCAAGCAGGCAGAGGCCGCGACGCCCGATGGCAAGAAGCCCAAGACCGCGGAAGGCGGCGAGCGCCGCAAGCAGATCGCCACCATCACCATCGAGGCCGGCGAGGAGCGCCTGCTGCAGGCGCTCAACAGCCCGCGCCAGCTCGAGGAGGTGCTGGTCGACTTCTGGTTCAACCACTTCAACGTGTTCCAGGGCAAGGGCCTGGTGCGCGTGCTCACCGAGAGCTATGAGCGCGAGGCGATCCGCCCGAACGTGCTGGGGCGTTTCCGCACGATGCTGGGCGCCACGGCCAAGCATCCGGCGATGCTGTTCTATCTCGACAACTGGCTGTCGGCCGCGCCGGGCTACCAGCCGCCGCGCCGTCTCGGCGCCGCCGGCGCCGCGGCCAAGGTCAGCGGCCTCAACGAGAACTACGCCCGCGAAGTGATGGAGCTGCACACGCTGGGCGTCGACGGCGGCTACACGCAGCAGGACGTGACCGAGCTCGCGCGCATCCTCACCGGCTGGACGCTGGCGCCGCAGCAGCGCAAGCATCGCCGCTTCGTCGACGGCGCGGACAACACCGCGGCGGGCCATGGCGACTCGATCTTCGGCTTCGACGCGGCGCGCCACGACAACGGCAGCAAGACGTGGCTGGGCAACAGCGTGCGCCCCAACGGGCAGCTCGAAGGCGAATACGCGCTGGACGTGCTCGCGCGACACCCGGCCACCGCAAAGCACATCGCCTTCAAGCTCGCGCGCCGCTTCGTCGCTGACGAGCCGGCGCCGGCACTCGTCGAGCGCCTGGCCAGGCGCTTCCTCGACACCGACGGCGACCTGCGCGCGGTGCTGCAGGCGCTCGTCGACAGCCCCGAGTTCCGCGACCCGCGGCCGCTGAAGTTCAAGACGCCCTACCAATACGTGATGTCATCGGTGCGCGCCACCGGCATCGCCACCACCAACGTCAAGCCGCTGATGGCGGTGCTGACGCAGCTGGGCCAGCCGCTGTACGGTTGCCAGACGCCCGACGGCTGGCACGACACCGAGGCCGACTGGCTCAACCCGAACGCGATCACGCAGCGCGTGAACTTCGCCACCGCGCTGGCGTCGGGCAAGCTGCCGCTGCAGCGTGTCGACGACCCGAATGCGCCCGCGCCGGCGCAAGGCATGAAGGCGATGCAGCGCCAGACCGACAAGGCGATGACGCGCGACCAACCCGTCGAAGGCTCGACCCCGCCGATCGACGCCGGCGCGCTGCTCGCCACGCTGGGCCCGGCCATCTCGGACAAGACCCGCGCCGCCGTCGCCACTTCGCAACCCACGCTGCGCGCCGCGCTGGTGCTGGGCAGCCCCGATTTCATGCGGCGCTGAACGCGCCAGGAGACCCCTCATGCAACGCAGACACCTGCTGCAGATGGCAGCAGCCGCTGGCCTCGGCTGGACCGCGGTCGGCCGCACCGCCTTCGCCGCCACGGCCACGGCCACGGCCACGGCCACGAGCCAGGCGCTGCCCGGCAACAAGCGCCTGATCGTCGTGTTCTTGCGCGGTGCCGTCGACGGCCTCAACGTCGTCGTGCCGTACAGCGAAGCTGCGTACTACCAGGCGCGCTCGTCGATCGCGCTGGCGCGCCCGGGCCAGGACGGCGGCGTGCTCGACCTCGACGGCCACTTCGGCCTCAACCCGAACCTCGCGCCGCTGATGCCACTGTGGCAGTCCGGCAAGCTCGCGTTCGTGCAGGCCTCGGGCTCGCCCGACCCGACGCGCTCGCACTTCGACGCGCAGGACTACATGGAGTCCGGCACGCCGGGCCGCAAAGGCACGCCCGACGGCTGGCTCAATCGGCTGCTGGGCGCGGAGCCACCGGTCGTCCTGCCGTCGGGCGAGCACGCGGGTGCCCACGTGTCCGTGACTCGGGGCATCAGCGTCGGGGCCACGTTGCCACGCATCTGGGCCGGCCCGAACCCCGTCGCCAACATCGCCAACGGTGCGCGCGCCACCAAGCCGACGCTGCTCGATCGTCCGCAGGTCAGCAAGGCGTTCGACTCGCTCTATTCGGGCGACGACGCGATGTCCAGGGCCTACCGCGAGTCGCAGCAGTCGCGCGCCGAAGTCAACGAGGCGATGACTCCTGCCGCGATGGATCACGAGCAGATGGTGGCCAACAACGGCGCACCGCTGCCCAACGGATTTCCCGACGACACGGCGCGCATCGCCCAGTTGATGCGACGCGACCCGAACGTGCAGATCGCGTTCCTGGCCCTCGGCGGCTGGGACACCCACGTCAACCAGGGCGGCGGCAAGGGCCAGCTCGCCAACCGGCTGCAGCCGCTCGGCCAGGGCCTGGCCGAACTCGCGGCGCGCCTCGGGCCGACCTTCGACGACACGACCATCCTGGTCATCTCCGAGTTCGGCCGCACCGCGCGCCAGAACGGCACCGGCGGCACCGACCACGGCCACGGCAACGTGATGTGGGCCCTCGGCGGCAACATCGCCGGCGGCAAGGTGTACGGCCGCTGGCCCGGCATCGACACCTCGTCCCTCAACGACGGGCGCGACCTGGCCGTCACCACCGACTTCCGCCAGGTGCTGGCGGGCGTCTGCGCGCACAACCTGGGGCTGTCGGACACCAAGCTGGCGACGGTGTTCCCGGGCTTCGAGGCGGCGCCGCTGAACCTCGCACGCGCCTAAGTTCCCGGACGTCGGACAGGGCCACGCCATCCGTGGAGAATCGCGGCACCCATCCACCAGGAGACGCCGCCATGATCCTTGAACTCGCCGACTTCACGATCCCCGTTGGCCAGAACGCCCAGTTCGAGGAGGCGATCCAGCGCGGCATCGCCACCGTCATCTCGCAGGCCAAGGGCTTTCGCGATGCCAAGGTGCACCGAGGCGTCGAGTCGCCCCAGCGCTATGTGCTGACGATCCACTGGGACACGCTGGAAAACCACACCGTCGACTTCCGCGGTGGTCCGCTGTTTCCCGCGTGGCGCGAGATCGTCGGGCCGTTCTTTGCGAAGCCGCCGGTGGTGGAGCATTTCGAGTTGGCGGTCGAGCAGGGCTGAACCGTGGGCTTCTGGTTCACTGCCGCAGGCTGCGCTGGCTGGTCGTGGTGATGCTGAACGAGGAAGCGGTGCGCGAGCGGTTCATGCGTCAGACAAGCGGTGCTCGCGGCCGGCAGCCAGTTCCGCCAGTTCGTCGCTGCAGGAAGCCCGCTCGTCATCGCCCAGCAACGCATGCTGGCCCCGAGCGAGCATGCTCCAGTGGGCGAACTCATCGCGTCGCCCAGCGGCCCGATTCGCCAATGCGCCAGCGACATAGGCGAAGAATCGCTCATAGGCTGGCGCCGCATGACTTTCGCACGTACTCAGGCATCGCTCGGCGCACGCGATGGCCTCGTGCGCGCGGCCGGCCGCGATGCGGCTCCGGGCGCATCGGTAATGCGCGCGCTCTTCTTGAAGCCAGCCACCGGCGCGCTGCCAATAGTGGAGGGCGGCATCCGCGAATTCCACCATGGCCGTGGTCTGGTCGGTGTCGCGATCGGGCTCGCGTTCGAGCATGACCGCCAGGTTGTTGCCCGCCGATGCCAGCGCCCGCAACGCCGCAGACCCGTCGGGAAGCCCTTGAGAGGCCTCGGCGAGCGCGCGCCGAAAGGTCGGCATCGCCAGGTCGAGAGAGCCGCGCCACGCCAGCGCCGAAGCCGATGTGGCAAGCGCGCTGGTGCGCTCTTCGCCAGACAGCCGATCCAACGCGCCGGAGTGGCCGTCGATGAAACGCAGCGTGCCGATCGCGGTCGTGGCCGGTCGATAGCCGACGCGCGAATCGGGCTCGAACCGGATCCGCAACGTGTCGAGAACGGCAACCCCGGCGTCACGGTCGTCCAGGTGTTCGGCATGCACATGCGTCAGGAGGCGGGCGAACGCGTGCAGCTGGGCCTCATCGGTGACGCGGACGACCGATCGCGCGAGGGCGTCGTGCACGGCCTGCGGCTCGTCCTCATGGCGCGCCCATCCGTCGGCAATGAGTTCTTCGAATTTCATCGATGGATCCAGATGGCGTTGGTCTCGGGAACCGGGATTGTGCGCTGCGATCGATGCGTGGGAGCCGCTTCTCGCCGCCGATCGCCGCCTGTCGATCGCTTCGATTGCGACGCCCGGCTCGCAACGAAGGCGTTGACAAGCCATATTACTAAGTTCATAGTACTAACAACTTAGTAGCAAGGACTCGAAGCCTCCATGACCGACCCCCATCCGACCGAAGGCGAACTCGCGATCCTGCGCGTTCTGTGGGCCATGGACGGCCCCGCCACCGTGCGTGACGTGCATGACGAACTGCTGCGCGGCAAGGACACCGCGTACACCACGGTGCTCAAGATGCTGAGCATCATGACGGACAAGAAGCTGGTGCGGCGCGACGAATCCGAACGCAGCCATCGCTTCGTTCCGCTCTACACCGAGCCGGCGGTGCAATCGTCGATGCTCAAGAGCTTCCTGCACAACACGTTCTCGGGCTCCGCGGTCAAGCTGGTGCAGAGCGCGCTGGCCGACGACCGCACCAGCGCGGAAGAGCTGGAGGCCATCGGCAAGCTGATCGCGCAGGCCAAGAGCCGGCGCAGGAAGTGACGAGAAAACGGCCATGAACATCACGATGACTCTCGCGTCCGCCGCGGCGTTTTCGCTGCTGCATTCGCTGTGGGAGCTGGCACTGTTGGCGCTGTTCGCGGCCGCTCACCTCGCCAGCCTGCGACGCGCCAGCGCGAGCGCGCGTCACGCGGCAGGCATGGGCTGGCTGCTGGCGATGGCGGCCGCGCCTGCGATCACGTTCGCGTTCTATTGGCATGCGCTGGCGCCCGCCGTGTCCACCGGCGCCCAATGGTTCGGGTCGGTGGTGCACGCGCAGGAGGCGGGCATCGAGACGTCCACGCTGCTCGCCAGCACCTGGAGCGGCTGGGTGCTCGCCTGCCTGGCGCAGGTATGGCTGCTGGGCGTGGCGCTGATGGTGGTGCGCCAGTTCGGCGGCTGGCGCGCGCTGCGGCGCATCGAGCACGCCCCGTCCGTGCCGCTGCCCGCACCCTGGCAACAGCGCTTCGACGTGCTGCGCCACGCGATGGGCGTCTCGCGATCTGTCAGCGTGCGCATGGCCGAACACGTCGTGTCGCCCTTCACCGCGCATGTGCTGCGTCCGCTCGTCTGGCTGCCACTGAGCCTGCTGACGCACTTGCCGCGCGAGCAGATCGAGGCGCTGCTGGCGCACGAACTGGCGCACATCAGACGCCTCGACTGGTGCTGGAACACGATCCAGTGCGCCATCGAATCGCTGCTGTTCCACCACCCGGCCATGTGGTGGCTGAGCCGACGCGTGCGCGAGGAGCGCGAGCACGCCTGCGATGACCTGGCCGTGGCCGTCTGCGGCGACCCCATCGTGCTGGCCGAGGCGCTGGCGGGGCTGCAGCGCCAAGGCGTGACGCGCGACGCGCCGCGGCTGGCCCTCGCGGCCCAGGGCGGGTTCCTGATGCGGCGCGTGAGGCACCTGTTGTCCGCCCCGAACCCGAACCGCCCCGACTGGCGCTGGCCCGGCGTGCTGCTGCTGCTGCTGTGCTCGGGCACGCTGTTGGCGATGCAGGTGGTGCCGCCGGCCAGCATCCTCACGAACCTGCATTCCGACGCGTCGTCGCAAGGCGGGCTCACGCCAGGCAACTTCCGCGAGTTCACGGCCACCTACCTGGGGGCCCGGCAGCGCCACTACCGCATCGAGATGGACGGGGCGGGCCAGGTTCACGAGGTGTACACGGAAGACGGCGTGCCCAAGCCGGTCGACACCTCCGTGCGCGCCTGGCTTCACACGGTGTCGCGCATGGCCGACATCTCCCTGGTGCCATCGACCGCAACCGCCACGCCGATGCCGCAGGTGCCGGCGGTTCCGGGGCTGCCATTGGCGCTGGCAGTACCGGCCGTGCCGCCCGTCCCCGCGATCCCGGCGCCGCCGCCCAAGCCCGCGGAGTCGACCGAATTCAGGTTGCTGCTGACGGCGCTGGAAGCCGATCCGCTGGTCGTCGCGCGCACCGGCCAACCTGCCGTGATGGTCGGCAACAGCTTCCACGGCCACGTCCACACCTGGGGCGAACGCGACTTCCACCTCTGGGGCATCGACGACCCGGTCGGCGGCACGGCCGACTTCACGGTGACGATCGCGGGCCCGCAAGGCCAGGTCGAGGTCGCCTGGTCCGGCCAGACCGTCAAGGGCATCTGGACCGCCGACAGGATGGCCATCGCCTCGCCGCCGCACTGACCCTTCTTCAACCCGGCTCCGCGTGCTGCAGCGCGCGGCACCGACACGCCACGCGTCCGCAAGGGCGCATTTTTCCCCCAAGACTACTAATCAGTTAGTAGATAAATCAACGGAGAGCCCATGAAGACATTCCTGAAAACCGCCCTCGCCTGCGCGCTGGGCCTGGCCCTGTCCACGCCCGCGATGGCCGACCCCGTCGCGCCCAAGCTGTCCGCCAGCGACCGCAACGACGTGCTGAAGACGCTGCAGACCAAGCTCGAGGCCAACTATGTCTTCCCCGAGGTTGCCGCCCACGTCAACGCGGCGCTGCCGGCCAAGATCGGCGGGTACAGCGACAAGGCCACGGCCATCGACTTCGGCAACGTGCTGAGCGAGGATTTGCGCACGCTCGCCAACGACAAGCACTTCCGCGTCTTCTACGACCCCGACTTCCATCCCAACGAGGCGCCAGACGCCGTCCCCACCGCGCAGGAGATGGCGCAACAACGCACCGAAGCGGCCGAGATCGCCTGGGGCGTCGAGAAGATCGACCGCCTGCCCGGCAACGTGGCCTACGTCGAACTGCGTGGATTCGGGCCCACCGAAATCGTCGCCTCGGCTTATGCGTCGACGATGGCGATGGTGCAAGGCAGCGACGCCCTGATCCTCGACCTGCGCCGCAACGGCGGCGGCTCGCCCACCAGTGTCGCGCTGTTGATGAGCTACTTCTTCGCGCAAGGCGACGAGCGCCATCTCAACGACATCTACACGCGCTCCGCCAACGAGACCCAGCAGTTCTGGACCAGCACGGCCGTCGGCGAGCGCTACGCCAAGCCGGTCTACGTGCTCGTCTCGCCACGCACGTTCTCGGGCGGCGAGGAATGCGCCTACGACTTCCAGACGCAGAAGCGCGCGACGCTGATCGGCGAGACCACCGGCGGCGGCGCCAACGCCGGCAACCGCTTCTCGCTCGGGCACGGCCTGGTCATCAATATCCCCACCTCGCGCGCGATCAATCCGATCACCCACACCAACTGGGAGCACGTGGGCGTCAAGCCCGACATCGAGGCGCCCGCGGCGCAGGCCCAGCAGGTCGCCTATGTCGCGATCCTGCGCGCGCAGGTCGACAAGACCACGGACCCCGACGACAAGGAGCACCTGAAGAAGCTGCTGGCGCTGGCTGAGAAGGGCGAAAGCGAGCCGCCAACCTACAAGCTGCGGATGCACTGATCGGCACGTCGAAAGCTGGGCGCCGCGCGGCCTTGGCTCGGACCGGCGCCCGCATGCAAGGCGCTGTCGATCGCCGCGCGGCGACCGGACGCTGGCGTCACTGCATCCCGCGCGCCGCGTTCTCCGTCAGCACGTCGCTGAGCGCCGCGTCGACGCCATCGACCGCCTCCGCCACATCGCCCGCGACGACGTTGGCCATCACCGAGCGCCCGTCCTGCGCCGTCGACAAGGTCTCCACGCGCCCGTCCGCATGGCGCGCGAAGCGCACGCTTTCGGGGCCGTGCACGGGCCCGCTGTCGGGCCAGGGCCAGCCGCCGAATTCGGTGCGGCGGTAGTCGTCGAAGGCTTGCTTGAGTTCGGCTTCGGTGTTCATCACGAACGGGCCGTACTGCGCCACCGGCTCACCGATCGGCCGGCCCTGCAGCAGCAGGAACTCGGCGACGTCGGCGCCAATGTTGACCAGCTCCACTGCGCTGGCCGCACGCAGCTCGATCGCGGCGTGCTGCGTGACGGCCTCGCCAGCGACGCTGACGCTTGCGCCTTCGAAGAAGTACAGCTTGCGGCGCACCGCGGCGTTGACGGCCGGCGGCAGCGTCCAGCGCGCGCCGGGCGCCATGCGCAGCGTCCAGATCGCCACGTCGGCCTCGGGCTGCGAGGCCCACGAATCGGGCGGTGGCGCGAGCGGCTCGGCGACGTCGACCGCCTCAGGCGCATTGACCGAACGCGGCGCTTCGAGCCGGCCGGCGATGACGGCGACCTCGGTGAGCGCGCCGTCGGCGCTTTCGAAGCAGCGGTGTGGGATGTCCTCCGCCCAGAGCATCGTGAAATGGGGCTCGGCCATCTTGCTGCGCGCCGGCAGGTTGAGCCAGATCTGGAACAGCTCCAGCGGGTTGGGCTGGTCGGTGGCCAGCAGCGGGAACATCTCCGAGTGCACGATGCCCTTGCCCGCGGTGAGCCACTGCACGTCGCCGCCGCCGAAGCGCGCCGCGGCGCCGAGCGAGTCGGCGTGGTCGGTGAGGCCCTTGCGCACGATGGTGACGGTCTCGAAGCCGCGATGCGGATGCGACGGGAAACCGGGCACCTGCTGGCCGTGATACATGCTCCAGCCGTCCTTGCCGCCGAAGTCCTGGCCGATGTTGCGGCCGGCCAGCGACGCGTCGGGCCCAAAGCGGCCGTTGCCTTGCGGGTAGGCGTCATCGTGATGGACGCAGAACAGGAACGGGTCGGCCGTCTCCCACGGAAAACCGAGTGGCTGGATCTGGACGATGGCTTTGTCGGGCATGGCGGTCTCGGGTTGGCTTGAGCCCAGTCTAGCCACGGATGCAAACCAGGCGCCCGCGCCGGGGCATCACTGCGTCCACGCGAAGGGCACCTTGGCGAGCAACGCGTCGACCGCCGGCGTCAGAACGGCGCCGAGGCGTCCTCGGCGTTGACCGGCGCGTACGGCGACGCTGGGCTGCCCATCGCGGCCGTCTGGCCCGTCAGCGCGGCGATCACCTTGTCGGTGGTGGACGTGCCGGCCTCACCCAGCTTGAGCGGGCCGCCGAGGGCGTCGACGAGGTCGGGGATCAGCTTGCCGAGTTCGCCGGTGGAGATCGCCACGTCGGCGTCGAAGCCGTTGTCGCCCTTGCCTGAAGACTCCTTGCCTTCGAGCACGACGTCGAGCAGCTTGATCTTCTTGATGGCGAACTGCTCGGTGAGCACGAACGACACGCGGCCGTCCCACGTCAGCGCGAGCTGCGTGGGCAGCTTGCCTTGCTTGATGTGCTCGCCCACCTCGTCGATGTCGAGCGTGTGGCGCGCGTAACGCACCAGCGCCTTCTCGCTGTCGGGCTGCTTGAGCTCGCACTCGCGGTCGATCGTGAAGCCCGCGGGCGCCTCCTTGGACGACAGCCATTCGGCCATCGCGGTGGACGCCGACAGCTGCGTCTGCACGAGGTCGAGGCGGATGCCGCCCGAGAGCAGTTCGGTGAGCAGCGTGATGATCTTGTCGGCACGCTTCGCGCTGCCGGCGCCGATCATCACCAGCCTGGCCTCGAGGTCGATCCAGATCGGCGTCGTGCCGCGCTTGGGGAACGCGCGCGGCAGCAGCTCGTGGACGATCTCTTCCTTGAGCTCCTTGGCGTGCTTGCCCTTGGGACGCCGGCCGGTCTCCTGCTCGATCTTGTCGAGGCGCGACTCCAGCTGCGTCTTGACGGCGCCGCCGGGCACGGCCTTGGTCTCGGTGCACAGCTTGAGGATCCACTGGCCGCCGACGTTCTCCACCAGCGGCCCGTGCTTCTCGCCGCGCGGCTCGACCCAGCCCGAGGACTCCGGCTGCGAGGCCCCGCACTCGACGAAGCGCGCCGCGTCCAGCCGCGTCTCCAGTTCCGCCATCGGCGGCTGTTCCCATTGATCGATGCGGTAGACGATGACGTTCTTGAACATGTGCGCGGCCGAGAAAAAGGTGAGGCGAAGGGGCGCGATTCTAGGCCCCCTGTATTTCCGTCCAGCAACGGTCGCGTTGCGCCCCCGCCGATTCCGGCAAAACCGCACGCCGGGCGCTGCGCGCGAGAATCGGCGTCGGCCCTCTTCACCGCTGTCCGCAGGGAACGCCCATGCTGCGCTTTGCCGCCAACGTCTCGATGCTGTTCACCGAGGCGCCTTTCCTGGACCGCTTCGCGCTCGCGGCGCGCGCCGGCTTCGCCGCCGTCGAATGCCAGTTCCCGTACGAGGCGCCGGCCGCCGAGATCCGCGCGCGCCTGGACGACCTGGGCCTGGCCATGGTGCTGCACAACCTGTCGCCGGGCGACTGGGCTGCCGGTGACCGCGGTCTCGCGTGCCTGCCGCATCGCGTGGCGGAGTTCCGCGCGGGCGTGCCGCGCGCGATCGCCTACGCGCAGGCAATGGGCGTGACGCAGGTCAACTGCCTGGCCGGCCTCGCGCCCGCCGGCGCGGATGCGGCCGCGCTGCGCACCACGCTGGTCGACAACTTGCGCTTCGCCGCGCGCGTCTTCGCAGGCGAGGGGCTGAGGCTGCTGCTCGAGCCGATCAACACCTTCGACATGCCCGGCTTCTTCGTCAACCGCACGCCGCAGGCCGTGGCCTTGCTGGACGAGGTCGGCGAGGCGAACGCGTACCTGCAGTACGACGCGTACCACGCGCAGCGCATGGAGGGCGAGCTCGCCGCGACGCTGGCGAGCTACCTGCCGCGCATCGCGCACGTGCAGGTGGCCGACAACCCCGGGCGTCACGAGCCGGGCACCGGCGAGATCCGTTTCGAGTTCCTGTTCGCCGAATTGGAGCGCCTGGGCTACACCGGCTGGATCGGCTGCGAGTACAAGCCATCGGGGCGCACCGACGCCGGGCTGACCTGGCTGCCAGCCGGTGCCTTGAAGCCGCGCGACTGAGACCCGCTCAGGCCGCTTCGAGTGCCACGTCGATGCGGTTGCGGCCGCCGTTCTTGGCGCGGTAGAGCGCCTCGTCGGCCCGCTTGAGCGCGTCTTCGAGCAGTTCGTCGGGTGTCATCAGCGCCAGGCCCACGCTGATGGTCACGCCGATGCGGGCGCCTTCGAATTCGACGACCTCGGCCTCGAAGGCCTTGCGCAGGCGCTCCGCCACGGCACGGGCTTCGTCCAGGCCCAGCACTGGCAGCAGCACGGCGAACTCCTCGCCGCCGTAGCGCGTCACCACCGAATCGCTGCGCAGGTTCTGCGACACGAGCTGCGCGGCACGCTTGAGCACGGCGTCGCCGCCGAGGTGGCCGTGGCTGTCGTTGACCCGCTTGAAGTGGTCGATGTCGATCATGATCGCCGCCACCGCGCGACCCTGGTCTCTGTGGCGCAGGCGCAGCCCGGGCGCCCGCTCGCGCAGCGCGCGGCGGCTCAGCGTGCCGGTGAGTTCGTCGGTGTCGGCCATCGCCCGCAACCGGTCGGACAGGCGCTCGTTGACCAGGTTCAGCGTCAGGCCCGCGACGATCACGGGCACCATGCCATAGAACAGTCCCATCCAGGGCAGCAACCAGGACGGCAGGTGCGCGACGTAGAACGACCGCGACCCGTCGCTCGAGACGGTGAAGGCGAAACGCACCCCCCACGCCAGGGTGTAGACGAACAGGCTGGCGGTCACCGCCCGTTCGGCCCGGGTGCCGCCCAGGCCCACGTCGCGCCATTGCGAGCCTGTGATCGCGATCGCGATGGTCACCGCCAAGGCGTTGAAGACCAGTTCGAAGTCGAACGGCGACCGCGTCCACGCGACCACGTCGGCCGCGAGCATGAGTGCCACCAGGACGGGGGCGGCCCGGGGCGGCTGCGCGCCGCGCAGGAAGGCGAAGCCCCAGCCGAACAAGGCGGTACCGCCCAGGAGAGCGAGCGTGGCGAGCAGGAACAACGGGTGACGCGGGCCGCCGTCGTCCACGATGAAGCCGAGCGGGAACAGGCCGATGGCCACCACGACGAAGCCGCCGACCATCACCCGGATGGCGCGCGCCAACTTCGCGTCGTCCACCTTGGCGAGCAGCAGCAGGCCCGCCGCGACCAGCGCGCTGGCGCCGCAGAGGCAATAAGCCGAGAGGATGTCGACGTGGAGCAAGGGTGATGTCAGAGGGTCGCGTGTCTCGTTATCGGCAGCACGGCGGCCAGATTGACAGCGGCCCGCAGCGACCGCTCAACCGCGGCCGACGAAGGGCATCTTGGTCGCCATGATGGTCATGAACTGGACGTTGGCCTCCAGCGGCAGGTCGGCCATGTGGACCACGGCGTCGGCCACGCGACTGACGTCCAGCATCGCCTCGGCGGCGATTTCGCCGTTGGCCTGCTTGACGCCCTTGGCCATGCGTGCCGCCATCTCGGTGACGGCGTTGCCGATGTCGATCTGGCCGCAGGCGATGTCCCAGGCGCGACCGTCCAGCGAGATCGACTTCGTCAACCCGGTGACCGCGTGCTTGGTCGCCGTGTAGGGCGCCGAGTCGGGGCGCGGCGCGTGGGCCGAGATCGACCCGTTGTTGATGATGCGGCCGCCGCGCGGCGACTGCGCCTTCATTGCGCGGAACGCGCCCTGCGCGCACAGGAACATGCCGGTCAGGTTGACGTCGACCACCGCGCGCCAGGTGTCGACGGTGAGATCCTCGAACGCGATGCCGTTGGCGCTGATGCCCGCGTTGTTGAACAGCACGTCGACCCGGCCGAAGCGCTGCAGCGTGGCGGCGAACAGCGCGTCGACCTGCGCCGGCTGCGTGACGTCGGTGGGCACCGCGAGCAGCCTGGCGCCGCCCCCTGCGGCCTCGACCACCTCCTGCAACGCATCGGCACGCCGGCCGGCCAGCACGACGGCGTAGCCGGCACGGGCCAGCGCCAGCACGCAGGCCTTGCCGATTCCGCTGCCGGCACCGGTGACGACAGCGAGCTTGTTCGACGAGTTCATGGGCAGGGGCCTTTCAATGGACGAGCAGGAAGTCAGTGACGCTTCAGTTTCAAATCCGTCTTTCCTCAATCTGAGGGATGTGCCGCGCCGAACAAGAGATCAATATCAAGGTCGCAGCGGGCCGCCAGATGTCCGCATCAGGGGATTCATCATGCAGGACAACTGTTTCATCCGGACCCGCCCGCCCGGCGGTGGCTTCGTCACCATCGGCACGCTCATTGTCGCCGCGGCCTCCGCGTTGATGCTGGTGCTGATGGCCGGTTGCCACGCCAGGCCCGGCGCCAACGGTTTCGTCTCGACCGCCGCCGACAAGGCCGCCGAAGCGCGATTGCACCAACCCGACACGATGCCGCCGTTGCAGCCGTTCGACGAGCAATTCGCCGTGACGCCGCCCGAATCGAACTAGTGCAGGTCGATCGCGGTCGAGATCACGGCAGACAGGTCGAGCTGCGTCGCGTCCAGCTGCAGCACCGTCGCCTGGTGCGCCGCGGCGCCGTCGCGCTGTTGCAGCGCGGTGAGGATCGCCTTGTGCCGCGGCAGTGAGAGCGCGTGCGTGTTCGGCAACCGGCTGCTGAGCTTGATCGACTCGCGCAGCGCCAGCGACAGCATGTTGCCGATGTAGGCCATCAAGTCGTTGCCCGTGGCCTCCGCGATGCGGCGATGGAAGGCGAGGTCGGGCTCGAGCATCTCGTCGGCGCTGGTGGCAGCGGCCATGCCCTCGTAGGCCTGCGCGATGCCGTCCAGTTGCTCGTCGCTGGCCGAGCGCGCCGCCAGCGCCGCGGCGCCGGGCTCGAACACGCGGCGCATGCCCATCAGCGTCTGCACGAACTCGGGCGCCGGTCGCGTCTGGATCATCCAGTACAGCACGTCGGGGTCGAGCAGGTGCCACTCGTTGCGCGGCCGCACGATCGCGCCCGCGCGCTGGCGCGACAGCACCAGGCCCTTGGCGACGAGCACGCGCACCGCCTCGCGCAGCACGGGGCGGCTCACCTCGTACTTCTCGATCAGCTCGGGCTCGGCCGGCAGCCGGTCGCCGGGCGCGAGGTCGCCGGACAGGATGCGCAGGCCCAGTTCGCGCACGATGCGGCCGTGCATGCTCTTGCCCTCGGGCTTGGCACGGTACGGGGACTGCTCGGCGCGACTCGACATGTCGTTCGGATGAGTGGGACGTGGCTGCGAAGCTACCACGGTCGAGCTCACCGGCCCCAGCGGAAAACCAGAGGGTCGAGGCGGCGGGCGGCGTCGAGCAGGCCGACACGCGTCGCATCGTTCATGGCCGGATAGGGCGAGCGCGGCGCATCGCAGTCGATGATGCCGCCCGCCTTCATCAAGGCCTTGGCCGTGAGGAAACCGCCCTGCCGGTTCTCGAAGTTGATCAGCGGCAGCCAGCGCGCGTAGGCGGCGACGGCCTCCTCGCGCCGGCCGGCGGCGTAGGCATCGACGATGGGGCGGATGCCGTCCGGAAAGCCGCCGCCGGTCATCGCGCCGGTGGCGCCGGCATCCAGGTCGGCCAGCAGCGTGATCGCCTCCTCGCCGTCCCACGGGCCCTCGATCGCGGCGCCGCCCAGCTCGATCAGCTCGCGCAGCTTGTTGGCGGCGCCTGCAGTCTCGATCTTGAAGTAGCGCACCTGCTCGAAGTCCTGTGCCAAGCGCGCGAGGAACGCGGCCGGCAGCGGCGTGCCCGCCATCGGTGCGTCCTGGATCATGATGGGGATCTTCAGGCCGTCGCTGAGTCGGCCGTAGAAGTGGTGGATCTGCTTTTCGCCGACGCGCAGCGTGGCCCCGTGGTACGGCGGCATCACCATCACCATCGCGGCGCCTTGCGCCTGCGCGCGCTGGCCGCGCGCCAGGCAGATGTCGGTGGAGAAGTGCGTGGTCGTGACGATCACCGGCACCCGGCCGGCCACGTGCTCGAGGATGGCGCGCGTCAGCGTCTCGCGTTCGTCGTCGCCCAGCACGAACTGCTCGGAGAAGTTGGCGAGGATGCACAGGCCGTTGGAGCCGGCGTCGATCATGAAGTCGACGCAGCGCTTCTGGCCTGCGAGGTCGAGGCCGCCGCGTGCGTCGAAGATCGTCGGCACCACGGGGAACACACCTTGGTAGCGTGCAGGCTGGCGGGTCGAAGTCATGTCTCGATTTCCTAAATAAGTATGACTATAAATAGAACGCTTGCTCGAGTGTAGCCGGCGCGTCGTTTATAGTCATACTTATATTCATAGTGATGAAATCGATTTCATTACTATGATCACGCATCGCCCCTCGCCGCCTGGCTGCTCGTCAATGACCTTCGTCTCCCAGTTGCCCGGCGCGCACGATCCCGCGACACCCGAGCCCGGACTGCTGCGCCTGGCGTGGCCGATCTTCGCCGAGCAGTCGTTGCACATGCTCACCGGCATCGTGTCGACACTGATGGCCAGCCGCATCAGCGACAACGCGGTGGCCGCGCTCGGCAGCGCCGGGCAGGTGCTGGTGATGTTCCTGCTGGGATTCAACGTGCTGGCGGTGGGCGCGTCGATCGCCACCACGCACCACCTCGGCCTGGGCGACCGTGACGGCGCGCGCCGGCTCGCGCGCGGCGCGGTGTCGACCAACCTGTGGCTGGGCGCGCTGTTCAGCCTCGTGCTGGCGCTCACCGCGCCGACGCTGCTGCACTGGGTGCAGCTGACGCCGCCGTTGATGGTCTTCGCGCTGCCCTTCCTGCAGTGGATGGGCGGCACGCTGTTCCTCGAATCGATGAACTACGCGCTGTGCGCGGTGCTGCGCGCGCATGGCCATACGCGCGAGGTGATGGTCGTGATCCTGGCCCAGAACGTGGTCAACGCCGGCCTGAGCTTCGTGCTGATCTTCGGCGTCGCTGGCCTGCCCGCGCTGGGCGTCATCGGCATCGTGATCGCGGCCGCCACCAGCCGGCTCCTGGCGTGCAGCGCGCTGTGGGTGCTGGTGAACTCGCGCATCGGGCTGCGCCTGCGTCCGCGCGACCTGGTCTCGATCCACCTGGCCGACCTGCGGCGGCTGCTGGGCCTGGGCTTGCCCGCGGTGCTCGAGAACATCAGCTGGTTCGCGTCGTTCACGATCATCACGGCGTTGACCGCACGCATGGGCGAGCGCACGTTGGCCACGCAGGCGTACACGATGCAGATCGCGTCGATCGAGATGTTGGCGTGCCTGTCGATCGGCATCGGCAACGAGATCATCGTCGGCCGCCTGGTGGGCGCGGGGCGCTTCGAGGAGGCGCGCAAGCAATGCCTGGCCAACATGCGGCTCGGCCTGATGGTGACGGTGGGCGTCGCGTGCGTGTTCGCGCTGCTCGCGCCGTACGCGTTGCGCGTGTTCACGAGCGACCCGCAGATCGTCTCGCTGGGCCGCACGTTGATCCTGATCGGGCTGCTGCTGGAGCCCGGACGCAGCTTCAACCTGATCATCATCAACGCGTTGCGCGCCAGCGGCGACAGCCGCTTCCCGCTGATCGCCGGCCTGATCTCGCAGTGGGGGATCATGCTGTTCGGTGCGTGGCTGCTGGGCACGTATTTCCAGCTCGGGCTGATCGGCGTGTGGATCGCGCTGACCGCCGACGAATGGCTGCGTGGCCTGTACATGCTGCAGCGCTGGCGTCGAGGCCGCTGGCTCAAGCATGCGAAGCGCGTGCAGGCCGAAGCCGCGGGAACGACCCCGGGCGGGGCCCCACATCACGAACGACTGCAAAGCCGTACCTTCACATGACATCGCCCCATCCACCCATGCGCCTGCACCAGCGCGAGCTCGGCCACTTGCCCGATGGCCGCGTCGTCCACGAGATCACGCTCGCCCACGGCGGCCTCGTGCTGAGCCTGATCACGCTGGGCGGCATCGTCACGACGCTGTGGGCGCCCGACCCGGACGGCGTCGTCGCCAACGTGGTGCGCGGCTTCGACAACCTCGACGACTACGTGCAGCGCAACCCGCACTTCGGCGTGATCGTCGGCCGCTACGCAAACCGCATCGCGCTCGGGGCGATCGAGATCGACG
Source organism: Burkholderiaceae bacterium (assembly GCA_039920745.1). GTDB lineage: Bacteria > Pseudomonadota > Gammaproteobacteria > Burkholderiales > Burkholderiaceae_C > Scleromatobacter. The sequence goes on along the minus strand of JBDSDD010000029.1, from coordinate 19,012 downwards.
GCGACGTCCATGCGCTGTCACGCAACAACGGCACGAACTGCCTGCATGGCGGCACCGAAGGCTTCGGCAAGCGGCTTTGGGAGATCGCGTCCACGAACGAACACGACGACGAGCTGGGCGGGCCGGCGGTCACGCTGCGCTACGTCAGCGTCGATGGCGAGGAAGGCTTCCCGGGCCGCGTCGAGGCGCTGGTCACCTACTCGCTGGGCGCCGACCGCACCTGGCGCGTGGACTACCGCGCCACCACCGACCGCGCCACCGTCGTCAACCTGAGCCACCACGACTACTTCAACCTCGCGGGCCGCGGCAGCGCGCTCGACCACGTCCTCACGCTGCCGGCGAGCCGCTTCAATCCGATCGACGAGCGCCTGATCCCGACCGGCATCGCCGACGTCGCCGACACGCCGTTCGACTTTCGCGCGCCCACGCAGATCCGTGCGCGCCTGAGTGACGCGCACCCCCAGCTCGCGCTCGCGGGCGGCTACGACCACAACTGGATCCTGGACGACAGCCAGGTCGGCACGCTGCGGCTCGCGGCACGCCTGGAGGATCCGGCGTCGGGCCGCGCGATGACCCTGCACACCACCGAGCCGGCGCTGCAGTTCTACTCGGGCAACTTCCTCGATGGCACGCTTGTGGGCCACGGCGGCGAGACCTATCGTCGCGGCGACGCGATCTGCCTCGAGCCACAGCACAGCCCCGACTCGCCGCACCATGCCGACTGGCCCAGCACGCTGCTGGAGCCCGGAGACGTCTACCGCAGCTGCTCGTTGTACACGTTCACAGCTGGAACAAGGTGAAGCCCAGGCCGATGCTGTTCTGGCGGTGGTTGTAGTCCAGCATCGTCTCGCCGTAGCCCGAGAACAGCTGCATGTACCAGCGCAGGCCATCGGGCCTGGCGGCGACGACGGGGCGTGTCCACTCGAATTTCAGCGAGCCGCGACGGGTCGACTTGAATGACGTGCGACCCGTCAGCTGCATCGTCGCTTCGCCGGGAAACCAGGCCGCGCTCAGCTCGGTGTTGCCGATGTAGTCGGTGATGTGCGGGTTGTCGTCGACGCCGCGCTCGCCCAGGCGCTGGTTGAAGCGAGCGCGCAACGCGAAGTCGTCGTGCGTGAACTCGGTGCCCAGGTACACGTAGTTCCAGCTGCGCGACAGCGGCAGGCCGTAGCCGTTCGACTCGTGCGCGATACCGGCCGTCAGCATGCGCCAGCGCCAGCCGCCGCCGAGGTCGCCGGTCTTGTCCGGGATCGGCACCACGAACATCGCTTCGGGCTGGTAGTCGCTGCTGCGGAACGGCGCCGAATCCTGGCCGTTCCACAGCTGCCAGATCGACTGCTGCGTGTAGGCGACCCACACGTCGGCGTTGGGCAGGAACAGGTTTTCCGCGACCTTGGAGCGCAGCGACAACTGCAGTTCGGCCTCGGTCTTGCGGTACTGCGCAAAGCTGCCGCCGTCCTGGTGCGTCGGGCTCGAAGGCGACTTGTTGATGTTGCTCGAGTAATGCGCCGGCAGCAGGAAGTTGGGCGCATAGGTGCGCACGACGAAGGTGCCGCGCTTGGACTCGGGATCGAGCTCCCAGAACTTGGTGAGGTAGTCGCCCGCCGCGAGTCCCTTGCCGCTCGGCGCGGTGGCGACTGCCTCGAGCGCGCTGGGCTCGTTGCGCGCGACCGGCACGGGTACCGCCGGCGCCTCGGTCGGCTTGCGATAGATCGCGTCATAGCAGACGAGACGCTTCGCGTCGTCCAGGCCCGCACAGGCTGCGGGGCCTTGCGCGAGCGCGACGACGGGGAAGGCGACGGCGAGCGCCAGGGACAGCAGGCGGCGGGGAGTCGGCATGGGACGGGAATCCTGATCTGGCGTTGACGCAAGATGCGGCAACGGGGGCGAAACAACGCGTGTGCAGCAGCAAAAAGCCGCTGCTCGACAGCAACAGGCGGCCACGAGGCAATGGCCATGCCCGCTGGTGCAGCGCCGTCCTGCTGACCCGGATACGGGTTTCCACTCCCGCGATTGGGCCCCCCGGTTCTGCAATTCGTCGCCGTTGCAACGCAAAGTCCTTCGCGCGGGCGTATCGTCCCGCGTCTGAACTTTTCCTACGACGGGATCCATGAAACTCACCGCCATTGCAATCGCCACCGCGCTCGCCACCCTCGCAGCGCCCGTGACGCAGGCCGCCACCACGCCGGCCTCCGCATCGTCTTCCACCGGCACCGCGGCCACCCCGCCCGCCGTCTGGAACCTGAGCACCCTGTACGCCGACGACGCCGCCTGGGACGCCGCGCGCCAGAAGCTGCTGGCCACGCTGCCGCAGCTCAAGGCACTGCAAGGCACGATGGGCAACAGCGCCGCGAGCCTGCTCGCCGCGATGACGCTGATCTCGAACACGCAGCGCGAGCTGAACCGCCTCGACACCTACGCCAGCCTCAAGGCCGATGCCGACACGCAGGTCACCGCCAACCAGGCGCGGCGCCAGCAGTCGGCGTCCGCGCAGACGCAGGTCTCGCAGGCCACCGCGTTCGAGTCGTCCGAAGTGGCGGCCATCGGCCTGGCCAAGGTCGACGCATACCTCGCCGCCGAACCCAAGCTCGCGCCGCACGCCTATGCGCTGCACACGATGCTGCGCCTGGCCGCGCACACGCTGACGGCCAGCGAGGAAGCGCTGCTGGCCGGCGCCGCCGATCCGCTGTCGCAGCCGCAGGAAATCTATTCGCTGCTGTCCAACGCCGACCTGCCCTGGCCCACGATCACCGTGCGTGGCAAGCAGGTGACGCTGGACCAGGAGACCTACGTCAAGCTGCGCGAGGACGCCGATCCAAAGGTGCGCGCCCTGGTCTTCAAGTCCTTCTGGCCGGTCTACAAGTCGTTCCAGCGCACCATCGGCGCGATCTACGTGGCCCACCTGCGTGGCGTGGTGTTCGACGCCCGCGCACACAAGTACGACAGCGCGCTTCAGGCCAAGCTGGCCGAGGCCAACACGCCTGACGCCGTCTACCGCTCGCTGGTGGCCGAGGCCAACGCCGGCCTGCCCACGCTGCAGCGCTACCTGAAGCTGCGCGGCCGCATGCTGGGCCTCAAGGACCAGAAGTACTCCGACATCTACGCCGAGCTCGTGAAGGCGCCGCGCACCTACACGCTGGGCGAGGCCGAGGCACTGACGCTCAAGGGCGTGGCGCCGCTGGGCGACGACTACGTCAAGGCGCTGAGCCAGCACTTCCAGGAAAGCTGGATGGACGCCGTGCCGCGCAAGGGCAAGCGCTCGGGCGCGTACATGAACCCGGCCGCGTACGACGTGCATCCGTACGTGCTGCTGAGCTTCAACAACAACTACGAGAGCGTCACCACCGTTGCCCACGAATGGGGCCACGCGATGCACTCGGTGCTCGCCAACGCGACGCAGCCGTACGAGACCGCCGACTACGGCATCTTTGTCGCCGAGATCCCGTCGACGACCAACGAGATGCTGCTGGCCGATTACGTCGCCAAGAACGCCAAGACCAAGGAAGAGAAGATCTACGCGCTCGCGATGCAGCTCGAGGGCATGCGCACCACGTTCTTCCGCCAGGCGTTGTTCGCCGAATTCGAGCTGAAGACGCACGAAGCCGTCGAGAAGGACCAGCCGCTGACCGGCGAAGAGCTCAGCAAGATCTACCTCGACCTGCTGCGCCGCTATCACGGCGACGCGCAAGGCGTGATGAAGATCGAGGACCTGTACGGCGCCGAGTGGGCCTACATCCCGCACTTCTACACCGACTACTACGTCTACCAGTACGCCACGTCGATCAGCGCTGCCGCGTTCTTCGCCGAAGGCATCGAGAAGGGCGACACCGCCCTGCGCACACGCTACCTCGACATGCTCAAGTCCGGCGGCTCCAACGACCCGTACCTGGTGGTCAAGAAGGCTGGCCTCGACATGGCCTCGCCCGCGCCCTACCGCGCGCTGGTGGCTCGCATGGCACGCCTGACCGACGAGCTCGACGCGCTGACCGGCGGCACGCCGGCTGCGAAGAAGTAGTCCGGGCGACCCGTCGAGGCCCGGTGCGACCTGCGTCGCACCGGGCCTTTTTTTCGTCCGCGCGGGCCGCACGATCCTTGCATGGGTTGGCGCATCGAGGCCAGGCGTCCCGCTGCTGATCGACCTGCCGGAAAGCGGCTCGGCGCGCGGTGGTGCGCCTGGTCAGAAGTGGTATTCGAGCCGCAGCATCGGCGTGCTGGCCGTCGCACCTTCGCCCGCGAAGCCCTTGGCGCTGTTGCCGAACTTGTTGTGCCAGTACTCGTACTCGACGCCGACCAGCCAGGTCTTCTTGGACATGCCCGCGAGCGAGCCGGCGTCCAGCATCAGGTCAGCGTCGATGTGCGATTCCGGCGCGGTCCGTCCGCCGAATTCGTCGGTTCCCTTGGACGTGATGAACTGCGCGTAACCGTTGAACGACAGCGGCAGGTTGCCGACGGCGATGCCCCAGTCGGCCTCGAACGCGGCGTGGTTCTTGTAGTGATAGCGCCTGGCGATCCCGGTGGGCGCATTGCTCTCGTCGAACAGCAGCACCGACAGGTTCAGGAAGCCGGGCACCTCCATCATCACCGTCGGGCCGATGACGGCCATGCGCTTCTTGGAACCGTAGCCGTCGTTCTTCGTGTTGATGTCGAAGCCGGCGGTCACGCCGTAGCCGCGGATCGGACCCATGGCGAGCTTCATGCCGCTGACCTTGCCGATGTCGACTGTCGTGCGGAACACGCCGTACACCTCTTGCGCACCGGCATGGCCGGCGATGCCGTCGCCCGGGTCGTTGTGGTCGGACTGCAGGAAGTCGATGTTGATGAACGTGGTGCCGTACTTGTAGCCGGTGACGTTGGTCAGCGCGATGATGCCCTTCGTGATGTCGACGCGCTTGCCGTTCGCGTCGTTGTCGTAGGGCTCCGCGAACGCGCTGCCGTAGCGCAGGCTCAACGCGGTGTCGCTCCAGTCCGCTGCCTGCACCATCGGGGTGACCGCGAGACCGACAAACGCACTGATCGCGACGGTCGCCATGCCGGTACTGCTTGCGCTTGGGGATGGGTGATTCATGCTGCTCCTCTTTGGTTGGGTGGCTCCACGCTTGCAGCACGATGTGTGCCAGATTGGCGGCAAGACGGCATGCATGACAGCATCCACGCCAGGTGATAAAACGGGCCTGGAACCTGCATCGCCTCGTGTCCTGATCGACATCAAACCCGCTTGCTGCGCATGACTTCTCCATTCACGAACTATCCGCGCGACCTGGTCGGCTACAGCCGCAATCCGCCGCACGCGCAATGGCCTGGCGGCGCGCGTGTCGCACTGCAGTTCGTGCTCAACTATGAAGAAGGCGGCGAGAACTGCGTGCTGCATGGCGATGCCGGCAGCGAGCAGTTCCTCTCCGAGATGGCCAACCCGCCGGCCTATGCCGACCGCCATCTCAGCATGGAGTCCCTCTACGAATACGGCTCGCGGGTGGGCGTGTGGCGCATCCTGCGCGAGTTCGAACGCCGCGACCTGCCGCTCACGGTGTTCGGCGTGGGCATGGCGCTGCAACGCCACCCCGAGGCGACGCAAGCCTTCGTCGAACTGGGCCACGAAATCGCCTGCCACGGCTGGCGCTGGATCAACTACCAGCAGGTCGACGAGGCCACCGAACGTGCACACATGCGCGCCGGCATCGAGGCCATCCGCCAGCTCACCGGCCTGGCGCCGCTCGGCTGGTACACGGGTCGCGACAGCCCCAACACCCGTCGCCTGCTGGCCGACGTCGGCGGCTTCGAGTACGACAGCGACTCCTACGGCGACGACCTGCCGTTCTGGACCCGCGTGGCGCGCACCGATGGCCGCGAGGTCGACCACCTGGTCGTGCCCTACACGCTCGACTGCAACGACATGCGCTTCGCGCTGCCGCAAGGCTTCGCCACCGGCGAGGACTTCTTCGTCTACCTGCGCGACTCGTTCGACGCGCTGTGGGCCGAGGGCGCCGACACGCCGCGCATGATGAGCGTGGGCATGCACTGTCGCCTGCTGGGTCGCCCCGGCCGCATCGTCGCGTTGCAGCGTTTCCTCGACCATGTCGCCAGGCACGACCACGTGTGGGTGTGCCGCCGCATCGACATCGCCCGCCACTGGCGCCAGCGCTTCCCCGCGCCCACTGGAGCCCCCGCATGAGCGTGACGATCGCCCAGGTCAACGCCGCCAACGCCATCGAGGCGGTGATGTTGCTCGACGGCATCTACGAACACTCGCCGTGGATCGCCGCGGCCGCGATGGCCGAGCGCCCGTTCGCCGACGTGGCGCACCTCGCGCGCGCACTCATGGACGTGACGCGCGCGGGCGCGCGCGACGCACAACTCGCGCTGCTGCGAGCGCACCCGAAGCTGGCGGGCAAGGCCATGGTGGCGGGCACGTTGACGACGGCGTCGACGGACGAGCAGACCCGCTCGGGCCTGACGCAGTGCTCGCCAGAAGAGTTCATGCACCTGCACACGCTCAACGAGGCCTACGACCAGCGCTTCGGCTGGCCGTTCATCCTCGCGGTGCGCGGGCCCACAGGGCTGGGGCTGACGCGAGGCGAGATCATCGCCACGTTCGAGCGTCGGCTGGGCAGCGAGCCGGACGTCGAGTTCGAGGAGTGCCTGCGCAACGTGCATCGCATTGCGCAACTGCGGCTGGCCGATCGCTTCGCGGCGTGAGCCGAAAGGGGTCTGGCTTCCCCTCGGATCGCGCTGCTTCGTCGGCATACGCAGCAATGCCGAACGCGATTCGAGAGGGTGCCTGACCCCGCCTTCGCCAAGGATCGGCGCGCCAATGAAAAGAGCCCCACTCGCGGGGCTCTTGAACTGGCGACGGCGTCGACTTACTTGCCGCCCGGCACCTGGCCTTCGACCCCCTTGACGAAGAACTTGATCCCGCCCAGGAAGCCGTCATCCGCGACGACATCCTTCTTCAGTACTTCCTTGCCGTCGTTGCCCATGATCGGGCCCTTCCAGATCGAGAACGAGCCGTCCTTCAGGCCGGCCTTGACCTTGTCGACCTTGGCCTTGAGATCCGCTGGCACCTTGTCCGAGATCGACACGAGGTCGATTGCGCCTTCCTTGACGCCCCACCACGTGTGGCCGGTCGTCCAGGTGCCGGCGATCGCGTCCTTGGCGGCCTTGATGTAGTACGGGCCCCAGATGTTGACCGCCGAGGCCAGGTGGGCCTTCGGGCCGTAGGCGGTCATGTCCGAATCCCAGCCGAACGCGTACTTGCCATTCTTCTCGGCGGTCTGCAGCACGGCGCTGGAGTCGGTGTTCTGCAGCAGCACGTCGGCGCCGCCGTCGATCAGGGACTGCGCGCCTTCGGTTTCCTTGGGCGGGTTGAACCACTCGTTGACCCACACCACCTTGACCTTGATCTTCGGGTTGACGCTCTGCGCGCCGAGCGTGTAGCTGTCGATGTTGCGGATGACCTCGGGGATCGGGATCGAGCCGACGACGCCGATGGTGTTGGTCTTGGTCATGCCGCCGGCGATCACGCCAGCCATGTAGGCGCCTTCGTACGTGCGGTTGTCGTACACGCGCATGTTGTCGGCGGTCTTGTAGCCGGTGGCGTGCTCGAAGTGCACGCCCTTGTTGTCGGCGGCGACCTTGAGCATCGGCTCCATGTAGCCGAAGCTGGTGCCGAAGATCAGCGTGTTGCCCTGGGCCGCCATGTCGCGGAACACGCGTTCGGCGTCGGCCGACTCCGGCACGCTCTCGACGAACTTCGTCTCGATCTGGCCGCCGAGTTCCTTCTCGAGCGCCTTGCGGCCGTTGTCGTGCGCAAAGGTCCAGCCGCCGTCGCCCACCGGGCCGAGGTAGGCGAACGCGATCTTCAGCGGGGCCGAGGCGCCGGACGCCGGTGCGGCGGCGGCCGTGGCGGCTGGCGCGGAAGTCGCGACGGACTCGGCCGGTGCCGCTTCCTTCTTGCTGCAGCCCGCGAGCGCGGCGGCGACCGCCAGGCTGCTCCAGGCGGTGGTGCGGAGCACGCTGCGCCGGGTGGATGTCGTCATGGGAGAACTCCTCTTTTGATGGGTCTGGAAAGTGGCTTAACTGCCCGGGAAGAAAGCTTTGCCGAGCGAGGCCGGCATGTTCGCGCGGATCCACACCGGGTTGCGCGAGATCAGCACCAGCACCGCGATCGTGGCGAGGTAGGGCAGCATCGTCAGCACCTGGCTGGAGATGGCCACGCCCTCGCCTTGCAGGTGGAACTGCAGCATGGTGACGCCGCCGAACAAGTAGGCGCCCAGCAGCACGCGCGACGGGCGCCAGGTGGCGAAGGTCGTCAGCGCCAGCGCGATCCAGCCCTTGCCGGCGACCATGCCCTCGACCCACAACGGCGTGTAGACGCAGGAGATGTACGCACCCGCGACGCCGCACAACGCACCGCCCACCATCACCGCGACCAAGCGGATGCGGCGCACCGGGTAGCCGAGTGCGTGGGCCGACTCGGGCGACTCGCCCACCGCGCGCAGCACGAGGCCGGCGCGCGAGCGGTAGAGAAACCAGGTGAGGCCGAGCATGCAGACGATCGTCAGGTAGACCATCGGATGCTGGCGGAACAGCGCGGGGCCGATGAACGGGATGTCGCTGAGGTACGGCACGGCGAAGTGCGGCCGCGACGGCAGCCGCTCCTGCGTGTAGTGGATGCCGACGAAGGCCGAGAAGCCGCTGCCGAACAGGCTCAGCGCGAGCCCGGTCGCGTACTGATTGGTGTTGAGCCAGATCACCAGAACGCCGAAAGCGCCGGCCATGATCGCGCCCGCGAGCGCGCCCGCGCCGAACGCGAGCCAGTCGCTGCCGGTCTGCACCGCGGTGGCGAAGCCGGCGATCGCGGCGACCAGCATCATGCCCTCCGCGCCGAGGTTGACGATGCCCGAGCGCTCGTTGATCAGCAGGCCCAGCCCCGCGATGGCGAGCACCGTGCCCGCGTTGAGCGTGGCCGCGATGAGGAGTGCGTAAGTGTCCATCAGGCGGCGGGCGGCTTGGCGTGGGAGGGATGCGCCGGGTGGGCGGCATGCCAGCGCACGCGGTAGTTGATCAGCGTGTCGCTGGCCAGCAGCGAGAACAGCAGCACGCCCTGGAAAACGCCGGTGAGCGACTTGGGCAGGCCCAGGCGCGACTGCGCGAGCTCGCCACCGATGTAGAACAGGCTCATCAGCAGCGACGAGAACAGGACGCCCACCGGGTTCAGCCGGCCGACGTAGGCCACGATGATCGCGGCGAAGCCGTAGCCCGCGGGCACGTACGGTGTCAGCTGCCCGATGGGGCCGGCGACCTCGAACGCGCCGGCCAGTCCCGCCATGCCGCCCGAGATCAGCAGCGCCACCCACAGCGCGCGTCGCGACGAGAAGCCGGCGTAGCGCGCGGCCGCCGCGGCCAGCCCGCCGACCTGCATCTGGAAGCCGCCGTAGATGCGGAACAGGAACAGCCAGAACGTGCCCACCGACAGCAGCGCCACGATGAAGCCGATGTTCACGCGCAGGCCGGCGAACAGGCGCGGGATCTTGGTCGGGTCGAGGAAGGTGATCGTCTGCGGGAAGTTGTAGCCGGCCGGATCCTTCCAGTCGCCGTAGACGAGGTAGTTGAGCACCTGGTTGGCCACGTAGACCAGCATCAGGCTCACCAGGATCTCGCTGGCGTTGGCCCGGTCGCGCAGGAACGCGACGATCGCCGCCCACGCCATGCCGCCCAGCACGCCGGCGACGAGGATGGGCAGCACGATCCAGTGGCTGGAGTCGGGTGACGCATGCATCGCCACGCCCGAGGCCGCGATCGCGCCCAGCACGAACTGGCCTTCGGCGCCGATGTTCCAGACGTTGGCGCGGTAGCAGACCGCCAGCCCCAGTCCGATCAGCATCAGCGGCGTGGCCTTGACGCACAACTCGGACACCCCGTACGCACCGCGGAAAGGCTCGATGAAGAACATGGCCAGGCCACGCGACGGATCCTTGCCCAGCAGCGCGAACAGCGCGACGCCGGCCAGCACCGTGATCGCCAGCGCGATCACCGGCGACAGCAGCGACATCGCCTTGCTGGGGGTCGCGCGGGCTTCAAGCTGCAGCATGCGTCGTCTCCGGCGCCAGCGCGACGCTGTCGTCCCACAGCCCGCTCATCCACTGGCCGATCTGTTCGCGCGTGGCCTGCGCCGCGGGGAGGGACGGCGACACGCGACCGCGGGCGATCACGACGAGGCGGTCGGAGATCTCGAACAGCTCGTCCAGGTCCTCGCTGACCACCAGCACCGCGCAGCCCGCGTCGCGCAACGCGAGCAGCGCGCCGCGGATCTGCGCCGCGGCGCCGACGTCCACGCCCCAGGTGGGCTGCGAGACGATCAGCAGCTTGGGATGGGCGTCGATCTCGCGGCCGACGATGAACTTCTGCAGGTTGCCCCCGGACAGGCTCTTGGCTGTCGAATCCGGGCCGCCGGCCTTGACGTTGTAGTCGGCGATCAGGTGCTGGGCCAACGCCGCGGTGCGGCGGGTGCTGATCCAGCCGAAGGGCGTGACCGACTCGGTACGCGTGAGCAAGGTGTTCTGCGACAGCGAGATCGACGGCACCGCGCCACGCCCCAGCCGCTCCTCCGGCACGAAGTGCAGGCCCTCGTGGCGACGTCGGCGCGGCGAGTGGTGGCCGATGGGCTTGCCGAACAGGCGGATCGAATCGTCCTCGGCGCGGTCGTCCTCGCCGGACAGCGCGGCCATCAACTCCTGCTGGCCATTGCCGGACACGCCGGCCACGCCCAGGATCTCGCCCTTGCAGACGTCGAAGGAGATCTTGTCCAGGTCCGCGCCGAACGCGCCCAGACGCGGCAGCGTCAGCGCGCGCACGTTGAGCACCTCGGCGCCCGGCACGGCCGCCGCGTGGTGGAGTTGCGGCGGCTCGGCGCCGATCATCAGGCGCGACAGGCTGGCGTTGGTCTCGTGGCGCGGGTCGACCGCGCCGGTGACCTTGCCCCCGCGCATCACGGTGCACTTGTGGCACAGCGCGCGGATCTCGTCGAGCTTGTGGCTGATGTACAGGATGCTGCAGCCCTCGTCGGCGAGCGTGCGCAACGTGACGAACAGCGCCTGCACGGCCTGCGGCGTGAGCACGGACGTGGGCTCGTCCAGGATCAGCAGGCGCGGCTTGGTCAGCAGCGCGCGCACGATCTCGACGCGCTGGCGCTCGCCCACCGACAGCGTGTGCACCGGGCGCAGCGGGTCGACCTCCAGGCCGTAGACGCCGGCCACCTCGACGATGCGCCTGGTGACGTCAGCCAGCGTCCACGACTTGTCCAGGCCCAGCCAGACGTTCTCGGCCGCGGTGAGCGTGTCGAACAGGCTGAAGTGCTGGAACACCATGGCGATGCCAAGCGCCCGCGCCTCCTGCGGATTGCGGATCTCGACCTGGCGGCCGTCCCACACCATCTCGCCTTCGTCCGGCCGCACAGCGCCGTAGATGATCTTCATCAGCGTGGACTTGCCTGCGCCGTTCTCGCCCAGCACGGCATGGATCTCGCCCGGCTCGACGCGCAGGCGGATGCGGTCGTTGGCCTTGACGGCGGGGTACTGCTTGCTGATGTCGATGAGTTCGAGGCGAAGCATCGGGCGGGCTGTGTTCATGTTGGGATCGGCGTCCGGCGGACACCCGCAACCCAGGCGTCGACCAGGTTTCGATCGTCCGCGAGGGTCATCCACGCGAATAATCTTGCATGCAAGCTGCGTGCCAAACCGTCGCGCTGGACGGCCACCGGCCCCACCGCGACGTCCCAGACGCAGACGTCGGCCGCGGCGCCGGCGTCCAGGCTGCCAAGCTCGCTGGCGAGATGCAGCGCGTGCGCGGCACCGCGGGTGGCGGCGTGCAGTGCGACCCAGGCCGTCAGGCGCTCGCCCCGCATCGCCTGCACCTTGTAGGCGTCGGCCATCGTGCGCAACATCGACAGGCTGGTGCCGCCGCCGACGTCCGAGGCCAGGCTCACCGCGACGCCGGCGTCGCGGTTGGCGCGCCAGTCGAACAGGCCACTGCCCAGGAACAGGTTGGACGACGGGCTGTGGGCGATCTGCGCGCCGGCGCCGGCCAGCGCGGCGCGGTCGTCGGCGTCCAGCCAGATGCCGTGTGCGAACACGCTGCGCTCGTTCAGGAGATTGTGGCGGGCGTAGACGTCGAGGTAGCTGCGCGCCTCGGGAAACAGCTGGCGCACCCACTCGACCTCGGCGCGGTTCTCGGCCAGGTGCGTCTGCATGTAGACGCCGGGAAAGCGCGCGCAGAGCCGCCCGGCCATCGCGAGCTGCTCCGGCGTGCTGGTGGGCGCAAATCGCACGGTGACGGCATAGGCCAGCCGGTCGAGGCCGTGCCAGCGCTCGACCAGCTCGGTGCACTCGCGCTCTGCCTGCGCGACGTCGTCGCAGAGCGCGGGCGGCGCGTGGCGGTCCATCAGGATCTTGCCGGCGATCACGCGCATGCCGCGCGCGGCTGCCGCTTCGAACAGGCGGTCGACGCTGACCTTGTGCACCGTCGGGAACACCACGGCGCTGGTGGTGCCGTGGGCCAGCAGCGCGTCGAGGAAGCGCACGGCGCCCGCGCGGGCCACCCCCTCGTCGGCGTAGCGCATCTCGGCCGGAAAGGTGTGGGTGTCCAGCCAGTCGAGCAGCTCGGTGCCGTAGCTGGCGATGACGTCCAGCTGCGGGCTGTGGACGTGGGTGTCGATGAAGCCGGGCAGGATCAGTCGGCCCGGGTACGCGTGGCGTTGCCAGTCGTCGCCCGGCGGCTGGTCGCCGGGCTGGGCGCCGACGATGCGGCCGGCGTCGACCAGCAGCCAGTGGTCGGGGCGCCAGCGCACGCCGGCAGGATCGACGTCGCCCCAGGCGGGCGTGGCGGTGAAGTCGAGCAGGTCGCCACGCAGGGCGACGCGGGTGGGAGCGGCGGTCATGTCAGGAGGCGACAGTCACGCGCGCGGGGCGAACGGCCACGTTTCGCGCGACATCACGCACGCACTCGCGCAGCCAGCGCACGGACGCCGATTCGTGGGTCAGGTCGTGCCACAGCTGGTAGTAGGCCAGCGGCGGGAAGACGACGGGGCAGCGCACGATGCGCACCGGGAGCACGTCGACGTAGCGCTGGCAGAACAGCCGCCCGGTCGTCAGCACCAGCAGGCTGCCGGCCACCATGGCCGGGATCAGCGCGAAGTGGGCGCTGCGCACGGCGATGTCGCGCAGCAGGCCCTGCTTGACGAGGTGGTCGTCGATGACGCCGCGCGCGCCTTCGTAGTTGGGCGTGGGCGCCACGTGCTCGCACGACAGGTAGCGCTCCACCGTCCAGGCGCGGCCGACGCCGGCGCGCACGATCGGGTGGTCGTCAGCCACCATGCACACCACTTCGTCGCTGACCAGGCGGCCCAGGTGCAGCTCGTCGGGCGGCGTCAGCCAGTTGCCGATGACGAGGTCGACCTCGCCCTGGGCCAGGCTGCGGCGGTAGTCGAAATGGCTGGACAGGGTCAGCAGCTCGATCTTGACTTGCGGTGCGCGTTGCTTCAACGTGAGCACCAGCTGCGGCAGGAAACCGGGGTCGATGAAATCGCTGGCGGCGATGCGGAAGGTGGTGCTGCTGGTCTGCGGGTCGAAGCCGGTGCGCCGGGTGCGCTGGCTGAACAGGCGGTCGGCCTCGTTGAGCAGGTTGGTGGCCGGGCCGAGCATCTGTTGCGCAAACGCGGTTGGCGTCATGCCGTTGCCGGCGCGCACCAGCAACGCGTCGCCGGTGAGCTCGCGCAGCCGTTTCAACTGCGCGCTGACGGCTGGCTGGGAGCTCTGCAGGCGCAAGGCCGCGCGCGACACGCTGCGTTCGGTGATCAAGGTATGCAGGACCCGGATGAGATGGAGCTCGATCTTGTCGAACTCCGTGCGCAGCGTCATATCAGCCTGTGAATACTTTATATAAGAGTGAGTATATTCAGTTCGACCCGCACGGAGGTAAGTTCGATCATCATGAGCGTCGCCCTGCCAGCTTCAGAATCGCGCGAGATCCGCTTCTTCCACCGCGGCCGGGTGGTGCGCCTGAGCGACGTGCCCGCCACGCTCAGCGTGCTCGACTGGCTGCGCGAGGATCAACACTTCACAGGCACCAAGGAAGGGTGCAACGAGGGCGATTGCGGTGCATGCACCGTCGTGGTCGGTGAATTGCCCGAGCACACGGATTCACCCGCCCAGGCCACGCGCGGGCTGCGCCTGCGGCCGGTCAACGCGTGCATCAGGTTCCTGCCGTCGCTGCACGGCAAGGCCTTGTTCACCGTCGAAGATCTGCGCGGCCAGGACGGAAAAAACGGGCTGCACCCGGCCCAGCAGGCGCTGGTCGACTGCCACGGCTCGCAGTGCGGTTTCTGCACACCCGGCTTCGCGATGACGCTGTGGAGCAGCTACGAGAACCACTGCGCCGCCGGCACCCGCCCCGACCGCGGGCAGCTGGCCGACGAGCTGGCCGGCAACCTGTGCCGCTGCACCGGCTACCGCCCCATCCTGGAGGCCGGCGCGCAGATGTTCGACCACGCGCCCGTCTCGCTGGACACCGCCCCGGTGATCGCCGCGCTGCGCGACATCGTCGACGGCGCGCCCGCCGCCGCTCCGCGCACGCTGGCCCAGCTTGCGCAGCGCTACGCCGCGTCGCCCACGGCGCGCCTGGTGGCCGGCGGCACCGACGTCGGGCTGTGGGTCACCAAGCAGTTTCGCGATCTGGGCGAGGTGATCCCCGTGACCGACGTCGACGAGCTCAAGGCGATCACGCACACGGGTAGCGATCTGCGCATCGGCGCCGGCGCGTCGCTGGAGGCCGCGTGGGCCGCGCTGGCCGGGCGCGCGCCGTCGCTGACCGAGGCCTGGCGGCGCTTCGCGTCGCCGCCGATCCGCCACGCCGGCACGATGGGCGGCAACGTGGCCAACGGCTCGCCGATCGGCGACTCGGCGCCAGTGCTGATGGCGCTCGACGCGCTCGTCGAACTGCGCCGGTCCGAGCGCGTGCGCCGGCTGCCGCTGGACGAGTTCTACACCGGCTACCAGGCCAACCGCCTCGAGCCCGGCGAATTCGTCCAGGCGCTGGTCATCCCCGACGCGGCATGGACGCGCCAGCTGCGTGCCTACAAGATCAGCAAGCGCTTCGACTCCGACATCTCGGCCGTGTTCGCCGCGCTGGCGATCGAGCTCGACGGCGAGCGCGTGGTCGACCTGCGCCTCGTCTTCGGCGGCATGGCCGCGGTCGTCAAGCGCGCTGCCAGCGCCGAGGCCGCGCTGCGCGGGCAGCCGTGGCGTGCCGCGACGCTCGCCGCAGCGCAGGGCGCGCTGGCCAGCGACTTCACGCCGCTCGACGACATGCGGGCGAGTGCGGCATATCGGTTGCGGGTGGCGCAGAACTTGTTGCAGCGGTTCTGGCTGGAGACGCGGCCGGGGGCGGCGGCCAGCGCCGCGGCGACGTCGATCTGGAGCGTGGCATGAACGCCGGCGAGCCGGGTCGCTGCCTCACGGGTCTGGCAGCGGCTCGAATCGCGCCGGGATCTCCCGAGGGTTCGCAATGACCGCCGCCGCCCCCCGCCACCTCGACCCCCCGCACGCCAACGCGGGCGTGGGCGCGTCGCGGCCGCACGAGTCCGCGCACCTGCACGTGGCGGGCGCCGCCACCTACATCGACGACATCCCCGAGCTGGCCGGCACGCTGCACTGCGCGCTGGGCCTGTCGCCCGTGGCGCACGGCCGGCTGCGGTCGATGGACCTGGATCGCATCCGGGCGCTGCCGGGCGTGGTCGACGTGTTCTCGGCTGCCGACATCCCCGGCCCCAACGACTGCGGCCCGATCTTCCATGACGACCCGATCCTCGCCGACGGCGAGCTGCGCCACGTCGGCCAGCCGGTGTTCGCGGTCGTCGCGCGCACCCGCGGGGACGCGCGGCGCGCGGCCGCCAAGGCGCACGAGGTGCTCGACATCGAGCCGCTCGAGGCCGTGCTGACGCCGCGCGCCGCGCACGCCCGTGGCCAGTACGTGATCCCGCCCATCCATCTCACGCGCGACAGCGTCGAAGGCGGCGCGCAGGCGGCCATCGCCGCCGCGCCGCACCGCCTCGTCGACTCGCTCGACGTCGGCGGCCAGGAACAGTTCTACCTCGAGGGCCAGATCAGCTACGCCGTGCCCACCGAGGACGACGGCATGAAGGTGCACTGCTCCACGCAGCACCCGTCCGAGATGCAGCACCTGGTGGCGCACGCGCTGGGGCTGCAGTCGCACCACGTGCACGTCGAATGCCGGCGAATGGGCGGCGGCTTCGGCGGCAAGGAGTCGCAGTCGGGGATGTTCGCCTGCGTCGCCGCACTGGCCGCGCGACGCACGCAAAAGCCGGTCAAGCTGCGGCTCGATCGCGACGACGATTTCCTGATCACCGGTCGCCGCCACTGCTTCGCCTACGACTACGAGGTCGGCTTCGACGACGCGGGCCGCATCCTGGGCCTCGCGATGACGCTGATCTCGCGCGCCGGCCACTCCGCCGACCTGTCCGGCCCGGTGATGACGCGCGCGCTGTGCCACGTCGACAACGCGTACTGGCTGCCAGACGTCGCGCTGCACGGCTTCTCCGCGAAGACCAACACGCAGAGCAACACCGCATTCCGCGGCTTCGGCGGGCCGCAAGGCGCGATCGTCACCGAGGTGATCCTCGACTCGATCGCACGCCGGCTCGGGCGCGATGCGCTGGACGTGCGGCGCGCCAACTACTACGGCGTCGACGAGCGCAACACGACGCCGTACGGCCAGCCGGTCAAGGACAACGTCATCGCCGCGCTGACCGACGAGCTTGTCGCCAGCGGCGCGTATCGCGAGCGTCGCTTGCTCGTTGCCGAGTTCAACGCGCGCAGCCCGTGGCTCAAGCGCGGGCTCGCCTTCACGCCGGTCAAGTTCGGCATCTCGTTCAACGTGCGCCACCTCAACCAGGCCGGTGCGCTGGTGCATGTGTACGTCGACGGGTCGATCCTGGTCAATCACGGCGGCACGGAGATGGGCCAGGGCATCAACACCAAGGTGGCGCAGGTCGTCGCGCACGAGCTGGGCGTCGCGTTCGCCCGTGTGCGCGTCACGGCCACGGACACGACGAAGGTGGCCAACACGTCGGCCACCGCCGCGTCTACCGGCAGCGACCTCAACGGCAAGGCGGCGCAGAACGCCGCGCTGACGATTCGCAAGCGCCTGGCTGAATTCGCCGCGCGCACGTTCGGCGGCGTCGCGGCCGACGTCGTCTTCGACAAGGACACCGTGCAGGTGCAGGACCAGGTGTTCCCGTTCCCCGAACTGGTGCGGCGCGCCTACGAAGATCGCGTCCAGCTGTGGTCGGACGGCTTCTACGCGACGCCCGGCCTGCGCTGGGATCCGTTGTCGACGACAGGCCAGCCGTTCTACTACTTCAGCTACGGCGCGGCGATCTCGGAGGTCGTGGTGGACACGCTCACCGGCGAGTGGCGGCTGCTGCGCGCCGACGTGCTGCACGACGTCGGCCGGTCGCTGAACCCGGCCATCGACATCGGCCAGATCGAAGGCGCGTACATCCAGGGCATGGGCTGGCTGACCACCGAGGAGCTCGTGTGGCACCCGCAGACGGGCCAGCTGATGACGCATGCGCCCAGTACCTACAAGATCCCGACAGCCAACGATTGCCCGCCGGTCTTCAACGTCAAGCTGTTCGACAACCAGAACGTCGAGGACAGCATCCACCGCAGCAAGGCCGTCGGCGAACCGCCGCTGCTGCTGCCGTTCTCGGTGTTCCTGGCGATCCGCGACGCGGTGTCGGCCGTCGGCGAGCACCGGGTCGACCCGCCGTTGCGCGCGCCGGCGACGTCCGAGGCCATCCTCGACGCGATCGATGCGGTCAACGCGGTTGCCTGACATGGACCGCGACACCCGCCTCGCCGCCATGCACTGGCTGGAGCAGCGCACGCCGGCCGTGGTCGTCGAGATCGTGCAGGCGCGCGGCTCGGCGCCGCGCGGCGCGGGCACGCGCATGCTGGTGTCGGCAGTGCGCTCGGTCGGCACGATCGGCGGCGGGCATCTGGAATTCAGGGCGCTCGCCGCCGCCCGGGCGATGCTGGCCGCGCGCGACTTCGTACCACGTCGCGAGCACTACGCGCTCGGGCCGGCGCTGGGCCAGTGCTGCGGCGGCGCGGTGGAGCTCGACTACGCATTCCTCGACGACAGCGCCATCGCCCGCTGGCCCGAGAGCGCGCCGCTGATGCACCTGCAGATGCACGGCGCCGGCCACGTCGGCCACGCGATCGCCACGCTGCTGATCACGCTCGACGTGCGCTGCGACTGGATCGACGAGCGCGACGACGCCTTCGCGCCCACCACCACGCTGGGCACGCCCTGGCCCGACAGCGTGCAGCGCCGCGTGGTCGAAGGCGCAGAAGGCGAGGTCGCCGCGGCGCCGCCCGGTGCCTTCTTCCTCATCCTGACCCACGACCACGCCCTCGACTTGCGCATCGTCGAGGCCGCGCTGCGGCGCGACGACGCGGGCTTGATCGGCGTGATCGGTTCGACGTCCAAGCGCGAGCGCTTCCGCCGTCGCTTGGCGCAGCGCGGGATGAGCGACGAGCGCATCGCGCGCATGCAGTGCCCGATCGGATTGGCTGGCATCGCGGGCAAGCAGCCCGAGGTGATCGCGCTGGGCGTCGTGGCACAACTGTTGCAGCGCGCCACCGCGCAGCTGGCTACGGTCAATGCGCCCCGGCTTCGTACCACTGCTTGAGCACGCCCCGCTCGGCATCGGTGATCCGCGTGGCGTTGTTCAGCGGCATGGCCTTGAGCACCACCGCCTGTTGATACACCTGCGCCGCGTGCGCCAGGATCTGCTCGGGCGCGTCAAGGCGGATGCCTTTGATGGCCAGTTGCGCGTTGTGGCACAGGCTGCAGCGCTCCTTGACGATGCCCTGCACCTGCGCGAACGTGGCCGGAGCAGGTGCAGCGGCTGCTGATCCGGCGGCTGCGGGCGAGG
>JBDSDD010000028.1:0-13313 GCA_039920745.1 Burkholderiaceae bacterium | reverse complement strand
GGCGGCGGCGGTGGTGGTGGCGGTGGCCGTCCGGCCCCGCGTCCGGCAGGCCCGTCGGGCTCGCACAGCGGAGCCAAGCCGGCACACGCGGGCCATGGCGGCGCGCGACCGGCCGGCGGCAGCGGCGGTGGCGGTGGCCGCCCTGCCGGTGGGGGCGGTGGTGGCGGGCGTCCTTCGGGCGGCGGCCCGCGGCCGGCGCTGACATCGTCCAACAAGGGTCCGTCGAACAAGCGTTGATGCGCTCCTCGACCCCGCTCGAATGAACCAGGCCCGTCGGCGCAAGCCCACGGGCCTTTCTCATGGCGCGCTGAACTCGGGCCGTTTGTCGAAAACTGCACGACCAGCGCCCCCGCGGATGGTGCCAACTCGACCGAAAATGGAAGGCTTTGCCGCCCCGCGGTGCCTGAGGTTCGCGCTTGGATCTGCACACCCTGTTTCTTGCCCAGACCTGCCTGCTTGCGGCCACCGCCGCGATGCTGTGGGTGTCGCGCAGCGACGCCGATCGCGCCAACGGCATGCGCATGTGGCGCTGGGCGATCACCAGCCAGGCGATCGCCTACCTCGTGCTGGCGATGCCGGTCGGCGGACTGTCGGCCACGGTCACCGGGCTCGTCGCCAACCTTGCCGGCGCCGTCGGCGTCGCGCTGTTCTTCATCGCGATACGCACGTTCACCGGGCGCGGCTTCGACAAGGCGAAACTGGCCGCGATGGTCGTGGCCGTCACCATCGCCGGCGCGCTCACGGGTGAGCACGTCGCCTGGGCCGCGATCTTCAACGGCTTCGCGTACGCGGGCTACGAATGGCTCAACGCGCTTTCGCTGTGGCGTGATGCGCGCCCCGAGACCGCGCGCGTGCAGCGTGTCGTGGCCGTCATCTACGTCTGCATGGGCCTCGTGCTGCCGCTGCGCGCCATCGCCCTGCTGCTGATCGGCCAGTCCCGCCTGAGCCTCGACCACGACAATGCGTGGCAGGTGCCCATCTACGTGTTCGGTTTCGTCTACCTGGTCATCACCAGCCTGGGCTTCGTGCTGATGTGCAAGACGCGCGCCGAAGCCGAGACGCGGCTGCAGGCGCGCACTGACGACCTCACCGGCCTGGCCAACCGCCGCGCGCTCGACGAGGAGATCGCCCACGCGATGGCCGGCGCGCGCCGCACGCAACGCTCGTTCGCGATCGTGATGGTGGACGTCGACCGCTTCAAGTTCATCAACGACACCCACGGCCACGCAGTAGGCGATGCGACGCTGAGGGCGTTCTCGAAGCGGCTGGCCGATGCGCTGCGCGACCCCGATCGCGCGTTCCGCTACGGCGGCGAGGAGTTCTGCCTGCTGCTGCCCGACACCGACCTCGCCGGCGCGCACACGCTCGCCGAACGCGCCCGCGAACAGGTCACGCGACCCTTCGACGGCACGATGCGCGCGCTGACCGCCAGCTTCGGCGTGACGGCGTGGCAGCCGGATGACGCGGTCGACACGCTGTTCCAGCGGGCCGATCGGGCGCTGTACGCCGCCAAGAGCGCAGGGCGCAATCGCGTGGAACAGGCCTGAGATTCGCGCGGGGCTGGCGCCGAAGGGGTCTGGCTTCGCCCAGGCTGCCTCTCCGGAAGGGCCACCTCGCTGCGGGGCGATATCGGCGTCGAGGCGACTTTCCAGGGCGAAGCCAGGCCCCTCGGCCAGCGGCCAGCCCCTGAAGGCGAAGGCCGTGCGCCTCAGTTGCTCAGACGAACTCGCGCTCGCGCAGCCACTTCGTGGCGACCCACTTCTCGCCCTCGATCACCGGGGCTCCGCCGTGCAGGCTCTTGGTGCCGACGTGCGCCCGGTCGTAGCTGAAGAAGCAGGCATTGCCCTTGATCGGCGCCACTTCCAGCCCGACGTCGGGGAACGTGGTGCCGCCGCCCTTCTTGGGCGTGTTCAGGTACATCAGCAGCGTCCCCACGCGCTGGCCACCGCGCTTGAGGATGGAGGCCGAGCCCGGGTGCACCGGGTCGAAGTAGTCGTAGTGCGGCTTGTACTCGGCGCCTGGCTTGTAGTGCAGCACCTGCAGGCCTTCGCCGTTCTGGACGGGCCAGCTCAGCATGGCCGCGATGCGGCGCTCCACGCGGTCGATCACGCCTGTCTCGCCGCGCTCGAAGAACATGCCGCGGCTGGTGCGCGCGACATTGACCTCGCTGCCGCCGGTCAGGTTGTCCACCGTCTCGGAGCGCGCCATGCGCGGGCCGGCCAGCGCGATGATCGCGTCGCATTCCTGGTCGCTCAGGAAGCCGCCCAGCACGAGGACACGCGGGTGCTTCATGCTCGTCAGGATCGTGACGTCGCGGTCGAGGATGCGGATCTTGCTGGGCGAGTCGGTGACCGCCGCATCGGGTACCGGCACGGGCTGTGGCTCATGGTGCTGGGCCACCACCTGGTTCTCGGCCTGCTGCTCGGTGAGGTGGCCGCGCAGCGTCTCTTCGAGCGCCTTGATGGCCACGTCTTCCTGCCAGCCGCTCGCCTTCATCGCCTCGAGCACCGTCTCGGGCGCGACGCCGGCTTGCGCCTGCGCGACGATCCACTGGCGGAGTTCCGCCGAAATGTACTGTTGGCGCTGGTCGCCAGCGTCGGTCTTGGTGCTCGTTTGCGTCTGCATGGGGTCGACTCCGAAATGCGGTCGAATGGTTGGCGGAGCCCGGACGGAGGGTGTCCGGCAAGTGCCCCCATTCTGGCAGGGCCTCACGGTCGAGTCCGGCGGGAATCCCTCGGTTCACGCTGGGCTTGGTGCAACAACTGGTGAAATCTTCTGGGAAAACCCCTGGCACGCCCGGAAAATCTCAAGCCATCAGGCCTGACGACGACGGAAAACCAGCCGATCGGGCTCCGACACACGCACCGCGAAACGGTAGCCATCCGCGTGGAAATCGCTCAACGCCTCGGGCGTCTCGGCGCGCTGCTCGATCGCGTGGCGCGCCATCATCCCGCGAGCGCGCTTGGCGAAGAAGCTGATGATCTTGTAGTCGCCGTCCTTCCATTCCTCGAAGACGCACTCGACGACGCGCGCCCGCAGCACCTTCTCGCGCCCGACCTTGGCCTGCGTGACCTTGAAGTACTCCTGCGAGGCCAGGTTGATCACCAGCGGCTCGCGCTCGCGGGCCTGCAGCCTGTTGATGTGCGCCGCCACCGTCGCGCCCCACCACGCATACAGCGAGTTGCCGCGCTGCGTGGCCAGGCCGGTGCCCATCTCGAGGCGATACGGTTGCAGGCGATCGAGCGGGCGCAGCACCCCGTACAAGCCGCTGAGCATCAGCACGTGCTGCTGCGCCCAGGCGATCTCGTCGTCGTTGAGCGTCGAGGCCTTCAGGCCGTCGTAGACGTCGCCGTTGAAAGCCCACATCGCGGGCCGGCTGTTGCGCTCGGTGGCCCGCGTCGACCAGGCCTTGTAGCGCTTGACGTTGAGCTTGGCGAGATCGTCCGACAGATCCATCAGCGCGGCGACGTCGGCCACCGTCTTCGTGCGCAGCGTGGCGATCAGTTCGGCGGCCTGCGCGGCGTACTGCGGCGCGGTGGCAGCGGGCCTGAGGGCGGCCCGGGCGGCCAGCACCGGTTCGGGCAGCGGGGAGTCGTAGTCGAGGGACTTGGCGGGGGACAGCAGCAGGAGCATGGGCGGGAGTTTAGCCAGCGGACGCGTGACGCGTGCGCGTGGGGGCTCGTCGAAGCCCGTCGAGCCGCACCGCGTCGCCTTCGCGCGCCCGCCGCAAAGCCGACGTCCTGCGTCAGCTCGAGGTGATGGCTTCAGCGCACCGCGTACATCGCCGACCAGCGCACCCCAAGCGACGCCAGCAGGTGCACCCCGGCACACAGGCCCAGCAGCATGGCGATCGACTGCTGGACGGCGAGTTGTCCGGACACGACCAGCGCGAGCGGCATGCCGAGCTTGAACAAGGAGCCGGTCAGGCCCGACACCCGGCCGATGTACTCGCTGGCCGTGCTCTCCTGGCGATAGCCCCAGACGCAGACGTTGCCCACGACCTGTGCGAAGCTGTTCAGCGCCAGGCTCGCGACCAGCAACGGAGCCCCCTGACCCGTCGCCAGCAGCGCGATGCTGGCGGCCTCCACAGTCATGGCCAGCGTCAGCAGCCGCCCGAGCCCGAGGTGGCGCCGCAGCGTGCCGCAGGCCATCCCCCCGACGAGGCCACCGCACGCCGCTAGAGCGACCATCGCGCCGAGCGTGCCCGGCGCGATCTGCAATTGATCGCGGGCGCGAAACAGGAACATCACGTCGACGACGCCCGCGCTCGCGTTGGTTGCAACGATGACCCAGGCGACATGCCACAGCGGCCGGTTCGCGCGCAGCACGCGCCAGCCATCGAGAAAGGCCGGCCAGAACGCGGTCGTGGCCACCGGCCGGGAGGGCAAGTCGAGCCCACGCAACAACCCTGCCGCGAACAGCAGCGCCAGCATGGCCGCCCACAGGCCAGCCGCCGGTTGCCAGCCCACCAGCACGCCCGCCAGCGCCGGCCCTGCCACCGCAGCGACCTGCGTGATGGTCGACAGCTGCCCGGTCGCAGGCAGCAGCAACGCGGGCGGCAGCATCTCCTTGACCAGGCCCATGCGGCAGATGCCATAGACGTAGTTGAGCGTCATCAGCCCGAACGCGGCGCCGAAGAACAGCGCGATCAGGCTGGTTGCGTGCGCGAGCAGCAGCGCCTGCGCGCCCATCAGCACCACCATCCCGGCCATCGCGCGGCGCGCCCAGCGCGCACGCTCGATGCGGTCGACCCAGACGCCGATGAACATCGCCAGCAAGAGATTGGGAAGCAGCTCGATGGCACGCAACCCCGTCATGACGCCGGCCGAACGGGTGAGCTCGTAGAACGCCAACGGCAGCGCGAGCTGGTAGACCTGGATGCCCAGCGCATAGCTCGTCGAGGACGCGAAGAGGCGTCGAAATCCGGCATGGCGCCAGAGAGTGCGCTCGGTCATGGGGCGGCGGCGCTGATGAGGAAGACTGCAGTGTCGATTCAAATCCGGAAAGCATAGAGGTCAGAATGGCACCATCATTTCCCCTTTTAGAGCACCCTGCCCCATGCTTCTGCTGCATCAGTTCGTCCGCCTTGCCGAAGGCCTGCCGCACGAGTCCCGACTGTCGATCGACGCCGTGGCCGAACGCCTGTGCTGCACGCCGCGCAACGCCCGCTTGCTGCTCGGGCGAATGCAGGCCGAGGGCTGGCTGCGCTGGACGCCTGGGCGCGGCCGCGGGCGGCTGTCCACGCTGGCGCTGCGCGGCGACGCCGGCGCGTTGCGCGAGACGCACTGGCGCGGTCTGATCGACGAAGGCCGCCTCGAGGAGGCCTTCGCCAGCTTGCCGCCCGAGGGCCGCATGCGGCTGCAGGCTGCGCTTCCGGTCTTCCTCGGCCCGGCGCCAGGTGGCGGGCTGCGCATTCCGTTCTACCGCCCGCTGCACGCGCTCGATCCGGTGCACGTGTCGCGCCGCACCGAGGCCCATCTTGTCGCCCAGATATGCGAAGGCCTGACCACGTTCGACCGCGAGCGCGACGCCGTCGTGCCCGCGCTCGCGCACCACTGGGAGCGCCTCGACGAGGGGTGCCGCTGGCGGCTGTGGCTGCGGCCCGGGCTGCGCTTCCACGACGGCCGCCCGCTGGGGGCCGCCGACGCCGCGGCCTCGCTGCGCCGACTCCGCGACGCACCCGGTCCACATCGCGCGCTGATGGCCCACCTGCGCGAGACACTGATCGAGGGCGATCGCCTCGAACTCGTGCTCGCCGACCCCGACTACCTGCTGCCGCATCGCCTCGCGCATCACAGTGCCGCCGTGCTGCCCATGGACGATTGGCAACGCCCCGATTTCGCGACGCGTCCGATCGGCGCCGGCGCGTTCCGACTCGTGCGCAACAACGACTACCGCGCCACGCTGGCCGCCTTCGAAGGCTATTGGCGCGAGCGTCCGCTGCTTGCGGAGATCGATCTGTGGGTGGTGCCCACTGGCGCACCCATGCCCGAGGTCGATCTGCGGCTCGGCCAGTTTGCCGACGAAGCGCAGGCCAGGGAGCCAGACTGGCATCGCCTGGCCCAGGCCGAACAGGGCTGCGACTGCGTGTTGCTCAATCCCGCGCGGTCCCAGTTCGCCACGACCGCTGCGCGCCTGGCGGTCGGACGCTGGCTGCGCGCCCAGGTCGCGCGACGCGCCATGGGTCCGCAGTGGCGGCTTGCACGCGGTTGGCTGCCAGGGTTCGTCCACTTGCCGGCATCACGGGTGCGCGACGCCGCCGCTGCGCCGCGCCTGCCCGCCGCGCTGCGCATCGTCACTTACGAACTGGATCAGCACCGCCAACTGGCGCAGGCCATCGCAGATGCGCTGCGCTCCGCGGGGTGTCGAGCGACCATCGACGTCTTGCCCGCACCGGTCTTCGCCCGCTGGGACTGGCGCCACGACGCCGACATCGCCGTCACCGGCGAGGTGCTCTACGACGACCTCGCCTTCGGCCAGTTCAGCGCACTCGCCGGCGAGGCGCAGTTCCACGCGTGGCTGCCGCAGGGTCTGCGGCGCTGGACGGCTGAGCGCTGCAAAGCCATCGCTGCCGAGGCCTGCGCATCACGCCGTGCGGCGATGATGGATGAAGCTTTCGAGCGCGTCACCAGCGCAGGCGCGGTGCTGCCGATGCGCCACCTCATGCAGCGCCTCGACCACGCACCGCATCTCGGCGGCGTCTCGCTGGCGCGCTGCGGGTGGATGGATTTCCGGCGGCTCTGGATCAAGTCGCCGGAGCGGGAGGCGCTCGGTCCTGGCGCTGCGAGATGACGTGTCCGGGCCTCGCGATTGAGCCGGTGCGCTCCGAGGTGTGGCTCACTTCACACACAGCGCCACCACCTGGGAACGGATCGGCACGAACGCTGTGCGCAAAGTCAACGGCTCGATGTCGACGCGCGAGAAGCCAGCACGGCGCAGCGTGCCCCCGGTATCTCGGCAGAGGTCGCAGCCTTCGAACAGCCAGCGCCACGGGCGCGCGACGCCTCGTTGCACTCGTGCGAGCACCGTGCCCGGCGGCGCTGCTACATGTTCGATGCAAGCGAATCGGCCGCCCGGCTTCAGCACGCGCAGCACCTCGCGCATCACGGCGTCGGGTTGCGAGACCGAGCACAGCACGAGCGAGGTGAACACGAAATCGGCCGACGCATCGGGCAGGTCGATCGCCTCGGCTGCGAGTCCGCGCAAGTCCAGTTCGATCCCTCGTTCGGCGGCCCGCCGACGCAGCACAGCATGGAAGCGCCGGTTCGGCTCGATCGCGATCAGCCGCGTGCCCGGCGGCAGGTAGCGCAGGTTGGCGCCCGCGCCGGGGCCGAGCTCGACGACGGTGGACGGCACGGTGGCCAACAACCTCGGCTTCACGCCCGCATACTTGCGATGCATGTAGCCTTCGAGCGTGTCGAAAAGCCAGGCGTTGAAGCGGCCGCGCACTGCGTTGTCGATCACGATTGAATCCATTCTTGCAAGCTGCCCGAAAACAGTCCGTCTCGAACTGCGGCTTTGTCCGCTTGTCGTCCGTCAAGCGTGTCGTCATTTGGCGGGCGCCGCCGTCCGCTTCGGCTCCCAGAGCTCGATCTTGTTGCCTTCCGGATCGACGATCCACGCGAAGCGGCCGTTCGGGTCGTCGTCGACGCGTTTCAAGGCGGTGACGCCTTTTTCGCCGACGCGCTTGAGGAACGCGTCCATGTCGTCGACGGCGTAATTGATCATGAAGTCACCGGTCGACGGTGCGAAGTACCTGGTCGAGTCCGGGAAGGCACTCCAGGTCAGCACCGGCGGGTGGTCAGGCGCGTCGTAGTGCAGCACCGCGCCACCCCAGGGCTGCAGCGGCAGGCCCAGGACGTCGCGGTACCAGGCGGCGAGCGCCTTCGCATCCTTGGCCTTGAAGAAGATGCCGCCGATGCCGGTGACGTGCCCGGCGGGCTCGGCCCGCACGGCCTCGACCGGACTGGCACCCAGGAGCACGGCCAGGCACAACATTGCGATCGCTCGGACCCTCATTTGAGTACTCCCTGCAGCGCTGGGTTGCGCCGGTTGATCTGTCGCCCCAGGCGAGACGTCGACCTGAACCGCGTCACGTCGCAGTCGCGGAGGGGGCGTTCTTCGAAGTGCATTTTTGACCGGGCAGGCGCCATCGCGGAAAAACGTTCGATCACGTGCCGAGCCGCTCGATTTTCATTTGCCTTCCGAGCGACCGGTCGCTGCGACTCGCCCGGCCGCCCGTCGTCGTCGACTTCAGCGCTGCGTCGCCGATGGCGGCGCGACCGTGTTGCCGTCCGTGCCGTTGCCCGACGTTTTGGCGTTGCCGGTGGCCGCGCCCAGCGACGTGACGCTGGGCGGGCCGCTCGTCGAATCGAGGACGGCGAGCAGGTTGGGGTTGCTCTTGAAGGCGGCCAGCAGTTGCTGGCTGCGCGCCCGGTCGGCCGCGGACAGGCGCGACGGGTCGAGCGTAGGCAGTTCCTCGGGGCTGGGGGACGAGGCCTCGCGAGCCAGGCTCTGCAGCGCGACGCCGGCCGCGAGGTCGGCGCGCGGCACGCCGCCCAGGCCATTGGCCACCATGAAGCCCAGGTTGTGGCGAGCCGGGGCCAGGCCTTGTGCGGAGGCGGCGCGGAAGCCGCCAACCGCGGCGACGTCGTCGCGCGTGACGCCCTTGCCGCGCGCGTACAGCAGCGCCAGGTGGTTGCGGGCGGGCGCGTTGCCGCGGGCCTCGGCGAGCCGGTACCAGCGCTGGGCCTCGGCCGCATCGACGGCCTGGCCGCGGCCTTCCTCGGCCATCCAGCCGAGGTTGTCCATCGCGAACGCGTTGCTCTTGCGCGCGGCGAGCCGGAACTGGCGCAGCGCGGCGACGTCGTCGCGCGCGATGCCCAGTCCGTTGGTGAGCATCCAGCCCAGGTTGTTCTGGCCCGACGCGTTGCCTTGCACCGCGGCCTTCTGGTACCACTCGACGGCCTGCTTCTCGTCGGCGATCAGGGCGTCGCCGGCGGCATACATCAGGCCGAGGCTGACCTGGGCCGGCGCGTAGCCGGACTCCGCGGCCTTGCGGATCCAGCGCTCGGCC
The DNA here is from genome assembly GCA_039920745.1 of Burkholderiaceae bacterium. Classification (GTDB taxonomy): domain Bacteria; phylum Pseudomonadota; class Gammaproteobacteria; order Burkholderiales; family Burkholderiaceae_C; genus Scleromatobacter. The sequence continues at coordinate 4,237 of JBDSDD010000028.1, read as the reverse complement.
GTGGCCGGGTCGCGCGGCGTCCCCCGACCATTGAGCACGGCCATGCCGAGGTTGTGTTCGGCAGTGGCGTCGCCCTGCGCGGCAGACAACTGCAGCCAGCGCAGCGAGGCCGCGGGATCGCGCGCGACACCGCGGCCTTCGCTGTAGACCCAGCCGAGCGCGCTCTGCGCACGGGCCTCGCCCTGCTCGGCGGCAGCCTTGTACCAGCGCAGCGCGGTGGCGTCGTCGCGTTCCACGCCCTGCCCGTTGGTGTAGAAAACGCCCAGCCGGTACTGCGCCACCGCGAGCCCTTGCTGTGCGGCCAGCGTGGCCCAGTGCGCGGCCTGCATGTCGTCCTGCGCCACGCCGCGGCCGATCAGCGCCATGTAGGCGAGGTTGCTCTGTGCTGTCGCCTCACCTTGGTCGGCCGCCTTGCGATACCACTTGGCGGACTCCTCGAAGTCGCGCGCAACGCCCTTGCCCTGCTCGTACAGGAACCCAAGATTGGTCTGCGCGCGCGGGTCGCCCTGCTCGGCGGCCTTGCGGAACCAGCGCGCCGCGACCACGGGGTCGGCGGCGACGCCATACCCTCGCAAGTACATGTCGGCGAGCGCCAGCTGGGCATCGCGATCGCCCTTCTCGGCCGCGGGCTGGAACTCGCGCAGCGCCGTGGCGTAGTCGCCGCGGCGCCCGGCCTCGTAACCCTCGGCCGTGCCGGCCTGGGCGACGGTGCAGGCCAGCGCCAGCGCCAGGGCGACGGCGCAGCCGACTGTCGAGGCGGCGGGCAGAGCGTGGAACGCGTGCGCCTTGCCAGACGCCCATCGATTCGAGGAGTGCGACGCGCGCACCGGGGAAGACGGGGCTGAGCAGGCAGGCAATGGATTCATTTCGGGCGGAAGTCCTCGGGGGATATTAGCGCGAAGGATCCGGGGGCGGTGGCCGAAGCGGACGACGAGGCCGGACGCGGCGTTGATGTCAGCTCGGTACTGACCGTCGCCGCGTGAAGGGCCTGGTCAAAATTATCGGCTCTGGCCCCGACTTTGGAACCCTTGAATGCCTTGGGGCGTCGCACGCATGCGACAAGAGGTATGGGATGGTGAATGTGTCGCCTCCTTGGTCTCAATGGAAATCCCGGCTGCGCGTCACCAGCCCCTGCAGCATCGCCGAGTGATCCACCAGCGTCTTGGCGATGAGGTGGCGCACCTCGCCTTCGCGCTGCCACACGCCGTAGACCGTCAGCAGCGACGCCGCCAGCAACGGCTTGCGCTGGCTCGCTGCCACCGCGGGCCAGACGATCACGTTGACGGTGCCCGTCTCGTCCTCCAGCGTCACGAACACCACGCCCTTGGCCGTGCCGGGCTGCTGCCGGTGCGTGACCAGCCCGCTGGCGCGCGCCAATTGGCCGGGCCGGTACTCGGCGTTGAGCAGCGCCGCCTGCTGCACCTTGAACAGCGCCAACGCCGGGCGCAGCAAGGCCAGCGGATGGCCCTTGAGCGACAAGCCCAGTGCGCGGTAGTCGGCCAGCACGGCGTCGCCGAGCGTCAGCGCCTCGAACACGGGCTCGGCGTCCTCGGCGGTGCGCGTGGCCTTGAGCAGCGGCGTGGCGCGGGTATCGACGCCGGCCACGGCCCAGATCGCGTCGCGCCGCTCGCCGACGAGCCCGGACAGCGCATCGGAAGCCGCCAGGCATTGCAGCGAATGCGCGTCGAGCTCGGCGCGGCGCGTCAGATCCTCCACGTTGGCGAACGCCGCCTGCGCCCGCGCGGCCATGATGCGCCGGCCCGACTCTTCTCCGAGGCCGCTGACCCGGTTCAGCCCCAGCCGCACCGCGCACTGGCCGCCGGGAATCGAGCGCTCCGGGCAGGCGGGCGCAAGCTCGCGCGGCGCCTGCGGCTCCAGCGTGGAGTCCCAGTCGCTGATCGTGATGTCCACCGGCCGCACCGCGACCCCGTGCGCGCGCGCGTCCCGCACGAGTTGGGGCGCCGCGTAGAAGCCCATCGGCAGGCTGTTGAGCAGCGCGGCCAGGAAGGCGTCCGGATGATGGCACTTGATCCACGCGCTGACGTACACCAGCAGGGCGAAGCTGGCGGCATGGCTCTCCGGAAAGCCGTATTCGCCGAAGCCCTCGATCTGCTTGAAGATGGCTTCGGCATAGCTCTGTTCGTACTTCTTGGCCACCATGCGGCTGACCAGCTTGTCCTTGAACGGCCCGAGTCCGCCCTTGCGCTTCCAGGCTGCCATCGCCCGCCGCAACGCGTCGGCCTCGCCCGGCGTGAAGTCGGCTGCGAGGATGGCCAGTTGCATCACCTGCTCCTGGAAGATGGGCACGCCCAGCGTGCGCGACAACGCCTCCTTGACCTCGTCGCTCGGGTAGGTGACAGGCTCCTTCTGCTCGCGCCGCTTCAGGTAGGGGTGCACCATGCCACCCTGGATCGGCCCCGGTCGCACGATGGCCACCTCCACCACCAGGTCGTAGAAGGTGCGCGGCCTCAGCCGGGGCAGCATGCTCATCTGCGCCCGGCTTTCGACCTGGAACACGCCGACCGAGTCGCCGGTGCACAGCATGTCGTAGACCGATGCGTCCTCTTCCGGGATGTCCTGCAGGCTCGCGTCGCTGTCCAGCCCCGACGGGTCGGCCACGATGCCCATCGAGGCCGCCGCGCCCGCGCTGGAGAAGGCGTTCGAGGTCAGCAGGATCCGGGTGGCGCTATTGCCCGCGTGGCCGACCGGCGCGACCTCCGTGCGTTGTCGGTTCTCGACCTGCTGCTGGCGCCTGGCCTCGACGTGCCAGCCGGGCGGTGGCGGCCCCGGCATCAACTGGCGCATCTTGGCGTCGACGAACAGCAGGCCGCGCCGCAGCGCGCTGAGCATGCCGAGCGCGAGGATGTCCACCTTGAGCAGCTTGAGCACGTCGAGATCGTCCTTGTCCCACTGGATCACCGTGCGCTTGTCCATCGCGGCGTTCTCCACCGGCACCAGCAGCGCCACGTCCTCCTTGGCGATGACGAACCCGCCCGGATGCTGGCTGAGATGGCGCGGCTGGTTGCGCAGTTGCAGGCTCAGCGCGATCCACTGCGCGCCCAGCCGCGACTGCGGATCGAAGCCGTGCTCGCTCAGCGACAGCCCGAGCCGCTCGGCCGCGCTGCTGGGCGCCGCGGCGCCGCCCACGTGATGCAGCGAACGCGTGACGGCATCGATGCGATCGACGTCGATGCCCAGCGCGCGGCCGACGTCACGCACCGCCGACTTGGTGCGGTAGCGGATGATCACGCCGGTGAGCGCGGCGCGATGGCGGCCGTACTTCTTGTAGAGGTACTGGATCACCTCCTCCCGGCGCTGGTGCTCGAAGTCGAGGTCGATGTCGGGCGGCTCGCCACGCTCTTCGCTGATGAAGCGCTCGAACAGTACCTCGGCCCGCCCCGGGTCGACCTCGGTGACGCCCAGGCAGTAGCAGACCGCGGAGTTGGCCGCGCTGCCGCGCCCCTGGCACAGGATGCCGCGGGCGCGCGCCCAGCTGACGATGTCGGCCACCGTGAGGAAATAGGCCTCGTAGCGCAGCCGGCCGATCAGCGCGAGCTCGTACTCGATCAGGCCCAGCACCTTGGCGGGGATGCCGGCCGGAAAGCGCTTGGCGGCGCCAGCCTCGGCAAGGGAACGCAGCCACGAGGCCGGCGTCTGCCCCGCGGGAACGATCTCCTGCGGGTACTCGTAGGACAGCTGGCTCAGCGAGAACCTGCACAGGCCCGCGATGGCCACCGTCTCGTCCAGCCACTGGGGCTCGTACAGCGCCTGCAGCCTCGCGCGCGACCGCAGGTGAGCCTCCGCGTTGGGCGACAGCGCGTGCCCGCATTCCGCCACGCTGCGCTGCAGCCGCGTGGCGGTGAGCATGTCCTGCAGGGGCTTGGCGGCGCGCGTGGCCATCAGGACGTCGCCCACCGCGGCGATGCGCAGGCCGGTGGCGGCCGACACGGCCTTCACGTGCTCGCGCACCTCGTCGTCGTCGCCCTGCATCAGCAAGGGCATCGCCAGCCACGTGCGCTCGACGCCAAACCAGGCCTTGAGCCACTGCGCCTGCGCGAACAACGATTCGAACGACAAGGCCGTGGACGGGCGGGGCGGCGACAAGGCTTTGGCGGCACGCCTGCCCGCTGCACCCGCTGCACCCGCGACGCCTGCCCCCGCGGTCAGCGGCGCGACGAGCCGCGGCGGCGATGGCGGCTCCAACGGGCCATCGCCGCTGGCGCCGTCGCGCGCCTCG
>JBDSDD010000027.1:0-37068 GCA_039920745.1 Burkholderiaceae bacterium | reverse complement strand
AGCCGACCGCCCAGTTGTCGCGCATGTCCTTGCTGGTGCCGGTCTTGACTGCCGACCAGTAGCGCGTGGCGAGCGCGTTGTCGAGGCCGAAGGTCGGCACGCGGGCGCCGTTGTCAGAAAGGATATCGGCCACGATGTACGACGCCGCCGCATCCATCACGCGCGCTAGCGTTGGCGGCGCGGTGCCATCGGCGGGCAGCAACAGCCGCGGTGCGCCGACGAGGCCACCGTTGGCCAACGACCGGTAGGCGTTGGCCAACGACAGCAAGGTCACCTCGGGCGAACCGAGCGCGATGCTGTAGCCGTAGAAGTCGCCGGGCTTGCGGATGGGCAGGCCGAGGGCGACGAGGCGGCGCGCGAAGCGGTCGGGCGACACCATCACCGCGGTGCGCACGGCCGGCACATTGAGCGACGAGCCGAGCGCGGTGCGCACGCTGACGCGGCCCTTGAAGTCGTGGTCGTAGTTCTGCGGCACGTACAGGCCCGAGGGCGTGTGCAGGCGCGTCGGCGCGTCGTCCAGCACCGAGGCCGCGGTCAGCCAGCGCTGCTCGATCGCCTGCTCGTAGAGGAAGGGCTTGAGCGTGGAGCCGGCCTGGCGCGGCGCGACGACGGCGTCCACCGCCGCAGCCTGCGACAAGTCGCCGCTGGAGCCGACCCAGGCGAGCACGTCGCCGGTGGCGTTGTCCAGCACGATCACGGCGCCATCCTCGACGTCGCGGTCGCGCAGTTGCGCAAGCTGTTGGCGCAGCGCGCCGGTCGCCCGGCGCTGCGTGCCGGCGTCCAGCGTCGTGCGCAACGTGGCCGGCGGCGCGGCCTTGGAAGTCGTCTTCAGCACCTGGCGCGCGAAGTGCGGCGCGAGCTGGTCGCCGGGGTCGGCCGACGCGCTCGCGGCGCGACCCAGCATCAGCTCGGCGAAGCCTTGTGCGGTCGCGCAAGCGTCCGCGCGACCCTGCGCCTTCAACACGCCGCAGGCACGCTGGCCAACCACCGCCGGCGCCGCGTTCGGCGCCCGCAACAGCGCCGCCGCGATCGCCGACTCCTCGGCGTCGAGCCCCGACGGCGCCTTCTGGAACAAGGCCTGCGACATCGCTGCGACGCCCACCTGCTCGCCGCGGAACGGCACGAGGTTCAGCCAGGCCTCGAGGATCTGGTCCTTGCTCCATGTGCGCTCGATGCGCAGCGCCGCGGCGGCCTGTTCGATCTTCGTCCCGACCGAGCGCCCGCCCCTGGTCGACGCGAGATCGGGATCGAGCAGGCCCGCGAGCTGCATCGTGATCGTCGATGCGCCGCGCGTCCCGCCGGCGTTCGCGCGACCGATCGCGGCGCCGGCGACGGCGGACCAGTCGACGCCCGCGTGCTGCCAGAAGCGTTGGTCCTCCGACGCGATCGCCGCTGAGCGCAGGGCCGGCGAGATCCGCGCCAGCGTCACCCACGCGCCGCGCCGCCCATGCACGTCGGTGCGCACCGTCTGCACAGGCTGGCCATGGCGATCGAGCAGCACGGTGTCCGAACTCCTGTACGCGGCGCGCACCTGGTCGAACGACAGGCTCGCCGCCTGCGCTGGCGCGCATGCAATGGCGATAGCCGCACCGGCGGCACCGATCCAGGCTCCCCGCGCCCGCGCGCTTTGCCCAAGGGCCACCGGGCAGCCCCTCGGGGGCCGCGACCAGCGGGCGCTCGGGCCGGTCATTTCTCCACCGTCCAGGTCGGGTTGGGTGACTCGCCGAACATCTCCGGCGCATACATCGCCTCGATGCGGGTCTGCGGCATCCCGAAGCGGCCCGGGTTGTTCAGGCGCATCGTGTACTCGACGCTGAACGCGCCTTTGGGCAGGTAGCGGTAGTACGCACGGAACGCTTCGAAGCTGCGCTCCTGATAGGCCGCCCAGGCCCGTCCGTCGACCCGCTCGACGCCGGTGCTGATCTGGTCGTCGTTGCCCAGTCCCGTGCCGAGCATGGCTGCTCCGCCCGGGATCGGATCGTTGATGACGACCCAGGTGGCATCGGCCTGCACGTCGACGTCGATGTGCACGCGCACGACGTCGCCGCGCGACCATTTGCCGGCCACCTTCTGTTCCACCGGCGTGAGCGTCTTGGCGATGCGGTAGCCGCTGCCGAACGGCGCGGTCACCGGTACCGCAGCGCGTGAGGTGATCGTCACCCAGGGCTTGCCCGTGCCGTCGTGGTCGACCTGCAAGCCAGCGTCGGCCTTGTTGCCGTTGACGGCGAAGCCGGCGGGCCAGCCCAGCGGCATCGCACCGCCCGCGGGCATCTTCGCCCAGTCGAAGGACGTTGTCGCGCCCGGCACCCCGAAGCTTGCGCGCGTGGCGCCGCGCACCGGAACCGTCTCGAACTTCTTCGAGAACGCCTCCATCGCGACGCTGCCCCATGCGTTGGCCACCGTCGTCGACCAGCGCCCGAACTGCTGGCGCTGCAGCGTGCCGGTGACGATGCGCGGCACGTCCCCGGCCCAATCCTGGCGACCCAGCACGAGCAGCGTCATGCGCACGCTGTTGACGTCGCCATTGCTCATCAGCCACCACCAGCTGTCGTCGCGCTCGGTGGAGAAGCCCAGGCGCGTGCCCTGCACGTTGAGGCGGGCGCGCAGGATCTGGTCGGCCTCGGTGACACGCCTGGCGTGGTCGGGGATCGTCTGCATGCGCTCGAGGATCTGCAGCCAGTCGATCACGGCACTTGTCGGCCACTGGTTGGGCAGTACCTGGATCGAATCGAGCATGCGCGGCTGCGCCTTGCCGGAGCGGCTCAGCGCCTCGATCGCGGCGAGCTTGCGAACGTCCAGGTCGCCGTTCTTGAGGAAGGCGGGCTTCCAGAATTCGCGATTGACCTTGCCCTCGACGAAGCCGATCAAACCGCGCTCCATGCTGGCCTTGGTTTCGTCGGGCAACCCGAAGTCGTAGCCCAGCTTCGTCGCCTCGTCGCTGATCGCCAGCACATAGGCCGTCAGGCTGTCGCTGCCGGTGCGCGGCACGTTGGTCGGGAAGTAGTTCAGCAGCCCGTCCTCGTCCTGGTACAGCGACGCCTGCGCCACCAGCGCGTGCCAGTGCGCGCTGTCGCGCAGCCCGATGGCGATGGAGGCCTGCTGCTCGAAGCACGACCACGGATAGCGCTCGAAGTAGTCGCGTACGCCGGGCAGGCCGTCAGCCAGCCTGGGCTTGAGGGCCACGTCGATGCCGCCGCGCAACTTGCCGGCGGCGTCGGACAGCGCGTTGACCGGCGGCGCGATCGGGATGCGCAGCGTCTTGTCCAACTGCACCAGCGTGGCCTGCTGCACAGTCACCGGCACGGCCGGCACGATCTTCTGCGCGAACTTCATGCGGTCGTGCGCCGCACCCGCGTCGGCCGCCACCATCCATGCGACGCCGTCCACGTTGAACGGCACGTCGACGTCCCACGCGACGTCCACCGCCGCGCCGGCGGGGATCGCCACGGCCTGCACCGGTAGCGACAGCGCGCCGGCCGAGGCAGCCATTGATGCGCTCATCGCCGCGCTGGAGGAATTGCGCAGCGTGAACATCGCCTTGTAATGGTCGCCCTCGCGCACCAGCGGGGGCACGCCGGAGACGATCTGCAGGTCCTGCGTGACGGCGATCGTCGCCTGGCCGGTGCCGAACAGGGCCATCTGCGCGCCTTGCACGACGTCGGCGATCGCGACGATGCGGAAACTCGTCAGCGAGTCGTTGAGCGGCACCGCCACGACCGCCTCGCCCCTGGCGTCGAGCACCACGCTCGGGTTCCACAGAAGCAGCGTATCGAACAGCTCGCGCGCCGGAAACTGGCCACCGCCGCCGCCGGGCGGGGCGGCCTTCTTGCCGAAGTGCCGCTTGCCGATGATCTGCATCTGCGCGGTGGAGGTCTCGACCGCGTAGTCGCGGCGACGGATCATCGCGTTCAACAGGTCCCAGCTGTCGTTGGGCCGGATCGCCAGCAAGGCCTCGTCGACCGCGGCCAGCGTCACCTCGGTGCCCGCGGGCGCGCTGCGGCCGTCAGGCAGCGTCACCTTGATGCGCACCCGGCTGGTCGCACGAATCGGGTATGTGGCCTTGTCGGGCACCACGTCCACCTTGAGACGGTGCTGCGCGATGCCCACCTCGATCTCGGTGATCCCGTACTTGAACGCCGGCTTGGCGAGGTCGACCATCGCGGTGGGCGGCTGGTACGCCTGCCCTTCGTCGCGCCACGCGTGCCACCACTCCACCGGCGACTTCCAGCCCCAGGTGAACAGCGAAAACCACGGCACCTCGCGCACGCGCCCGCGCACCGCGAGCACCGACACGAACACGTTGGGCGCCCACTCGGCCTTGACCGGCACCTCGATGGTGGGATCGCGCCCGTCGAGATCGACGGTGCGCGTTTCGATGATGCCGTTGCGCTCGATGGCCAACAGCGCGGTCGCATGCCGGAACGGGCTGCGCACCTGGAACTTCGCCACTTGCCCCGGCTCGTAGGCGCGCTGCTCGGGCAGCACGTCCATGCGGTCGTCATTGGCGCTGCCGAACCACACTTCACCCGTGCGCGTCACCCACACGCTGGAGGCCGCGCGCGCGAGATGGCCTTGCGCATCCTTGGCTTGCGCGATCAGCTCGACCTGGCCCGAGGCCTCCAGTGTCGCTTCGCACAGCACCAGCCCGCGCGCATCGCTCCTGCCGGAGCACACCTCGCCCAGATCCTCATCGACGTTCTTGTTGTCGTAGGCATAGAAGCCTCCGACGAGACGCTTGCGCGCCGACAGCGACCGGTGCGCGACGGCGCGCACACTGACCGCGACGCCGGCCATCGGCTTGCCCCGGGTGTCGAGCGCGACCGCCTGCACCGGCAGCTTCTGGTGCACCGAGACCCAATCGTCGGTGCGCACGCCCAGCACCACGCCCGACGGCCACAACGGCAGCGTCTGGCTCAGCGTCTGCACCTCGCCGTTGGGGTCGGCGTAGGTCGCCTGCACCAGCAGCTCGCGCGGCGCGGTGGTCGGCGGCAGCTTGGCCAGGGTCACCTTGGCGGCACCCGACTTGTCGAGCGTGACGGGCAGCTTGTTGGCAACCAGCTTCGAGTCGGGATCGCGCTGGGAACTCGCCTTGTCGGCGTCGTCCTCGTCGACATACTGCTCGCCGAACATCGCGCCGTCGCCGGAGCGAGCTCCGCCGCTGGGGGCTGCAGGCGGATCGAAATGGAAGCCGGGCCAATGCAGGACCGGCACGGCATGCGAGAGGTCGATGTCGCGCACCTGAGCCGACACCTTGAGCGGCAGGTTGGCCGCGCCACCGCCGTTGCCATAGTTGACCATCACGTCGAGCGTGAGTTCGCGCGGGTCGACCTGCGGCCCGGCGGGCGGGACGAGACGGCCGATCATCGCCGGCAGGCGGAACTCCTCGACACGGAACGAGCCGGTCTGCACCGAGTTTCGCCCGCCGCGCACCAGCGTCACGTCGTAGACGCCCAGCTTGGCGTCCTCGGGGATCTTGAAGACGGTCTCGGCATAGCGGCCGGCGCGCCAGGTCAGCGGGAAGTCGAAGTGATCGCCGGAGCCTTCATGCTCGATGTGCAGCGTGGTCGGCAGCACGCCGGCGTTGTCCAGCGCCAGGCCGGCGAGCAGCTCGCGACGCGCGTGGCTCTTCATCGAGATCGTCTGGCCGGCGCGCAGCAGCGTGCGGTCCATCACCGTGTGGAACAGCTCACGCGACTCGTCACCGCCAGCGCCAGAGGAATCGAGGTTGAAGCGCCAAGCCTCGATGCCGTCCTGCCAGGTGGACCACACGAAGGCCATGTCGGCGCGACCTTGCGGGTCGGTCTTGCGCGCGCTGACGAAATAGCCGGTGGGCCGGCCCGACTGGCCCGACCAACGACTGCCGCGTTCCTGCGTGCAGTAATCCCATTGCAGCCGCGGCAAGGCCTGGTCGATGCGCACGAAGCCCTGCGCGTCGGTCTGGCCGCTCCACACCTTGACGCCCTGGCAGTCGGACACCTGCAGCGCGGCGCCCGCCACCGGCTTGCCCTTGTCCAGCGACGTGACCCATGCGCCGGAGTTGACCGGCGCCCACTTGAAATGCACTCCCAGGTTGGTGACGAGCACGCCGGTTCTCACGTACATCGGCGCGGCGCGATCGAGCAGTGCCTGGCCCAGGCGCGGCGACTCGATCTCGACGACGTGGTATCCCGGCTGCGGCAGCGGGATGCCGATGACCTCGAACGGGTGAGGCTCGGTCTGCGCCTCGACCGGCAACTTGATCGCGCGCACGTTGGCCGCCTTGTCCAGCAGGCTCACGGTGCGCGTCTGCACGGCGTTGGGATCCTGCGCGTTGACGTCCGACGCGTCGGCGTCCTCGTCCTGCTCCTTCGGCGTCTTGACACGGCCATGGTCCATGGCCTGGCGGCTGGACTTGCCCGGCGCCTCAGGAAGCGGCAGCTTGATGCCGAGTTCCTGTTCCACTGACGCGCGATCGAGCGCGGTCTCGTCGTAGCGGGCGACCCGCGCGAACCACTCGATGATGGACTTGTCGTCGGAGACTGCCAGGTCGCGAGCCGGCGCGCCGCCGAGCGTCATCGCCTTGACGCCTACCCGGCCCTCGATCTTGCGCACCGTCAGCGGCAGCACCGGCTCGGCATTGAGCTCGAGGATGCCGAACGTGGCGGCGGGGAACTTGGCCAGTGGCGGCGCGTCGGAGGTCCGCGTCGCGAGCGGGAACTGCGCGGCATTCTCCAGCTTGCGCCCGCTGTCATCGGCGAAGTCGGGCGGCAGTTCGATGCGCAGGTCGGCCTTCTCGGGCAACTGGTCGAAGAACTGCACCGCCGTGACGCCTTCGTCCGACGCATGGCCATCAACGACGCCCTTGTCGCGCCGCCAGAAGTAGATGAACTTGTGCAGGCCGGACTCGTGCAGGTCGGCCAGCACCTCGGACGTCTCGCCGCGGTGCTGCTCGAACTGCGGCTTGTGCTTGCCGTCCGGCGCGATCAGCACCACCTTCTCGGCGATGCGGCGCGGCACAGGCGCCGAGAACTCGAGGCGCAGCGGCCGCATCGGCAGGCAATCGGCGCGCGAATTGACGCGCTCGCAGCTGAAGTTGGCGACGAAGGCCGGACGCACCTGGTACTCGAGCCGGCGGTCGACGGTGGCCGCCACGCCGGTGGTCGTCGCGATGCCCTTGCCCCAGACCAGCGACAGCTTGGAATCGGGCGCGACCGGCCGCGCGCACTGCAGCGTCACGCTGCGCGCCTGCTGCGGCACGAGGCCGACGGCCTTGAGGATGTCGTCGCGCGTGGCGCCGGTGATGACCTTGACGGGCACGCGCTCGCCCACCCCGGCGAACTCGCAGTACGCGAAGCGCTGGATGCTGTCGGCCGTGGCCGCACCGTTGAGCAGCAGCGCGAAGACCTGCTCTTCCTCGACGCTGGCGCTTTCGGGCGCCGGATAGGCGCGCACGATGGCTGGCCCGCCGGTGGAGAAATCGAACTTCGCGTTGGCCGAGATCGCGGCGCCGGCCACCGACTTGATGCCGGGATGCGGCGTCACGCTGCAGGCCGTGCCGGGCGGCAGGTCCTTGGCGAAGTCGAACACCCAGGTCTTGTCGTCGACCCAGCGCGCCGTGCCGGACTGCGCCGTGTCGGGCGTGCAGCTGACGTCCAGCGGCGCCGGCAAGCTCGGATCGCCGAACTTGACCATGGACTCTGTGAACGTGGCGCGCACCTGACGCACCAGCGCGACCTCGCCCTTGGGCGACATCGTCTTCAACATGGCGTCGGCGCGCGCGCCCATCGGAGCCAGCGCGAGCAAGGCCGTGGCGAACAACGGGGCCCAGGACTTCTGATTCTTGTTCGACCGCATGACATCTCCTCCCACGCCCGGTGCCCGGGCGTCTGCGGGTGCAGTCTATGACGCGCCGCGCCATGAAAGACGCCTCGCGAGCGAAGTCTCGCGCGGCGCAGGGCGGACGCAGGGGAGAGTCGGGGGATTTACTTGTTCGTAGAAATATCGTCGAAGACACCGCCATCGGCGAAGTGCAAGGCCTGGGTCAGTTCGCCGCTGCGGTTCAAAGGCTTGTTCGTGCGTCTGACTGCGTCTTGAGGTTCTGTGCGAAGAACGCCAGCGTGCGTTGCCAGGCCAGCGCCGCCGCCCTGGCGTCGAAGCGTGGCGTCGTGTCGTTGTTGAAGCCATGCTCCACGCCCGCGTACACGAAGGCCTCGTACTTCGCGTGTACGGCCTTGAGCGCCGCCTCGTAAGGCGGCCACATCGCGTTGATGCGATCGTCGTTGCCCGCGAAGTGCAGCATCAGCGGGGCGCGGATGTGCGCAACGTCGGCCAGGCTGGGCGCGGCGCCGTAGAAGGGCACGCCGGCGTTGAGGTCGGGCCATTGCGTGGCGAGGAAGTTGACGATGCCGCCGCCGAAGCAGAAACCCACCGCGCCGACGCGGCCGTTGGTGCCGGCCTGGGTCTTGAGCAGCGGCGCGGCGGCGAGGAAGTCGCCCTTGACCTTGGCGGGGTCGAGCTTGCCGAACAGCTCGCGCGCCTTGTCCTCGTCGCCGGGATAGCCACCCAGCGAGAACAGCGCGTCGGGCGCGAAGGCCAGGTAGCCCTCCAGTGCGAGGCGGCGCGTGATGTCTTCGATGTGCGGATTGAGGCCGCGGTTCTCGTGGATCACCAGGATGGCCGGCATGTTGGCCGGCGCCTTCGCCGGGCGCGCGAGATAGCCGCTGGCCTTGCCGTAGCCCTTGGGTGAATCGAACATCAATGTCGACGTCACGATCCGCGTGTCCGCGGGCGACACCTGCTGCGCCATCGCGAAGTTCGGAGCCAGCGCCTCCAGCAGCCCCGCCGCCGTCACCCCGCCCACCGCGTACTTGCTGGCCCCGTCGAGAAAGCCGCGGCGCGAGATGCCGCCGTGGACGTACTGGTCGAAGAGCTGCAGGACTTCGGGCGCGAAATCGTCGGCGGTCTGGCGTGGCATGGGGCGAGGTCTCCGTGTGGGGCGTTGTTGCGGGTGTGTACGCCGGCGGCGGCGCTACGTTGCGAACAGGGGCACTCTTCGGGCCCGGTGCCGCCAGAATCCTCACCATCCCGACCTGGACTTCTCCCCGACGCCCGTGACCCTGCCCGCTGCAATCCACCGACGCCCCCGCCATCGCCGCGCTGCTGCCCGACCTGGGCGACGAGGCCTCCGCGACGCAAGTCGTCCGTCGGCTCGCCGCCTTGCGCGACTGGCCCGACCTGGACGCGTTCGTCGCCGAAGTCGAGGGCGCCATCGTCGGCCTGTGCCACGTGCAGGGTGGGCGCATGCTTGTCAGCGACGGCTACGCCTGCGAGTGGGCGTACGCGCGCGGCTACGGTCAGGTGCGCCTGCGCTCGGGCGTGCAGCGCAAAAAGGCGCATGCGTTCTACGAACACCTCGGGTTCCAGAAGGCGAAGGCGAGCTACGCGTTCGAACTGCGCAAAGCCTGAGCCTTCAGACTTCGAGCCATTCCTTGCGGACGGCTGCATTGGCCTTCAGCTCGGACGGCGTGCCTTCGAAGACGACGCGGCCATGGCCCATGACCACGCAGCGCTGCGAGATCTGCAGCGCGATGGTGAGCTTCTGCTCGATCAGCAGCACCGACAGCCCGCGCGCCTTCAGCGCCAGCAGGTAGTCGGCCACCAGCTCGACGATCTTGGGCGCGAGGCCCTCGGTGGGCTCGTCGATGATGATCAGCTCGGGGTCGCCCATCAGCGAGCGGCACAGCGTCAGCATCTGCTGCTCGCCGCCGGACAGCACGCCGGCCTCGGTGTGCTGGCGTTCGCGCAGGCGCGGGAACAGCGTGTACATGTCCTCGAAGCCCCAGCGCGGGTTCTTGGCGCCGGACTTCTGGCCCAGCTGCAGGTTCTGGTGCACGGTCAACCGGGGGAAGATGTCGCGGTTCTCGGGCACGTACGCGATGCCGCGATGGGCGATCTCGTAGGGCTTGAGGCCGGCCAACGGCTGGCCCTTCCAGGTGGCTACGCCCTGGGTGTCGACGAGGCCCATCACGGCCTTGGCGGTGGTCGAGCGGCCCGAGCCGTTGCGGCCCAGCAGCGCGACGATCTCGCCGGGCGCGACGGCCAGCGTCACCCCATGCAGCACGTGGCTCTTGCCGTAGAACGCATGGAGCTTGTCGAGTTGCAGCATCACGCGTCTCCGCCGGGCGCATTGGCGCCATCGGTGCCGGCTTCCTGGGCCTGGGCCAGCACCGAGCCGAGGTAGGCCTCCTGCACGCGCGGGTTGGCGCGCACGGCCTCGGGCGTGTCGAAGGCGATGACCTCGCCGTAGACCAGCACGGCGATGCGGTCGGCCAGGCCGAAGACGACGCCCATGTCGTGCTCCACCGTCAGCAACGTCTTGCCGGCGGTGACGCTGCGGATCAACTGCACGAAACGGCGCGTCTCGCTCTTGCTCATGCCGGCGGTGGGTTCGTCCAGCAGCAGCACGTCGGCGCCGCCGGCGATGGTCAGGCCGATCTCCAGGGCGCGTTGTTCGGCGTAGGTGAGGTTCACTGCGAGCACGTCGCGCCGGCGATCGAGCTGCAGCATCGCCATCACCTGCTCGGCGCGCTCGTTGGCGTCGCGCAGGCTTGCGAGAAAGCGCCAGAAGGCGTAGCGGTAGCCGAGCGACCACAGCACCGCGCAGCGCAGGTTCTCGAACACCGACAGGTGCGTGAACAGGTTGCTGACCTGGAAGCTGCGCGCCAGGCCCAGGCGGTTGATGCGGTGCGGCGGCAAGCCGCCGATGCGTGCGCCATTGAGCACGATCTCGCCCGAGCTGGGCGCGAAGCGGCCGCTGATCAGGTTGAAAAGCGTGGATTTGCCGGCGCCGTTGGGCCCGATGATGGCGACGCGCTCTCCCGCGTTCACCTGCAGCGACGCGCCGCGGATGATCTCGGTCTTGCCGAAGCGCTTGTGGACGTCGCGCAGCTCCAACGCGATGCGCGGCGGCGAGGCGGCCGCGCGGGCCTGGGCGACCCTGTCAGCGACGTCGCTCATCGACAAGCCTCCGCCGTGCGGACTGCGATGCGTGCGCTCATGCGGCCTCCCGACGCTTCGCTTCGCGTTCGATGTCGGCCTGCGCCGCGTCCCAGCGGACGCGGAAGCCGCGTCGCGCGAACTCGAAGGCCACGGCGCCGACGACGAACAGCAACGCCGCGCCGACCCAGGCCGTCGCGCCCTTGGCGTTCAACGTCATCCCACCGAACTTCATCACCGGCCCGAGTGCCTCGTTCAACTGCAGGTGATACAGCATCTCGACCATCGCGCTCGCGCCCATGAACGCGATCGCGCCCGCGAGCGCCAGCGCGAGGTAGCCCGGCAACAGCGGCTTCAACTTGCCGAACGCAGCCATGCGCAGGTTGACGAGGATCAGGCCGGCCACGCCGGCGGGCGCGTACATCACCATCAGCACGAAGATCAGTCCCAGGTAGAGCAGCCACGCCTTGGTGAGTTCGGACAGCACCACCGTGGCAAGCACCATCAGCACGCCACCGATGATCGGGCCGAAGAACGCCGTCGAGCCGCCGAGAAACGTGAACAGCAGGTAGGCGCCGGAGCGCTGCGCGCCGACGACCTCGGCTGTGGCCAGCTCGAAGTTGATCGCCGCCAGGCCGCCCGCGATGCCGGCGAACAGGCCCGAGATCGTGAACGCGAACCAGCGCACGCGCTGGGTGTCGTAGCCGATGAAGGCGACACGCTCGGGGTTGTCGCGCACGGCGTTGAGCATGCGGCCAAGCGGCGTGCGCGTGAATGCGAACATCAACCCGGTGCACACGAAACAGTAGATCGCGATGAGGTAGTACACCTGGATCTGCGGCCCGAAACTGACGCCCAGCGGCGCGGGTGGGACGACGCGGTTGCTGGTGATGCCGCCCTCGCCGCCGAAGAACTCCGGCAGCATCAGCGACATCGACCACACCAGCTCGCCGATGCCCAGCGTGATCATCGCGAACGTGGTGCCCGACTTGCGCGTCGTGACGAAGCCCAGCAGCGCCGCGAAGAACAAGCCGGCCAGCCCGCCCGCCAGCGGCACCAGGCTCACCGGCAGGTGCAACGAGCCGTCGCTCACCTTGTTGAGCGTGTGGATGGCCAGGAAGCCGCCCAGGCCGCTGTAGACCGCGTGGCCGAAGCTGAGCATGCCGCCCTGCCCCAGCAGCATGTTGTAGGCCAGGCACGCGATGATCGCGATGCCCATTTGCGACAGCAGCGTCTGCGACAGGCTGCTGGAGAAAATGAGCGGCGCCAGCAACAGCACCAGCGCGTAGCCACCCCAGACGACCCAGCGTCCGACGTTGTACGGCTTGAAATGAAAGGACTGCTCAATCATCGCGCGTCCCGAACAAGCCGCGCGGCCGGAAGATCAGGATCAGCACCAGCAGCAGGTACGGCAGGATCGGCGTGACCTGGGCCAGCGTGAGTTTCATCAGCGGATAGGCCAGGCTGTCCGTCGACACCGTCCAGCCGACCGCATGCGCCGCATCGACCAGCGACTTGTCGATGGTCAAGGGCAGCGTCTGCAGCAGGCCGATCAGCAGCGACCCGACGAACGCGCCGACCAGCGAACCGGTGCCGCCGACGACCACGACGACGAACAGGATCGAGCCCACCGCGGCCGCCATCGACGGCTCGGTGACGAAGGTGGCGCCGCCGATCACGCCGGCCAGCCCGGCCAGCGCGCAGCCGGCGCCGAACACGAGCATGAACACGCGCGGCACGTTGTGGCCCAGCGCCTCGGCCATCTCGGGATGCGTCAGCGCGGCCTGGATCACGAGGCCCACGCGCGTGTGGCGCAGCAGCAGCCACAGGGCCAGCAGCATCAGCAACGCGATGAACATCATGAAGGCGCGCGTGGCCGGGAACGTGCTGCACACGGCGTGCGCGCAGGTGAGCGCATCCGCATGCCCGAAGACCAGCGACAACCCCGTGGTGGCGGACTGCACCAACGTGAAGGCCGGCTGCGCCAGCACGGCCGGCGGATCGAACGCCACCGGCGCGCGGCCCCAGACGACCTGCACCACTTCGAGAATGAGATAGCTGAGCCCGAAAGTGACCAGCAGTTCCGGCACGTGGCCGAGCTTGTGCACGCGGCGCAGGCAGGCGCGCTCGAACACCGCGCCCAGGAAGCCGACGACCAGCGGCGCCATCAGCAGCGCCGGCCAGAAGCCGACGATGCGCGACAGCGCGAAGCCCACGTAGGCGCCCAGCATGTAGAAGCCCGCATGCGCGAAGTTCAGCACCCCCATCATGCTGAAGATCAGGGTCAGCCCTGAACTCAGCATGAACAGCAACAGCCCGGAGCTGAGGCCGTTGAGGAGATTGATGACGACCTGGTCCAAAACGGATCAGAGCGCAGCAGGCATCACGAGGGGCGCTTCATCTGGCACGAGGTGGGCGTGCTGGCCACGTAGGCGTCGTAGTGTGCGACCGGCGCGAACGTGTAGCCGGTGTTCTCGACCGAGTACGGGTTCTTGGCGTCGGCCTTCTGCCACACGGAGATGTAGAGATCCTGCTGCAGCTGGTGATCGGACTTGCGCATCTCGATGTCGCCGTTGTAGCTCTTGAGCTTCATGCCTTCCAGGGCGGCCGCGACCTTGACGGGGTCGGTGGACTTGGCCTTGGCCATCGCCTCGGACAGCAGCTGCAGCTCGATGTAGAGGTCGCTGACGTAGAAGTCGTCGTTGAACCGGGCCTTGAAGTCGTCCTGCAGCTTGCGGATGGGCCCGCTCATGTTGGAGTGGCCATACCCCACGAAGTACACGCGGCCGGCGGCGCTCGCGCCCAGCGAGGTGGGCGCGCCCGAGTTGTTGGCGTAGTAGGTGAAGAACCTGACGTTGAGGCCGGCCTCGTTGGCCGCCTTGACCAGCAGCGACAGGTCCGTACCCCAGTTGCCGGTGATGACGGTGTCGGCGCCGGAGGCTTTGATCTTGGCGACGTAGGGCGCGAAGTCGGTGACCTTGGCGAGCGGGTGCAGGTCCTCGCCGACGATCTCGATGTCCGGTCGCTTGCGCGCGAGGTCGGCCTTGGCGAACTTGGCCACCTGGATGCCGTGCGCGTAGTTCTGGCCGATGATGTAGACCTTGTGGATGTCCTTCTGCTCCTTGATGAAGGTGGTCAGGGCCTCCATCTTCATGGACGTGTCGGCGTCGAGCCGGAAATGCCAGTAGCTGCACTTGCTGTTGGTGAGGTCGGGGTCCACCGCCGCGTAGTTCATGTAGAGCACTTCCTTGCCGGGGTTGCGCTCGTTGCTCTTGTTGATCGCGTCGATCAGCGCGCCCGCGGCGCCCGAACCGTCGCCCTGCGTGATGTAGCGGATGTTCTGGTCCTGCGCCGACTTGAGGGCGTTGAGCGACTCCGCCGGGCTCACCTTGTTGTCGAACGGCACGATCTCGAACTTGACGCCCGCCGGGTTGTTCTTGTTGAACAGCTCGGCCAGGTACTGGAAGCTCTTGAGTTCGTTCTGCCCGATCGGCGCCATCAGGCCCGACAGTGGGTCGATCCAGGCGATCTTCACGGTCTCGCCCTTTTGCGCGAACGCGGCGCCGGGGTGCAGCGCCAGGCAGGCGAGCGCCAGGGTGGAGGCGAGCGCCAGGGGCTTCTTGAGGAACGTCATGTCGTTGTCTCCGTTGGCGCCGCGGTGGGTCGCGGTCGCATGATGAGCGACGGTAGCGGAACGCCGCGCAAATGCGCTGAGGGACTACCCCGAAGGATGTTGTCGCGGCGGCGACAACCGCGGCTGCGTCAGCGGCTTGTCGATGTGGGAAGCACGTAGTCCCGGAACTGCTCGCGCAGCTTGAGCTTCTGCAGCTTGCCCGTGGCAGTGTGTGGCAGCTCGGCCACCACGGCCACGTCGTCGGGGATCTGCCACTTGGCGATCTTGCCGTCGAAGAAGTGCAGCAGCTCCTCGCGCGAGATGGTGGCGCCCGGCTTCGGCACCACCACCAGCAGCGGGCGCTCGTCCCACTTGGGATGGCGGCATGCGATCACCGCGGCCTCGTGCACCGACGGATGGCCGATGGCGATGTTCTCGAGATCGATCGAGCTGATCCACTCGCCGCCGGACTTGATGACGTCCTTGCTGCGATCGGTGATGAACATGAAACCGTCGGGATCGATGGCCGCGACGTCGCCGGTGGGGAACCAGCCCGGATCGCCATCGACGCTCACCAGCGGCGTGTCCTTGCCCTTGAAGTAGCTGGCGATCACCCACTGCCCGCGCACGACCAGGTTGCCGGCCGAGACGCCGTCCCACGGCAGCGCGTGCCCGTCGTCGTCGATGATGGCCATGTCGATGCCGTAGATCACGCGGCCCTGGCTCTGCAGCAAGCGCTGCCTGGCCTCGGCCGGCAGCCCGTCGTGCTTGGACTGCAGCCGCGACAGCGTGCCCAGCGGCGACAGCTCCGTCATGCCCCACGCGTGGATCACCTCGATGCCGTAGTCCTGCTGCAGCGACTTCATCATCGCCGGCGGGCAGGCGGAGCCGCCGATGACAGTGCGCTTGAAGGTGCTGAAGTGCAGGTCGTTGGCTTTCATGTGGTTCAGCAGGCCCAGCCACACGGTGGGTACGCCGGCGCTGAACGTGACCTTCTCGGTCTCGAACAGCTTGTACAGCGACGCACCGTCGAGGAAGGGGCCCGGCATCACCAGCTTGCAACCGACCATCGCCGCCGTGTACGGAATGCCCCAGGCGTTGACGTGGAACATCGGCACGATGGGCAGGATGACGTCGCGCGTGGAGCAGTTCATCGCGTCGGGCAACGCCGCCCCGTACGAGTGCAGCACGATCGAGCGGTGGCTGTAAAGCGCGCCCTTCGGGTTGCCGGTGGTGCCGGACGTGTAGCAGAGCGTGGCGGCGGTGTCCTCGGGAACGTCGGGCCACGTGTAGTCGCCGTCCTGCTGGGCCAGCAGGTCGTCGAAGCACTGCAGGTTCGGGATGCTCGTGGACGCCGGCATCTGGCCGCGGTGGCCCATCAGCACGAAGTGGCGCACCGTCCTGAGCGCGGGCGCGAGCTTCTCGACAAGCGGCAGGAAGCCGGAGTCGAAGCAAAGCACCGCGTCCTCCGCGTCGTTGGCGATCCACTCGATCTGTTCCGGGAACAGGCGCGGATTGATGGTGTGGCAGACGCGGCCCGAGCCGGACACGCCGTAGTAGATCTCGATGTGGCGATGGCCGTTCCAGGCCAGCGTGGCCACGCGGTCGCCCGGCGCGACGTCCAACGCCGCGAGCGCCTGCGCGAATTGGCGCGAGCGCTGGTGCACCTCGGCCCAGGTGCTGCGGTGGATGTCGCCCTCGCAGCGCTTGGACACGATCTCCACGTCGCCTGCGTGCCGCGCCGCATGCCGGATCAGCGAGGACACGGTCAGCGGCAACTTCATCATCTGGCCCATCAGGACGCTCATCGCTAGTCTCCTTGTTGTCTGTCTTGGCTCGCCGGCATTCCCGCCGGTGGTTGTCGCCAGTGCGACAGCCACCGCCTGCGGCGGCTGCCCTACTTTAAGGCCCTTCGCCGCCCCCGCGCCAGGGGGCTCGCTAGACTTGCGTCAAATGACAGCCATCGTCTCCACCGACTCCGCCGCGGCCGCGCCCATCGGCCCGGCTCCCGCGCACTGGATCAACCGCTTCGCGCACTTCACGCAAGGCGACGCCGACCTCGCGAACGCAGCGGCGCCCCAGCGCCGCCACACCTTCGGCACCGACCTGCCCGCGCAGGCCTTCCCCGAGCCGCACTGGGTGGCCACCAGCGACGATTGCGCCGCCCTGCTGGGCTGGCCCGCGGACTGGGACACGCGCGCCGACTGGCGCGCCGTCGACGTCCTCAGCGGCCGGGCCACCTGGCCCGGCCTGCAGACGATGGCCACGGTCTACAGCGGACACCAGTTCGGCGTCTGGGCCGGGCAGCTCGGCGACGGGCGCGCCCTGTTGCTCGGCGAATGGCAGGCCGACGCCGCGTCGCCATCGTTCGAGCTGCAGCTCAAGGGCGCGGGCCGCACGCCCTACTCGCGCATGGGCGACGGTCGCGCCGTGCTGCGCTCGTCGATCCGCGAGTTCCTGTGCTCGGAGGCGATGCACGCGCTGGGCGTGCCCACCACGCGCGCGCTGGCCGTCGCGGGCGGCGCGCTGCCGGTGATGCGCGAGACGATGGAGACCGGCGCGGTCGTCACCCGCGTCGCGCCCAGCTTCCTGCGCTTCGGCCACTTCGAGCACTTCGCGCACTCCAACCAGCTCGACGCGTTGCGTCGCCTGGTCGATTTCACGATCGGCACGCACTTCCCCGAACTCGCCGACGGCAAGGACGGCCTCGACCCGCTGCATGCGATGCTCGCAGAGGTGGTGCGCCGCACCGCCGCGATGGTCGCGCACTGGCAGGCCGTCGGCTTCGCGCACGGCGTGATGAATACCGACAACATGTCCATCCTGGGCCTGACGATCGACTACGGGCCGTTCGGCTTCCTCGATGGCTTCGACCCCGGCCACATCTGCAACCACTCCGACACCGGCGGCCGCTACGCGTTCGCGCGCCAGCCCAATGTCGCGTGGTGGAACCTGCACGCGTTGGGCCACGCACTCAAGCCGCTGTGCGCAGATCCCGACACGACGCTGCCCGCGGTGCTCGACACCTTCGGCGAGCGATTCACAGAGGCGTACTCCGACCACATGCGCGCCAAGCTGGGCCTTCAAGACGCGCTCGACACCGACAAGGCGCTGCTGGACGACCTGCTGGCCTTGATGGCCGGCGAACGCGTCGACCACACGATCACGTTTCGTTCGCTGGCCGGGTTCGATCGCGGCGTCGGCGCCACGCCGGCGGTCTTTCGCGACAACTTCATCGATCGGCCCGCCGCCGACGCCTGGGGCGAGCGCTACCTGCGCCGGCTGGAGTCCGAGACGCGCGCCGACGCCGCACGACGCGCCGCGATGAACCGCGCCAATCCCAAGGTCGTCCTGCGCAACCACCTGGCGCAGGCCGCCATCGACCAGGCCATCGCCGGCGACTTCTCCGAAGTGCGCGCGCTGCACCAGGCGCTGCGCCGTCCGTTCGACGAGCAGCCGGAGGCGGCCCGCTACGCCGCGTTGCCGCCGGACTGGGCACAGCACATCGAGGTGTCGTGCTCGTCCTGACCCGGGCGAATCGCCCGGACATGCGCCTGCGCTAGACTTCGCCCCCGCGAACGCCTGTTTCTGGCGTCGCGTGCTGCTGTCCAGGTTCGCTCGCCAGATTCGCTCCCCAAAAGCGCTGCCTCCCGGCCGCCGCTCGCGCCCTCTCTCCTGCCTCATCCTGGCGCCCCCGTCGACCATGAAAATCCTCTTCGACTTCCTGCCGCTGGTCTTCTTTTTCGCCACCTACAAGATCGCGGGCAGGCTCCCCGACCAGGGTGCCGGCTTCGCCACCCACTGGCTGGGCGCCATCGTGCAGGGCGGCATCGTCGGCGCCACCGAGGCCCCCGCGCTGCTGGCCACGGTGGTGGTGCTCATGGCCACGCTGGTGCAGGTCGTGTGGATGAAGGCCACCGGCCGCAAGATCGACCTGATGTTGTGGATCAGCCTGGCGCTGATCGTCGTCTTCGGCGGCCTGACGGTGTGGCTGCACAACCAGATGTTCATCATGTGGAAGCCGAGCATCACCTACTGGCTGCTGGGCCTGGTGTTCTGGGGCAGCCAGACCTTCTTCCACAAGAACCTGCTGCGCGCGACGCTCGGTGCGGAGGTCGACTTGCCCGACACGGTCTGGCAGCGCCTGAACTTCATCTACGTCGCCTTCTTTGCGTTGCTGGGCCTGCTCAATCTGCTGGTGGTCTATTTCCTGCGCGACTATTGGGTGAGTTTCCACGCGTTCGGCACCACTGGCCTGATGGTCGTGTTCTTTGTCGGCCAGGTGTTCTATCTGAGCAAGCACCTCGAGCCGCAGCAGCCTTCTGACAACCCGGCTCCTTGAATATGTCCCAACATCCCTTGCATGACGCGCTGGTGCAGGCGCTCACCACGCAACTCGAACCCTTGGAGCTCGAGTTGGTGGACGACAGCGCGGCCCATGCCGGACATGCCGGCGCGGGCGCCGGTGCCCATTTCAACCTGCGCATCGTCAGCGCCCGGTTCGCGGGATTGCCCCGTATTTCGCGCCATCGCCTCGTGTATGATGCCCTTCGCCCCTGGATGGCCGAGGGCGTACATGCGCTCGCCATCGATGCCCGCACGCCAGACGAAGCCTGAGAAGTTTGCTGCTGCTTTGTTTCCGTGCCGGAGATTCTCGATAGAGTTTCTCGATGGGTGCCTTTTGATGTGTCGAAACGTATTTTGGTTTCACCAACCTGAAGTACATCGGCGACATAGTGAAACCCCCCAGGAACTTATACGTTCCTGTTCACTTCCAAAACCGTTTGCTCGAAAGTCTCCCAGCATGAATTTCAAAATCTCGGCCGCCCTGATCGGCACCCTCGTGCTGCCGTTCGCAGTGATGGCGCAGAACGTCGCGATGGTCAATGGCAAGGCCGTGCCGATGGCGCGCGTCGATGCACTGATCAAGACCGCCACGCATGGCCAGGAAGCCACGCCGGAAATCCGCGCGCAAGCCAAGGACCAGGTCGTGATCCGCGAGATCTTCGCCCAGGAAGCTGAAAAGCAAGGCGTCGCGAACACCGCCGAATACAAGACCCAGCTGGACCTGGTGCGCCAGACCGTGCTGATCAACACGCTGTTCCAGAACTTCATCAAGTCGCACCCGGTCAGCGACGCGGAAGCGCAAGCCGAATACACCAAGATCAAGGCCGAGCAGTCGGGCATGGAATACCACGCTCGCCACATCCTGGTCGACAGCGAAGACGAAGCCAAGAAGCTGATCGCCCAGATCAAGAACGGCGCCAAGTTCGAAGACCTGGCCAAGAAGAGCTCGAAGGACACCGGTTCCGCTGAAAACGGCGGCGACCTCGACTGGGCCAAGCCGGCCTCGTATGTCCCCGAGTTCTCGGCCGCGCTGACGGGCCTGAAGAAGGGCCAGATGACCGAGACCCCGATCAAGACCCAGTTCGGCTACCACATCATCAAGCTGGAAGACACGCGCACCGCGCAGTTCCCGGCCTATGAGGAAGTCAAGGACAAGGTCAAGCAGCAGATGGAACAGGTCCGCCTGCAGGAATACCAGGAAAAGCTGCGCAAGGCCGCCAAGACGGACTACAAGTTCGCCGCTGAACAGCAGCCCGCCCCGGCCGCCGCTCCGGCCCAGAAGTAAGACCCGGGTCGCCGGGGCGCCTCGCGCGCCACGGTCGACCGAAGGAAAGCGCCCGCCTGCGAAGGTCGGGCGCTTTTTCGTTGCGCGTGTCGGTTTGGCGAGCAGGGTCGGCGTCAGGTCTGTCAGCCAACAGGCTGACGCTGCAACACGCCAGGCATGGCGTGTGTCGGGTGCGCGCCGTTCAAATGAGACCAGTACGCCGGAGCGAGCCCGTGTTCGGGACGCGAGATCCACAACGCGTGCTTGAACAGCCGGGCAAGCATCGGATCCTTGTCGATGTCGACCACGGCGTTGGCACAGAAATGGCAGCCCGGCGAAGCGTCGATCACCAGGTGCATGCTGTGCCCCAGGTCGATCGCCTGTTCGTCGAGCAATTGACCGCCGACGTGCCAGCGCCAGAAGCGCGCCTGTCCCGGATCGAGCTGGCGATTCAACGGCCGACGAGCAGGGAACGACCGCTTGTCCGCAGCCGGATGCACGGCGCGATCTGCCGCCGCCTCGTCGACGCGGCCGTTCGACATCAGGATCGCGCGAAGCGTCTTGTGATCGTCCCTGCCTGCCGCGCCACGCCGATCAAGGTGCCCGATGAGCCGCAGCGCCACTTCGGCTTGGTCGGGTTCGGGCCGGGTGATCGACGCATCGGCGACGGCGTCGAGTGCGGCCCGCAGGAGTTCGCCGCTGACCCCGGACGACTGTTCAATGCACTGCACCAGCTTGCGATTTTCAGGCCGGGAGCTCGTCCAGCAGTCGACCGGCCTCGATGTGCAACTGGCGGTCGCAGCGCGCGGCGATCGCCTGGTCGTGGGTCACCAGCACCAGCGTCGTTCCGATCTCGCGGTTCAGGTCGAACATCAGTTGCATCACGGTCTCGCCGGTGGCGAAGTCCAGGCTTCCGGTGGGCTCGTCGGCCAGCAACACCTGCGGGCGCACGACAAAGGCGCGGGCCAGCGCCACGCGCTGCTGCTCGCCGCCGGACAGCACGCGCGGGTAGTGGTTCAGGCGCTCTCCCAGGCCCACGCGGCCCAGCATCTCGGTCGCGCGAGCGCGGGCGTCCCGCGCCCCCGTGAGCTCCAGCGGCAGCATCACGTTCTCCAGCGCCGTGCGGTGCGCCAGCAGCTGGAAGCTCTGGAACACGAAGCCGACGCGCTCGGCGCGCACCGCGGCGCGGGCGTCTTCGCTGAGCGAGAACAGGTCGCTGCCGGCCATGTTGACCGTGCCGGAGGTGGGAACGTCCAGGCCCGCAAGCAGTCCAAGAAGCGTGCTTTTACCCGAACCGGAGGCGCCGACGATGGCGGCCGATTCGCGGGCATTCAAGGTGAACGAGATGTCATGGAGAATCGTCAGGGTTCCGGTGGCGTCACTCACCTGCCGGGTGAGACGGTCGACGACGATGATGGGCTCAGACATGCATTCACTTTTCGGGGCGCGGCACTCGCGCCGCAGGTTCCTGCACTTTAGCGCGAGCGTCGGGGCGGCGCTGGCCTGCGCCTTCGCCGCGCCCGGCGCGATCGCGGCGGCCGCGGCACCGGCCGCCGGCGGCATCCGCGAGCTCGTTGTCGTGGGCGACAGCGTCTCGGCCGAGTACGGCCTGGTGCGTGGCAGTGGCTGGGTCGCGCTGCTGAGCCAGCGAATGGCCGCGGAGAAGCTGCCGTGGACGGTGGCCAACGCCAGCATCAGCGGCGACACCACGTCGGGCGGGCTCGCGCGCCTGCCCGCCGTGCTCAAGCAGCACCATCCCAAGGTGGTCGTGATCGAGTTGGGAGGCAACGACGCGTTGCGCGGCCTGCCGATGAGCGACACCCGCAAGAACCTCGACGCGATGGCCACCCTGGCCGCCGCCGCCGGCGCGCGCGTGCTGATCGCCGGCATGATGGTGCCGCCCAATTTCGGCAAGAAGTACGAGGCCGAGTTCGCCAGGATGTACGCCGACGTCGCGGCCGCTCACCACGCGGTGCTGCTGCCGTTCATCTTCAAGGGCATCGCCGACCGTCCAGACGCCGACGACTGGTTCCAGGCCGACCGAATCCATCCGGTCGCGAAAGCGCATCCGATCATCCTGGACAACGTCTGGCCGCTGCTGAGGCCGATGCTCAAGACCTGAGGCCGGGGCCGCGCGACGCGCCCGCACGGCGCGTCCGGGCGATTCAGCGGGAAGCAATCGGCGCGATCGGCGCAATCGGTGCGACAGGTGCCGGCGCGGCGATCGCCTTCGGGCCCGACATCGACGTCGTCGCCAGCGTCGGACGCGCCACCGCGGCCGGCGCCACCGCCGTGGGGGCCCCCGGCTTCGCGATCTCGAGGCCCGCCATCCGCGCCACGGGTTTCGGCGGCGCGACGGGCGCCGTCGGCGCCACGACGCCCTTGACGCCCACTCCCGCCGCACTGGACTTCGCGGCCGGCGCAGCAACCGACACCGGCACCTGCACCACGGCCGTGCTCGGCGACAACGCCCCGCGCCCGACAGGCGCCGCCGGCGGCGCCGCCGACGTCGCCTTGGCCAGCCGCTCCACGAACGCCGGCTTGCGCAGCGCCGCCCCTCGCACGCCGCTCATCGTCGACACCGGCACGTGCGGCAGCAGCCCCGCCGCCGCGACGACGTTGAGCGCGCCCGGCACGCCGCGATTCGCGTACGCGAGCGGGCCCGCGGGCGCGAGACGCGCACGCCCGTTGATCGCCGCCGCACGCCGCGCTGCGGGCGCGACGCTGGCGTCGTTCAACGCGGCCCAGTACTTAGCCGACACCGCATAGCCCGGGAACACCGGCTCGTCCGGCGCGAGCGCCACCCAGCCCACGGCCGCCGCATCGTCCACCGTCAGCGCCGGCCCGCCGAACCAGCCGACCGTCGCCGGCGCGTAGACCGGACGCGTCGTGCCCCATCGGCCGGGCGTCCAGGCCCAGTGCCCGCGCAGCATCAGCCAGCGGCCGTAGTGCGACGGCGCGAAGCCCCAGGGCTGATCGTCGATCCAGGTCCAGCCCCAGGGCGGGCTCCACGACCACGCGCCCTGCTGGAACGGCTGCCAGCCGGCGGGCAGTTTCGCGGGCGTCCAGGCGTCCGCGCCATCGGGCCCGCGGCTCCAGGCGCCGAAGCGAGCGAGGTCGGCGGCGCCGGTCATCTCCGGCGGCAGATGCATGGCGGCGTTGACGGCGGCCTGCTTGTCGTCAGCCTTGTCCTGCGCCAGCGCGGCGTCGCCGAACGCGTCCTTGAGCGCCGGCACCATGCGGTAGTGCGTGATCTGCTGCGCGCCCGTGCGCCACACCTGGGCACGCTGCGGCGCGGCCACGGGCAGCGAGCTGTCGGGTGCCTCCAGCAGCAGGTCGCCGGCCCCCGCCTGCGCGGAGAGCATCTGCAGCACGCCGGGGCGGTCGAAGCGGTACTGGCCCTGGTGGTGCGGCACCCAGGCGCCTTCGTCCGTGTCGATGAACAGCTCGCCCAGGACGTCGTCGGAGCGCACGCGCACCGCCAGTTGCCCATACTCGAAGCGCAAGCGAATCTTCTGGTCATCGAGCTGCGTCAGGACGACGCCGGTGTCCGCGCCCACGCGCACGACCGTGGACCCGAACTGCAGCGTCGCACGGCCCGTCTTGTCGGTGGTGACGCGGTCGCCGGTGGACAGCGGCTGGTTGCGCACCAGCGCCGTCCAAACGCCGTCGGAGCCGATCGTGCGCGCCTCGCCGGTGATGTCGGCGACCCGGCCGACGCGGGCCGGCGGGTCGTCTTGCGCGTGTGCGGACGCGCCTGCGAGGCAGGCAGCCACGAACACGCCGGCGACCACCAGATGGCGCCAGCGGCGGACTTCAGGGCAAGGCAGAGGGTGCAAGGTGTCCATGAGCATTCAACGCGAGACGGGTCTCACCGGTCGACCGACCGGCGCTTCGAGCCGGCGAGCAATCGACGTGCGCGGCGGGCAACGATGCGAGGCATGCTCAGTCGTCGGCGTTCGGGTCCATCTCCGGAAACAGCACGCTGGTGTAGCCGAACTGCGTCAGGTCGCGCATGCGGGTCGGGTACAGCCGGCCGATCAGGTGATCGCACTCGTGTTGCACGACGCGGGCGTGGAAGCCGTCGGCCTCGCGGGCGATCGCGTTGCCCAGCTCGTCGAAGCCCGTGTAGTGGATGCGTTGCCAGCGCGGCACGACGCCGCGCAGGCCCGGCACCGACAGGCAGCCTTCCCAGCCGTCGACCTCGGCGGCGTCCAGGGGCGTGATCACCGGGTTGATCAGCACCGTGCGGGGCACCGGCGGCGCGTCGGGGTAGCGCACGTTGCTGTCGTAGCCGTAGATCACGAGCTGCAGGTCGACGCCGATCTGCGGCGCGGCCAGGCCGGCGCCATTGGCGTGCTTCATCGTCTCGAACATGTCGGCGATCAGCTCGCGCATCTCGGGCGTGTCGAACTGCTCGACGGGCTTGGCGATGCGCAACAGGCGCGGATCGCCCATCTTCAGGATCTCGCGGACGGTCATGGTGGGTTGGCCCTTGAAAAGTTGCTGGAAGGCGGTCGCGAAGCGGCGTGGGTTCACTCGGATTCGGATTCGGATTCGGATTCGGATTCGGATTCGGATTCGGTCTCGGGCGCGGCCGATGCAACGCCGTCGCCAGCCGGCACCGCGAGCAGCGCCAGCAGCCCGGCCTCGTCGAGGATCGCGATGCCCAGCTCGCGTGCCTTGTCCAGCTTGCTGCCCGCCTCCTCGCCGGCCACGAGCCAGTCGGTTCTCTTGGACACCGACCCGCTGGCCTTGCCACCGGCCGCCTCGATCATGTCCTTGGCCTCGTCGCGGCTCAGCGTGGGCAAGGTGCCGGTGATGACCAGCGTCTTGCCCAGCAGCGGGCGGAACGCGTCGCTGGCGGTGCCTTCGATGGCAGGCCAGTGCACGCCGGCGGCGATCAGCTGTTCGACGACCTCGCGGTGGTGCGGCTGGTTGAAGAACTCGTGCACGCTGGCGGAGGCGATCGGGCCGACGTCGGCGATCTCCATCATCTGCTCGACGCTCGCGGCCATCAGCTTGTCGATGTCGCCGAAGTGGCGCGCCAGTGCCTTGGAGGTGCCTTCGCCCACATGGCGGATGCCCAGCCCGAACAGGAAGCGCGGCAGCGTCGTCTTCTTGCTGCGCTCGATCGCTGCCAGGAGATTTTGCGCGCTCTTCTCGCCCATGCGCTCCAGCTCGTTGAGCTTGGCGACGCCCAGCTTGTAGATCTCGGGCAGCGTGCGAACGATGCCGGCGTCGACCAGCTGGTCGACCACCTTGTCGCCCAGGCCCTCGATCTCCACCGCGCGCCGGCTGGCGAAGTGCAGGAAGGCCTGCTTGCACTGCGCCGGGCAGGTGATGCCGCCGGTGCAGCGCCAGTCGACCTCGCCCTCCTCGCGCGCGATCGGGCTCGCGCAGACCGGGCACTTGCCGCCCACATGCGTGAACATGTCGAAGGGCGCCAGCAGCGCGAGCTGCGGCGGCCGCCGTTCGAGCACGACGCCCGCGACCTCGGGGATGACGTCGCCCGCGCGCCGCACGATCACGGTGTCACCGACGCGCACGTCCTTGCGCCTGATCTCGTCCTCGTTGTGCAGCGTGGCGTTGCTGACCGTGGTGCCGCCCACGAACACCGGCTGCAGCTTGGCCACTGGCGTCAGCTTGCCGGTGCGGCCGACCTGGATGTCGATGCCGAGCAGCAGCGTGACCTGCTCCTGCGCCGGGTACTTGTGCGCGACGGCCCAGCGCGGCTCGCGGCTGAGGAAGCCGAGCTTGGCCTGCAGCTCGCGCGAATCGACCTTGTAGACGATGCCGTCGATGTCGAACGGCAACGCGTCGCGCGCCTCGCCCATCGCCTCCTTGAAGGCAACCAGGCCCTCGGGCCCGGCGCTGAGCGCGCGTTGCTTCGCAACCGGAAAGCCCATCGCGTCGAGCGCATCCAGCAGGCCGCTGTGCGTGGCCGGCACCGCCCAGCCCTGCACGTCGCCCAGGCCGTAGGCGTAGAAGCTCAGCGGCCGCTTGCGCGACTGGTTGGCATCGAGCTGGCGCACGGCGCCGGCCGCGGCGTTGCGCGGATTGACGACGGTCTTCTCGTTCTTGGCGCCGGCGGCGATCAGCGCGCGCTGGCGCTCGTTGTAGGCGTCGAAATCCGCGCGCTTCATGTAGACCTCGCCGCGCACCTCGATGACCGGGGCGCTGACACCGCGCAGCCTGAGCGGGATCTGCTTGATGGTGCGGATGTTGGAGGTGACGTCTTCGCCCGTCTCGCCGTCACCGCGCGTGGCGGCCTGCACGAGCACGCCGTTCTCATAGCGCAGGTTCAGCGCCAGGCCGTCGAACTTGAGCTCGGCCGAATAGACCACCGGCGGATCGGACTCGGTGAGCCCCAGCTCGCGTCGCACGCGCGTGTCGAACGCCTGCGCGCCGCCGGCGGTGGTGTCGGTCTCGGTGCGGATGCTGAGCATGGGCACCGCGTGCGTGACGCTTTCGAAGCCGTCCAGCACCTTGCCGATGACGCGTTGGGTGGGCGAATCGGCGCGCAGCAGTTGCGGATGGGCGGCCTCGATCGCCTCCAGCTCCTGGTACAGCTTGTCGTACTCGGCGTCGGGCAGGCTGGGCTCGTCGAGCACGTAGTACTTGTACGCGTGCTCGTGCAGGATCGCGTGCAGTTCGTCGGCACGTTGCGCAGCGGTGGCGAGGGTCGATGTCATCTGCGAGAGTTTAGTGTCTCGCGGCAAGGGTTCGAAGCGCCGGGAGCACTCGAAATCGGCCCCTCCGCGCGGCGGCCGTTCAATCCTTCGTCTTGCGCCGGATCAGCCCCGAAAGGGCCAGGCCGACGAGCACCGGCGCCGCCAGCCCGAGCGTCGACTCGATCCAGCTCCAGATCAGCGTCACGACGCCCACGACGGACAGGCTGGCCTTGTCGTCCGGCTCGGCCACGGTCGATGACACGGTCGTCGCGACCGCAGGGGCTGCTGACGACGCGGCAAGCGGCGCCGACGCGCCAGCTGCGATCGGCGTCGTGGATGCCGAAGCAGGTGGCGTCGGCTTTGCCGACACCGCCAATCCCGGCGCAGACGCCACCTGACTCGCCGCCTGGGCGGGCGGCAGCGCGTGCACAGGCCGTTGCCACGGCACGGGCGCCCAGTCCTTCGACTGGCGCAACTCGATCGCGGGCAGCAGCATCTGCGCCGCGTACGCCAAGGCGAAGAAGTCAGGATACGCCGGCGCCAGCGGACATCGGGCCCAGTTGCCGCCGTACTCCGGCTTGCAATGCTGGTACTCGGGCTTGGCGAGGAACTCCTCCTTCGTCGGTGCCATCGCGCCCTCCCACGCGGCCCACGCGTAGATGACCACCGACAGCACATAGACCCCGGGCAGCGCCCAAAGCAGTCGCAACGGGCGATAGCCGTAGCCGGCCCACCTGCCCCAGAGATGGAACCAGAACTTGCGCGCGCCGGTATCGAACGCGTGCTCGGCGTCCTCCTTGGCGATCGCCAGGTCCTCGGCGTCGCGCACGCAGCCGACCTCGCGCAACGCGACCATCGCCTGGTTCCACGGCTGCGGCTTGAATCCTTCGGTCCCGAGCACGCGCCCGCCCTGGCCGACGGGGCCCAGGTCCTCGGCAACCTGCAGTCGCAACCAGTCCACCCACCAGGCCGCCCGCGTGGACGTGGCGCCGGCAATCTGCTTGTATCGAAAACCCAGTACCCGGTTGCCCTTCGGCCAACTCGCCCATTGGTCGGACAGCGAACCCACCGACGCGGCGGTCAGGTCGACGGCCGAACCCGGTTCGGGCTGCGATGTCGCCGTGCCAGGCTCGGGACGCGGCGCCAGCCGACCCGTGCCGCTGGTGCCACTCGCGTCCGCCTTGCTCGTCGCCTCGGGGCCGAAGCAGGTGCTCGAGTCGAGATCGAATGCGCCTTGCACCTGCATGCGCTGTGCGAGCAACGCGAACTCGCGTCGGCCGGTGAATCGGGCGCCGCGCAGCGTCAGGTTGCCGCCGACGCGCAGGTCGTTGAGATCGACCCCGCCATCCGTCTCGAAGCGCGAGGTCAGTTGCAACGAACCGGCGATGCGGGCCAACGACAGGCGAAGTGCAGTGTCTTCCTGCGACGGCGCGAAGCCCGGTTCGCTGCGAATCGTCGCGCCCGACAGGTCGAGGTCGCCGCCCAGCGTCGCGGAGTCCAGGTTGACCTGTCCGGTGCGCATCGAGAGCTTGCGCAGATCAGCCAGCTTGCCCACCACCAGGCTGCTGGCCTTCAACGAGCCGTGCATCCAGGTCTCGCGCAGCATGAAGGCGCCGCCGATGCTCGCACCGTCCAGGCCCAGGGCAGCGTTGAGCGCGTCGAACGCCTTGTTGCCGATCTTCGTGGCGCCCGGCTGCCTTGCGGACAGCCTCGCCGCGGTGCAGTCGAGATCGCCGGTGATCTGAGCGCCGAGCAGACGCACGCCTGCCTGCACTTCGACGCCACGCAGGAACAGCGCGTCAATGACGCTGCGGTCCCCGCTGATGGACTCGACAGAGCCGCCATTGAAGCTCAGCGTGGCCAGCTTGGCGCCGACCAGGTTCAACGGCCCCAGCACGCAATCGATGAACCGCAACGGCCGCCGCAACTCGCAGCCTTCGAGATCCAGATTCTCGGCGACGCGCATCCGGAACAGGCCGAATCCACGTTCATGCAGCTTGAATCCGGGGTCACGCTCCAGCAGCAGAGAGCGAAGGAATTCGGCGCGCACGGTCATGTCGGCGGGTGTCTGCGGCTTTGCCAGCGCCGTCGCCGTGCGCCCCTCGACGGCGGCGCTGCACAACTCGGTCTCCGCCCAGGACAGCGGCGCGAAGGATGACAACAGGCCCGAGTGCGCGGGAGAGGGGACGGTCAAGAGTGACTCCGAATGTTCCGGCTGCGCCCGCGCAGGAACAGCGGCTGCGATGCCAGTGGCATTCTCGGCGGGACTCGCTGTCGTGCCGCGGCGTCGCGCGGGTCGCGCCGCCGTCAGACTAGGGGGTCGGCGCCCCGACTGGCGCCCGCGGCCCGCGCAGGTCGACGACGACCGTGTGCGCCAGCTTGTCCTCCACCGCCTGCCGGTTCGGATCCCACAGCACCTGCACAAAGCCCATGCCCCCGGTGGCCAGGCCTGCGGCGTACCCGCCGTAACGGCCGAAGCTGGTCATCAGGCCCAGTGGCTTGCCGGTAAGCTCCACGATGCGCAGGCCGAACAGCCGCTTGCCCACCGTCTGTCCCTTCCACCAGAACGGCAGCAGCGTGAAGTAAGCGATCGCCCAGCCGAAGCGCAGGCCCAGGCGATGCAGGCTCGCGAGGGCGTTGTCGCGCCACTGGATCGGGCGCGGCTTGCGCACCTCGACCAGCTGAGCCTCGAGATCGTGGATGCGGGCGGCGTCCTGCGCCAGCTGCTTCTCGGCGCTGCGCAGCGCCGCCTCGGACCCCGGGGCGGACGCGGCGAAGGCCGCCAGTGCCTCGGCGACGTCGTCAGCGTCGTCCTGCGTCGAGGACGCCGCGCGCGGCGGGTCGTTGCGGTGCGCGAACCATTGCTGGCCGTACTGCGCTGCCAGCATCACCAGCAGCGCCAGCGCGGCCACCATCAGCGCGCTGCGCGAGCGCGGCCGGCTCGCCAGCGGACGGCGCAGCTGGACGATCAGCGCCCCGATGCCGGCGACCATCCAGAACATGTCCGTGGTCGTCAGCAAGCCGATGAGCGCGACATCCACGCCCATCGCGAGCACGCGCCTGCCGTGCGGCGCCAGCGGCATGCCCAGCAGTTCCGGCGTGACGTTGAGCGCCTCGGGCCGCACCCAGGCCGCAGCGGTCGCGCGCCTGAGGAGATCGGTTCCGGCCATCGTCAGGGCGCCCGTGCGACGAGGCGCAGCGCGCCGGCCTCGTCGACGCAGTTGCCCAGGGCCGCGTAGTCGCGCACAGCCAGGTGCGCCGTAGGCATGGGATGCGAATGCGTCGCGGTGATCACGACGACACGCGCGCCCGCGGACTCGGCCGCCGCGATGCCGGCCGGTGCATCCTCGAAGGCCAGGCAGTCGCGCGCGGACACGCCCAGCCGCGCCGCCGCGAGCTCGAAGCAGTCCGGCGCCGGCTTGCCGCGCGAGACGTCCTCGGCCGCGATCATCAGGCCCGGCAACGGCAGGCCGGCAGCCGCGATGCGGCGCAGCGCCAGTTCGCGCGGCGCCGACGTGACGACGGCCCAGCGGCCCAGCGGCAGCGTGGCGATGAAGTCGCGGACACCGGCGATGGGCTCGATGCCGGCGACGTCGTCCATCTCCTCGCGCGTGATCGCCGCGGACTCGGCCACGGCGTCGACCCCCGGCAGGTTCAGCCGGCGCACCGTCTCCACGCTGCGCATGCCGTGGATCGTCGGCAGGAACGCGGCGACGTCCAGCCCGTGGCGCGCGGCCCAGCGCGCCCACACGCGCTCGGCGGCCGCGATCGAGCTGAGGATCGTGCCGTCCATGTCGAACAGGAAGGCGGCGAACGGGTGGTCGGTCAGGTCGGTCAGGTCGGTGCGGGTCAAGATCGGGGTGCTCGTCGGTGGGCAACCCGGGATCTTAGGGCTTCGCCGTGCAGGCCTCCGGCATCTCAGGGCTTCGCAGCGCCGGGCACCGGCAGTTCGAACAGCCACGCAATCGCGCGCGGGAACTCGGCGCGCCATGCGCGCTCGTTGTGCTGGCCCGCGGGATCGACGCGCAGCGTGATGTCGCCGGGCCCGTGCGCCTGCGCGTGCAGCAGCGCGATCATGCGGTCGACGTCAGGCAGCGATTCATCGTCCTCGTGGCCGCCGATATAGAAGTAGGTGCGCGTGCCGACCGGCCACGGATGCGCGGCCGTCTGCGTGTAGACCTCGCCGGTGTACCAGTACGACGGCGAGAAGATCGCCGCCTTGCCGAACACCTGCGGGTAGCGCAGCAATGCGTAGTGCGAGATCAGGCCGCCCATCGAGCTGCCGATGATGGCGGTCGAGTCGCGGCCGGGCTGCGTGCGGTAGTGCGCGTCGATCCACGGCTTGACGGTGTCGACGACGAAGGCCATGTACTGCTCGCCCTGGGCCGGGCCGTACTTGGGATTGGTCCACGGCGACAGCTCGTGGATGCGCTCTGCCTCGCCGTTGTCGATGCCCACGACCATCGCCTCGAAGCCGCGCGTTCGGGCCAATTCGTCCAGCGTCTCGTCGACGCCCCATTCGCCGGCGAACGAGGTCGCGTCGTCGAACAGGTTCTGCGCGTCGTGCATGTACAGCACCGGGTATCGGCGCGACGGGTTCGACTCGTAGGACGGCGGCAGGTACAGCCGCAGCGTGCGCTCTCGGCCCAGGCCCGGCATGGTCAGGCGCTGCGTCAGCACGTGCACGCCGGGGCCAGCCGTCGGTGTCCTGGGCGTCGGCACCAGCTTGGACGTCGGCGGCGTGCAGCCAGCCAGCGCGACCATGAAAGCCGCCAGCAAGCTCGACAGGATCGCCAGATTCTTGCGCATGGGGAGAGCCTACCGTGGACCGCGCGGTATGGGCCAGCCGCAAGGTCGGGTGTCGCTCCGAATCAAGCAGATATGCAGAGATTCCCGTGACCGATCTCGCATCGCGGCGTCGTTCATTCGCGCCTGACCGTCAGCACCCAGCCGGCCACCGCCTTGCCGCTCTCGTTGCGCGGCGACGCGCGCACGATCGCCGGCTCCGCGAAGCCGGCCGTCCGCAGGCACCCGGCAAGTGCCGCCAGGCCGTGGGCGTAGCGCCCGCTTTCCGTCAACCGATAGGGCGACGGGTCGTCGTCGGGCAACGACTCGCCCGTGGCGACCAGCAGCCCGCCCGGACGCAAAGCGCCATGCGCCGCTGCGAACAAGGGCGCGAGCTCGCCGAAGTAGATGAGCGTGTCGGCCGACACCAGCACGTCGAAGGCAGCGGCTCGCGCGGCCAGGAACTGCACCAGCTCGGCCTTGACCAGCGCGTCGTAGGCCTGGCGCGCGGCGGCGCGCTCCAGCATGCCCGCGGACAGGTCGCAGCCCGTCAGCACGCGCGCCCACGGCCTGGCCAGCGGACCGACGAGTCCGGTGCCGCAGCCGAGGTCGGCGATATCGAACTGCGCCGAGGGCGCCGGCAACGCGGCGCGCACGGCCTGCTCGACCAGTTCCGGCGCGCGGTACTTCAGCGCCGCGAGATGGGCGTCGAAGTTGGCCGCGAACTGGTCGAACACCTGCGCGACGTAGGCGTCGCTCGCGCGTTCCGGCGCTTCGCCCAGGCTCGCGGCCAGGTGATGCTGGACGTACGGGTTGCCAGGCTCGCGCTGCAGCCAGTCGCGGTAGAACGCCACCGCCTGCTCGTGCGCGCCGGCGGCCGACAGCGCCCGGCCGTAGGTCTCGCTTCGGCGCGACTCGGCCGGCAGCAGCAACTCGGCCTGCACCGCGGCCTCGAAGGCCTCCTCCTGACGCTGCTGGCCCAGCAGCGCGAGCGACAGGTAGTGCCAGGCCTCGCCTGCCTGCGGCGCCAACGCGATGGCGCGGCGGCATGATTGCTCGCTGCGCGTCCATTCCTGGCGACGGCGCTGCAGGCGCGCGATGTTCGTCAGCGCCTCGGGGCTCTCGACCAGCGCCAGGCTGCGCCGAAATGCCTTCTCGGCCTCCACCGACCGCCTCAGGCCAGACAGCACGTTGCCCAGGTTGTTCCAGATCTGCGCCTGGCGCGGCGCGATCATCGACGCGCGCTTGAGCAGCTCGAGCGCCCGATCGTGCGCGCCGCGCTGGTACTGCAGCATGCCCATGAAGTTGAGCGCATCCGCGTGCCGCGGCTCGCGTTGCAGGAGCTCGGCGTAGATCTGCTCGGCGACGTCCAGCTCGCCTTGCCGGTGGCGCGCGATCGCATATTGCAGGGCCTCGTCGGGCGTCATCGCCGCGGCGGGCGAGTTGTCGGGCTGGGTCAAGAGCTCATCTCCGGGTTCCTGCAACGCGTGGAAGCAGGATGCCACAGACGCAGGCAGGGGCGACACGCGCGACCCGCGCCGGTGCAACGTACGATCGACGCCTGCCCACTGCACCGCCCTCAGATGCTGCACGATCCCGCCCGCCACGAAGCGCTCCAGCCCCTCGCCTGGGACGAGGCCCGCGTGCGTGCGACGATCGCGCGCATCGTCGACGACACGGTGGCCGCGTTCTCGCCGGACACGCTGTGGCCGGTGCATCCGGGCGACCTCGACGCGCGCGATGACCCAAACGCGCCGTTCACCTGCCTGTACTTCGGCGCCGCAGGCGTCATGTGGGCACTGGACTACCTGGGCGCGGTCGGCGCCGCATCCCCGCCGTCGTTCGCGCAGCACCTGCCCCGCCTGCTCGAGCGCAATCGCGAGTGGCTCGCCAACGAGCCCGGAGGCACCGCGGGCAGCTACCTGATGGGCGACCTGGCCATCGAGATGATGGCCTGGGGCCACTCCCCCACTGCCGAACGCGCCGATACCATCGCCGCGCTGATCGCCGCCAACATCGACCACCCGGCGCGCGAGCTGATGTGGGGCTCGCCCGGCTCGCTGCTGGCCGCCGCGCTGATGCATCGCCAGGCCGGCGGCGAGCGCTGGGCCGTGCTGTTCCGCAGACTCGCGCAGCGCCTGCGCGAGCAACTCGTGTGGTCGGAGCGCCAGGCCTGCCACTACTGGCCGCAGCTTCTGTATGGCCGCCAGGCGCGCTACCTGGATGCCGTGCACGGCTTCGTCGCCACCGCCCGCGCACTGCTGCTGGGCCGCCACCTGATGCCCGCGGACGAGCGCGACGACTGGCTGCGCTGCATCGAGACCACGATCGCCAACACCGCGATCCGCGAGAACCGCAAGGCCACGTGGCCCCTCGCGGCGGACGAGGCGCCCGGCACGCCGCAGAAGTGGCTGATGCAGTTCTGCCATGGCGCACCCGGCTTCGTGATCTGCCTGGCCGACCTGCCTGGCAGCGCGCTGGACGCGTTGCTCGTGGAGGCTGGCGAGGCGACCTGGGCCGCCGGGCCGCTCGCCAAGGGCTCCAACCTTTGCCACGGCACCGCGGGCAACGCCTACGCGTTCCTGGTGCTGCACGCGCGCACCGGGGACGCGCGCTGGCGCCAGCGCGCACTCGCGTTCGCGATGCACGCCATCGCGCAATTCGAGCACGCGACGGCACGCACCGGACGCCTGCGCCATTCTCTGTGGACGGGCGACATCGGCTTGGCGATCCTGCTGTGGGACTGCCTGCGCGAACAGGCCGGGTTCCCGACGCTGGACGTCTTCTTCGGTCAGCCGCGTTCGACGCGGTAGCGCTCGAACATCACGCCCGCGAACGGCGCCGCCACGGTCTGGGTCAGCGTGAAACCGGCGGCCTCGAACACCCGCCGGCTGAACGGCGTGGCCCAGGCCGCGAAGCGCGTCGCGCCTTCGGCCTCGGCGCGCTCCAGCGTGCGCCGCAGCATCGCGCCGCCCAGGCCGCGTCGGGTGAAGTTGGGCGTCACGTACAGCGAATGCACCTCGCGCAGCTCGCCGGCCGGGCTCACGCCGCAGAAGCCGAGCGTGCGGCCGTCGATGGGACGTTCGGCGATCCAGGTGTCGAACCTCAGCACGTAGTCGCGGAAGCCGGCGCTGTCCTCCGCGAACGACGCCCAGGCATGCACCTGCTCCGGCGTGTAGACGAGCGGCCCCAGGCGCAACGCCGCGTCTCGGTACAGCGGAGCGAGCTCGAACACGTCGGCGGCGGTCGCGCGACGCCAGTCGAACGGCACGGGGGTCGGCGCCAGCGCCATCGCGTTCAGCTGAAGAGACGGCGCGCGCCGGCGGAGCCCGCGGCCAGGTCGTGCGCGGACAGCGACTCGTAGAGCCGCGTCAGCTCGGCGTGGATCGCCGAGAACGCGTGCAGCGTGATCGTCTGGCCCTGGTCGTCGACGATCGCGGCGTCGAGGTCGTCGGCCAGCTTGCGGGCGGCGCCGTGCCAGGCCGCGAAGGGCTCGACGAGCTCCTCGGTCTGCGCGACGTCCAGCCCCAGCGTCAGCTCGCGCACGGCGGCGTGGCCCGGGTCGTCGGCGAGAGCGGCCTGGGCATCGAAGCCCAGCACCAGCACCGGCGGCGCGCCCTCCTCGATCGCGGGCAACACCAGCCGGCCCGGCACCGCGCCCGGCACGAAACCGTGGCGCTGCGCGGCCTGCTGCAGGTAGCCCACCGACCACGCGACCGAATTGGCGCGCAGCAGCGCGACCAGCTGCGCATCATGCTGGCTCGCGAACGCGTCGAGCTCGCGGGCGCGGGCGACGGTCTCGAGCATGTCGGGCAGGTCGGACGAAGCGCCGATCGCCTGCGCGAAGGCCTCGAGCTTCTGCACGAACTCGGAGAACTCGATCTCGTTCAACGCGCCGTTGCGGTTGGCCATCTGCACGCCGGCCTGGAACTCGCCGTAGCGAGCGTTGGCGACGATGGTCTCCCACTCGCCGGTCTCGCTGTTCAGGCCCTCGATGAAGAACGGCTTGGTGCCGGCGCGGTTGGCGCCGGGCAGGTGCGGGAGCACGCCCTCGCCGGCGATCGGTGCGTCGACGCTGAGCGTGGCGATCGCGTCGATCAGCGCGTCCAGGCGCACCGAGCGCCGCACGGGCGAGAGCCGGCCTTCGGGACGCCCGGGAGCGTCACCCGCAGGCACCGGATCGCCGCCCATCGCCGGTTCGCGGCGCGCGCCCGGCTCGTCGCCGACGACCACGTTGAGGCCCCGCGCGCGAGATGCGATGCGCCGCGCCTTCCACAGGCCCTGGACGACGATGCCCCCGAGCACCAGCACGGCGAGCGCAATCAGGGCGGTGGTCAGGTTCAGCGGCATCGTGTCGGAGCTTCTTGTGGGTTCGTCAGGCGAGTTCGGCCATCGAGAGTGCGGCCTCCATGTCGACCGCGACGATGCGGGACACGCCCTGCTCCTGCATCGTCACGCCGATCAGCTGCTCGGCCATCTCCATGGCGATGCGGTTGTGGCTGATGAAGAGGAACTGGGTCGCCTTTGCCATCTCCGACACCAGCTTGGCGTAGCGCTCGGTGTTGGCGTCGTCGAGCGGCGCGTCGACCTCGTCGAGCAAACAGAACGGCGCCGGGTTCAGCTGGAAGATCGCGAACACCAGCGCGATCGCCGTGAGCGCCTTCTCTCCGCCCGAGAGCAGGTGAATCGTGCTGTTCTTCTTGCCCGGGGGCTGCGCCATCACCTGCACGCCGGCATCGAGAATCTCGTCGCCGGTCATCACCAGCTTCGCGTTGCCGCCACCGAACAGCTCCGGGAACATCCGGCCGAAGTGCGTGTTGACCTGGTCGAAGGTGCTCGCGAGCAGGTCGCGGGTTTCGAGGTCGATCTTGTGGATCGCATCTTCGAGCGTCGTCATCGCCTCGATCAGGTCGGCGTTCTGCGCATCGAGAAAGGTCTTGCGCTCGCGCGACGCCGTGAGTTCATCGAGCGCGGCCAGGTTGACGGCGCCGAGCGCGTTGACCTCGCGGTTGATGCGGTCGATCTCCCCTTGCAGGCCGTTCAGCTTGACGTTGTCGGCTTCGATGCCGGCCGAGAGCGCCTCGAAGTCGACGTTCGCTGCCACCAGCTGATCGAGGTACTGCGCGCCGCCGAGTTGCGCGGCCTGTTCCTCGAGCTGCAGCTTGGTGATGCGGTCGCGCAGCGGCTGCAGGCTCTGCTCGTGCTGCATCCGTTGTTCGTCGGCGCGGCGCAGCCGCATCGTCAGGTCGTCGTACTCGCTGCGCTTGGCGCCCAGCGCGGCTTCGCGGTCGAGCTTCAGAGCGAGCGCTTCCTGCAGGCCGGCCTGCGCCGACGCATCGGTCAGGCGCGTGAGTTCTTCCTGCAGCGAGACGTGCGCCTGTTCGTTGCCGGCGAGCTGCTGCGTCGCGGTC
>JBDSDD010000026.1:0-95131 GCA_039920745.1 Burkholderiaceae bacterium | reverse complement strand
CATCTTACGGTCGAGATCGCGCTTGACCTGGTCTCGCGCCTCGCTGGCCACCGCGTCCCACTTGTTGATGCCGATGACGACCGCACGCCCGGCCTCGAGCACATGGCCGGCCAGATGCGCATCCTGTTCGGTGATCGCGTGCTCGGCGTCGAGCAGCAGCACGACCACGTTGGCGTCCTCGATCGCCTGCAAGGTCTTGATCACGGAAAATTTCTCGATCGCCTCGAAGACCTTGCCGCGTCGGCGCAGTCCGGCGGTGTCGA
This sequence comes from Burkholderiaceae bacterium, assembly GCA_039920745.1. Taxonomy (GTDB): domain Bacteria; phylum Pseudomonadota; class Gammaproteobacteria; order Burkholderiales; family Burkholderiaceae_C; genus Scleromatobacter. The sequence continues at coordinate 94,868 of JBDSDD010000026.1, read as the reverse complement.
TCAGCTCGAACTTCTTGCCGCCGCGCTCGAACGGCACCATGATGGCGTCACGCGTGGTGCCGGGCATGTCGAACGCCACCAGGCGCTCCTCGCCCAGCCAGGTGTTGATCAGCGTGGACTTGCCCACGTTGGGGCGTCCGGCCACGGCCAGGCGCAGCGGGCGATCCATCGCCGAGGCGCCGAACTCGTCTTCCTCGACCTCCGCGACATGGCCTTCGAGCGCCGCGTCGAGCAGGCTGCGGATGCCCTGCCCGTGCGCGGCCGAGATGGGGTGCAGTTCGCCCATGCCGAGCTCGTGGAACTCGTTGAGCATCGGCGACTCCTGCATGCCCTCGGCCTTGTTGACCGCGATCAGCACGTTCTTCTGCGCGGTGCGCAGGTAGCGAGCGATGTCGTGGTCCTGCACCGACAGGCCCAGGCGGATGTCGACGACGAAGATGACCACGTCGGCCTCGGCCACGGCCTGGCGCGTCTGGCGCGCCATTTCCTTGACGATGCCGGTGGTGGAATCGGGCTCGAAACCGCCAGTGTCGACGACGATGAACTCGATGCCGTCGTGGCGGCCGTCGCCGTAGTGGCGGTCGCGGGTCAAGCCCGCGAAATCGGCGACGATCGCGTCGCGGGTCTTCGTCATCCGGTTGAACAACGTCGACTTGCCGACGTTGGGTCGGCCGACGAGTGCAATGACGGGTTTCACGCGGAAAGTCTCCTGGTCGTTCGCTTCAAGCCGCTCATTCCGGACGGAACGCGTAGACGGAGCCGTCATGCGTCGTCACGGCCAGCGTGTTGCCGGCGCGCACCGGCGAACCGACGATCGCCGAGCCGTTGGTGGGCAGGCGCAGCAGCGGCGCGCCGGTGGCACGGTCGAGAAAGTGGACGTAGCCTTCGAGGTCGCCGAACACGAGCACCTTGCCGATGGACAACATGCCGCTCAGGTGGCGGTTCTGGAACTTGTCGCTGAGCCACACCGACTCGCCGTTGGCGCGGCGGCGAGCGCTCAGGCGGTCGCTGGCGTCGCCGGCGAACACGAAGTCCTGGTCGGCGCCGATCGACTGCCCACCTCCGAGGTTGATCGACCACAGCGCGGTGACGCGCTCGGCATCGATGCAGCCGATGCCGTTCTGGAACGCACGGATGCAGTAGACGCTGCCCACGCGGGCAGCCGGGCCGACCAGGTCGGCGAGACGCTCGACCTCGTTGGTGCCACGCGGCGCGGCCACCGGCACTTCCCAGCGAACCGTGCCCTTGATCGGATCGAGCGCGGTCAGGCGTGCGCCCAGGCCGAACAGCAGCGTGTCCTGCCAGGAGGTCAGCACGCCGGCCTGCGACAGCGTCAGGGCGTCACCAGCTCGGGCGTAGACCCACAGCTTGTGGCCATCGAGTGCGTCGAAGGCCTGCACCGAGCGGTCGACGCCCAGCACGAACACGCGCTCGCCGGCCACGAACGGCGCGGTGACGACTGCGCTGCCCAGGTGCTGGCGCCAGATGATCTTGCCGCCGTCCAGCGTCACCAGGTCGCCATCACGCGTGACGACCGCGCTGTAGCGGCCGTCGGTGCCGATGCCGGTGGACAGTCGTCCGCCCGCGTCCGCGCGCCAGTTTTCCTTGCCGCTGTCGGCGTCGACCGAAACCAGCGCGCCGTTGAGCGCGGCGATCACGAAGTTGTTGCCGGACGCGGTCACGCCCTGCGGGCCGAAGCCGGCGTTGCCGGCCAGCGCACTCAGCGAGCCGAAGCTGGCCAGGCTCAGCTTCCAGACCTCGTGGCCGGCGATCTTGGCTTCCAGCGGCTCCAGCGGCGTCGGCTTGGCGACGTCGTCGGCGCAGCCGGCCAGCAACGCCGTCGCGGCGAGCGTGGCCGAGAGGGCCAGCGTCGCCAGCGAACGAGCCTTCAGAAAGGCGCTCATTGCGCGGCTCCCGAGGCGGTGCCAGAGGCGGCCGAGGCGGCCGGGGCGGCGCCCAGCTTCGTCAGCTTGGCTTCGACCAGCAGGCGGTACTGCGTGGTGGCCGGCAGGCCGTCGTAGGCCGCCTTGTAGGCCTTGGTGGCGGCGTCCTTCTGCCCTTGGGCCAGCTCGATGTCGCCGCGGCGGTCGGAGACCAGCGCCGCGAACGACGTCGGCTTGACCAGCGCGAGCTGCTTCAAGGCGTCGTCGTACTTCTTGGCATCGGCCAGCAGGCCGGCCAGGCGCAGATGGGCGACCGCGGCATTCTCGTCGTTGCCGTTGTCGGCGACCCATTGCAGGTTGGCGCTGGCGTTGACGGCGTCGCCCTTGTCGGACTGCGTCTTGGCCAGCAGCAACGCGCCCAGCTGCGTGTAGGTGGTCTTGGGCGCCTTGGACTGCATGTCGCCGAAGATCTGGGCGGCTCGCTTCGGGTCACCGGCGTCGGCGGCCGCCTGCAGCTCGCCGTACAGCGTGCTGGCGGCGCCCGCCTTGTCGCGGTCGAGCTTCGTCCACCAGCTCCAGCCTGCGAAGGCGGCCAGCACCAACGTGACCGCCCACATGATCAGGTTGCCGTACTTGGCCCAGTACGCCTTGAGGGCGTCGACCTGTTCTTGTTCCTGGAGATCGAGTTGTTGTGCCATCGGGAATCGGTCTGTCGTGAATCGGGTAATTGCCCGCGGATAAGTCGCCGCGGACGAAGAGAGGCGGGCCCGAACAATCGGGCCAATCCTCGATTATGCGTTGAGCAGCTCCGCAGCCCATGCCGCGACGTCGTTCAAGGGGCGTTCGACCTGGGCGGATTCGCCACCGCGCAGCGACTTCAGACCCACGACACCGCGTGCAAGTTCCTCAGTCCCGAACACGAGCGCGAACCGCGCGCCGCTGGCATTGGCCTTCTTGAACTGCGACTTGACGCTGGCCAGGCCTTCCGCGCCCTGGGCGTGCTGAACCACCGACACGCCCGCCCCGCGCAAGGCCTCGGCCGCGACCATCGCCGGCACGCGCGCCTCGTCGCTGCCGACGACGGCGTAGACGTCAGGTGCTTGGTCCGGCGGCGCGATCCCCACGGCTTCGAGCAGCAACAACAGGCGTTCGATGCCCAAGCCCCAGCCAACGGCGGGCGCCGGCTTGCCACCGAGCTGTTCGATCAGGCCGTCGTAGCGGCCGCCACCGCACACCGTGCCCTGGGAGCCGAGCTGGTCGGTGATCCACTCGAAAACGGTGAGGTTGTAGTAGTCCAGGCCGCGCACCAAGCGCGTGTTGACGCGGTACTCGAGGCCGACGGCGTCGAGCACGGCGCGCACGGCATCGAAGTGCGCCATCGTCTCCGCGCCGAGGAATTCCATCAGCTTGGGCGCCGCGTCGATCATCACCTGCATCGCCGGATTCTTGCTGTCCAGGATGCGCAGCGGGTTGGTCAGCAGGCGGCGTTGCGAATCCTCGTCGAGCAGGGCCGCGTTGGTGTCGAAGTACGTGACCAGGGCAGCACGGTGTGCCGCGCGCTCCGCGGGCTGGCCCAGGCTGTTGATCTCGAGGCGGATGTGCTCGCCTTCCTTCAGGCCCAGCTCGCGCAGCAGCGTGCGCGTGAGCAGGATCTGTTCGGCGTCGACGTCCGGGCCGGCGAAGCCCATGGCCTCGACGTCCATTTGGTGGAACTGGCGATAGCGCCCCTTCTGCGGGCGTTCATGGCGGAAAAGCGGGCCCATGGACCACAGGCGCAGCGGACCGTTGTAGAGCGCGTTGTGCTCGATGATGGCGCGCACGATGCCGGCGGTGAACTCGGGGCGCAGCGTGAGCTTGTCGCCGTTCATCGAGTCCTCGAAGGAATACATCTCCTTCTCGACGATGTCGGTCACCGCGCCGATGCCACGCACGAACAGGGCGGTCGGCTCGACGATCGGCGTCATCAGGTTCTGGTAGCCGTAGCGCTGCAGCACCGAGCGCGCGGTGGCTTCGAACCACTGCCAAAGATTGGAGGTGGGCAGCACATCGTCCGCCTTGCGCGGAACCGAGGCCGGGAAGATGTCGTTCATGCCTTTGACGGCACGCAGTTTTTCAGCCATGGGCAATGGGGATCAAGCGGCCCGTTGCGCGGCCGCGTAAAGAATTGGAAAGGTCGGCGGAAGGAGCGGACGCAGCGTCAATGCGCCGCAGTGACCGCGCCGTAGCGTCGCTCTATGTACTGCTCGACGATCGCCCGGAATTCGCCGGCGATGTTGTCGCCGCGCAGCGTCAGCACGCGTTCGCCGTCGATGTAGACGGGCGCGGACGGGGCTTCGCCGGTGCCGGGCAGGCTGATGCCGATGTCGGCGTGCTTGCTCTCGCCGGGGCCGTTGACGATGCAGCCCATCACGGCCACCTTCATGCCTTCGACGCCGGGGAAGCGGTCGCGCCACACGGGCATCTGCGAGCGCAGGAAGTCGTCGATCTGCTTGGTCAGGTCCTGGAACACGGTGCTGGTGGTGCGACCGCAGCCCGGACAGGCCGTGACGCTGGGGTTGAAGTGGCGCAGGCCCAGCGACTGCAGGATCTCGAGCGCCACCACCACCTCCTGCGTGCGGGCTTCGCCCGGCTGCGGGGTGAGCGAGACGCGGATCGTGTCGCCGATGCCGTCCTGCAGCAGCACGGCCAGCGCCGTGGCCGAGGCCACCGTGCCTTTGGCGCCCATGCCGGCTTCGGTCAGGCCCAGGTGCAGCGCGTGGTCCGTGCGCTTGGCCAAGCCGCGGTAGACGGAGATCAGGTCCTGCACCGCACTCATCTTGCAGCTGAGCAGGATCTGGTTCGGGTCCAGGCCGATGTTGCGCGCGGCCTCGGCCGACTCGAGCGCCGAGCGCACCAGCGCCTCGTACATGATCTGCTTGAGCTCCCAGGGCCTGGAACGCTTCGCGTTGGCGTCCATCAGCGCCTTGAGCAGCTCCTGGTCGAGGCTGCCCCAGTTGACGCCGATGCGCACCGGCTTGTCGTGCTTGCAGGCCACTTCGATCATCTGTGCGAACTGCCGATCGCCCTTCTCGCCGCGGCCGACATTGCCCGGGTTGATGCGGTACTTCGACAGCGCCTCGGCGCAGGCCGGGTACTCGGTGAGCAGGCGGTGGCCGTTGTAGTGGAAGTCCCCCACCAGCGGCACGTTGATGTTCATGCGGTCGAGCTGGTCGCGGATGTGCGGCACCGCGGCCGCCGCTTCTGGCGTGTTGACCGTGATGCGCACCATCTCGGAGCCGGCCAGCGCCAGTTCCTTGACCTGGATCGCCGTCTCGATCACCTGCACCGTGTCGGTGTTGGTCATGGACTGCACGCGCACGGGCGCGTCGCCGCCCACCGTGACGATGTTGCTGCCCCACACTACGCGCGCCTGGCGCGAGCGGCGCGCGGCGGGCGCGACCTCGGCGATGGGCTCGCCGTCCAGCAGCGTGCTGGCGTCGGGGATGGGCAGGTTGGAATCGGTCATGGCTTGAGCTTGTCGGGGAATCATTTCAGCTCGACACGCGCGATGTTGTCGTGCGTCCAGGGCGTCAGGTCCACATTGTCGCCGCGCAGCTTGAGATGCGTGCCCTTCGCGTTGCCGATCTTGACGCGCATCGGCAACGCACCGTCGAGGCCGACGGACTCGCCAGCGACGACGGTACGCGACAACAACGAATGCCCCTGCGCGTCGACGACCTCGACCCAGGAATCGGCGCTGGCATTGACCTGCAGCGGAATGTTGGGCGCCGCCGCCACGTGGGCCAGCACCTCGTCGATGCCTTGAGCGGCCGTGGCCGAGACGGCCGCCGCCGACAGCGGGACGGCCGACGGCGCCGCGGCCCGCGCGGACGTCGGCGCCACCGACGCCGCGGCGCTGGCGCCAGGGAGCTCGACCGGCACCGTGCTCATGCCCGACGCAGCACTGGACGCCGTCGATTCTGCCGGCGCGCTGGCGGCCGGGCCGCCCGTGAACGGACGCGTGACGCGCGCGACCCAGCTGTCGGGCATCGCCAGCAGCGCGATCGTGCCCACCACCAGCAGCACGACGATGATCACCGCCGGGCGCACCAGCGTCGGCAGCTCGAAGCCGCGGCTGCCCTGGCCATCGCGAAACGGCGTGTTGATGCCTTCGGTGACCCGCTCGAGCGTGTTGCGCTCGTTGGCCGGCAGCAGCGCCAGCACCGGCTTCGGGTCGACCTTGAGCACGCGGCAGGCGGCCTGCGCGAGCGCGCGCTCGAAGGTCGGGCCTTGCAACTCCTCGTGGCGACCGTTCTCCAGCGCCTCGAGTCGACGCAGCGGGATCTTGAGCATCGCGGCCAGCGAGGCCAGGTCGATGCCCTGGGCCTGGCGCGCACTGCGGATGATGCCGCCGGCGCTGTGCGGATCGAACTGCGAAGCGGTCTGCGGCTCCGTGTCCGGGCCGGAGCGGCTGGCGGCGTCAGCGGCGTGCGCCTCGGCGGGGGGGTGCGAGGAAGCGTCGGCAGGCGTCGGCTCCGGCGTCGACTCGTCATTCATCGAACTTGCCCTTTTCGAACTGCAAGACTTCCTGCGATTGCGGGAAGCGATTGCGAAGTTGGGCTCCCATGGCGTTGGCTTGTTCGTCCTGGCCGAGCCGGTGCTCGATCCGGGCCGCCAGCCAGAGCGTCTGCGCGCTCGCCAGTTCCTGCTTGTTGTTGACGCGGCGGATGTAGAAGCGCGCGCGCTCGAACTGGCCGTTGCGATAGAGAACCTCGGCCAGGTTGACCGCAATCGTCGGGTTCGCGGGGTCGAGCTCGTAGGCGCGCGACAGCGTGCGCTCGGCATCCTGTGGCTTGCCGGCGCGACCCTGGCAGATGCCTTCGACGAGCATCGTGCGCGACACCGAGCGATAGCCCGGCTCGGCGATCGCACGGGAGAATTCGGCGTCGGCCTCCGCGAAGCGGCGCGTCTGGCACAGGTACCAGCCGTAGTTGTGCACCAGGTCGGCATCGTGCGGCGCCAGTTGCATCGCGCGGTGGAAGCTCTCGTCGGCCTTCTCGTTGTCGCCGAGCGCGGCGTAGATGAGCCCGCGCAGGCCATAGGCGGCGGGATTGTCAGGCTTGGCCTGCAACGCCTGCTTGACCTGGTCCAGCGCGTCTGTGGGCTGGTTGCGGCCCAGGTAGGCAGCCGCGAGCTCCATGCGCGTGTTGGACAGGCGGTCGCCGTTGGTCTGGTCGGACGCCGTGGTGAGGTCCTTGTCGTCGCCCCGGTGCGGGTGCTGCACCGGCCCGCCGTCAGTCACGCAGCCTGCAAGCCCCGTCAACAGGCCCGCCGCCGCGAGGGCAGCTCTCATCCAACGCGTCGATCTTGCTAGCCCGGGGACGAGATGCATGCGATGGTGACTCACTGCTTGAGGGTGGGAGGGACGACGGACATGTTCGGTGTGGACGGCGCGGCCGCGATGATCGGGATCGAGCGCGTCATGCGACGTTGCGCGTCCGTGCGGTCCTGCACCTCGCCTGCGAGTTGACCACATGCGGCGTCGATGTCGTCGCCGCGCGTCTTGCGGATGGTGGTGACCAGGCCCGCTTCGAGCAGGACTTCACCGAACGCCAGCACCCGGGCATTGGACGAGCGCTTCAAGCCCGACTCGGGAAACGGGTTGAACGGAATCAGGTTGAACTTGACGGGCAGGCGGTTCTTGACGAGGTTGACGAGCGCGCGGGCCTGGGCCGGCGTGTCGTTGACCCCGTCGAGCATGCAGTATTCGAACGTGATGAAGTCGCGCGGGGCCGCGTCGAGATAGCGCTCGCAGGCGCTCAGCAGTTCGTCGATCGGGTATTTCTTGTTGATCGGCACCAGCACGTCGCGCAGCGCGTCGTCCGGGGCGTGCAGCGATACGGCGAGCGCCACCGGGCAGTCGTCGCGCAGGCGGTCGATCATCGGCACGACGCCGGAGGTGGACACCGTCACGCGGCGGCGCGACAGCCCGTAGCCGTGGTCGTCGAGCATCATGCGCAGGGCCGGCACCAGCTGCGAGTAGTTCTGCAGCGGCTCGCCCATGCCCATCATGACGACGTTGCTGATGGCACGCTCGTTGGCGCCCAGGCCCAGTTCGGCCTTCATGCGGTGCTCCGCGTGCCACAGCTGGCCGATGATCTCGCCCGTGGTGAGATTGCGGCTGAAGCCCTGGTGGCCGGTGGAGCAGAAACGGCAACCGACGGCGCACCCGGCCTGGGACGAGATGCACAGCGTGGCGCGATCGTCTTCGGGGATGTAGACCGTCTCGATCGCATTGCCCTGGCCGACGTCGAACAACCACTTGCGGGTGCCGTCGACCGAGGCCTTGTCGGCCGTCACGGACAGCGGCCGCACCTGCGCGACACCGGCCAGCTTCGTGCGCAGCGAGCGCGCCAGGTCGGACATGTCGTCGAAGTTGCCCACGCCGCGATGGTGGATCCAGCGGAACAGCTGGGTCGCGCGGAACGACTTCTCACCCACGCGCTCGCAATACGCCTTGAGGGCGGCTTGATCGAAGTCGAGCAGGTTATCGAGTGGGGTCGTCATCGCGCTTGAGTTCCAGTTGACCCGAGCCAGGCTCGGGTCTCACACGCGAATTAACGCGAGTGGATTTGCATGCCGGGGAAGAAGAACGCGATTTCGTTCGCGGCGGTTTCGGCGGCGTCCGAACCGTGGACAGCATTCGCGTCGATCGAATCGGCGAAGTCGGCGCGGATCGTGCCCTTCTCGGCCTTCTTCGGGTCGGTGGCGCCCATCAGGTCGCGGTTCTTCAGGATGGCGCTTTCGCCTTCGAGCACCTGGACGAACACGGGGCCGGAGATCATGAAGCTGACCAGGTCCTTGAAGAACGGACGGGCCTTGTGCACGGCGTAGAACGCTTCGGCATCGGCTTGCGACAGCTGGGTCAGGCGCGCAGCGATGACCTTGAGGCCAGCGCCTTCGAAGCGGGCGACGATTTGGCCGATGACGTTCTTGGCGACGGCGTCGGGCTTGATGATCGAGAGGGTACGTTCAGTCATTTTGATTCTCCAGGGGCAAAAACTTGAGCAAAGCCCGGTATTTTAGACCGAGCCAGTGCCACTTGATAAGTAAAGGGGGTCACGAAACATCTCCACCGCCTGGGAGTCGATTCGTGCCCTCCGGGCTCAACGTCGGCCGCGACCGCCGCCGCCGCCGCGGTTGTTGAGCTTCTTGATGAAGGTGTCGGCGCCGATATAGCCGACCGCCGTCTGCATCGGGTCAGGCTGCTTGGGCTGGCCACCTCCACCGCCACCTCCTCCGCCGCCGGAGCCGCTGCCGCCCGCACCGAAGCCGCCACCGCCGCCCCCACCGCCGCGCTTGCCATTCTTGGCGAACGGGTTGGCCTTGCCTGAGACGCCACGCTTGTCGTAGGTCTGCTGCAGCGGGTTGGGGATCGGCCCGATCGGGCCGTCGGTGCCGTCGTCGTAGTCGACCGCGACCGGACGCGGATCGCGCTGCTGGATCGCGCGTCGGTCGAAGGTCTGCTGCAGCGGGTTGGGGATGAAGCTCGGATCGCCCGGCTCGCGGAACGGCGCCGGGCTGCTGGCTTGCTCCTGGCGCGCGGGCCGGTCGCGGTCGCGGCCACGGGTGTTGCGGTCGCCGCGGTCGCGCTGCTGCTTGGGTTGCTGGCCACCGCCACTGTTGTTGGCGCGCGGGCCGTTGTCGGCACGCGGACCACGCTCGTTGCGCGGTTGCTGGTTGTTGCGCTGGCCGCCTTCGCGCGGCGCACCGTCACGCGGCGCACCTTCGCGCGGCGCGTTCTCGCGCGGGGCACCGTCACGCGGACCGTTGTCGCGCGGAGCGCCGTCCCGCGGCGCGTTGTCCCGCGGGCCATCGTCGCGCTGCTGGTCGCGCTGCTGGTTGCGCTGCGGGTTGTCCGCACCGGCCAGTTGGCGCAGGCGACGCACATCGTTGTCATCCAGGTCGACCCACACCGAGCGGCGCAGGCCCTTGGGCAGCACGACCGAACCATAGCGGATGCGGATCAGGCGACTGACCGCCATGCCCACCGCATCGAACAGCTTGCGCACTTCGCGGTTGCGGCCTTCGGTGATGACGACGCGGTACCAGCGGTTGGCGCCTTCGCCGCCGCCGTCCTCGATCGACTTGAAATGAGCCGCCTGACCGTCGATCATGACGCCCGCCAGCAGCTTTTCGCGCGGCTCCATCTCGAGCGTGCCGAGCACGCGCACCGCGTACTCGCGTTCGACGCCGAAGCGCGGGTGCATCAACTTGTTGGCCAGATCACCAGAGTTGGTGAACAGCAGCAGGCCTTCGGTGTTGATGTCGAGGCGGCCGACCGACTGCCACTTGCCGTGCGACAGGCGCGGCAGGCGGCGGAACACGGTCGGGCGATTCTCGGGATCGTCCATAGTGACCACTTCGCCCGCAGGCTTGTGGTACGCGATCACGCGTGCCGGCGGCGGCGCGATGCGCAGCTTGACCACGCGACCGGCGACGCGCACTTCGTCGCCGAAGGAGATGCGCTGGCCGGTGTGAGCCACCTCGCCATTGACGGTGACCTTGCCGTCGGTGATCAGTTGCTCCATGTCGCGGCGCGAGCCGATGCCTGACTGCGCCAGCACCTTGTGAAGCTTGGGCGCGTCCGGCTCGGCGGCCAGCACGCGCTTGGCGGGAATCGCGTTGACACCTTCGACGATCTCGGCATCGCTGTCGAAATCACCGGACAGCACGCCGGCGAAGGTGTCGGACACGTCGGCGCTGGCGAACTCGACGACCGGGCGCGGGGCGCGCTCCGGACGCGGGGGACGCTCGCCGCGCGGCGGGCGCTCGGCACCCTCCTCGCCCGGCTCGACTTCGGCTGGCTCGTCGCCCTCGGCGGGCGGGCCGGCGTCCGCGGACACGTCATCGGAACCGCCGCGGCGGCCGCGACGGCGGCGCCGGCTGCGCGAACGACGGCCTTCGCCGCCTTCGCCGTCCGCTTGCGGGCCGGTGCCATCGCCACCCTCGCCGCTCTCGCCATCCTCGCCAGAGCCGGCGTCATCACCGCGAGCGGCGACTTGGGCGGGTTCGGCCGCCTGTGGGGCAGCCTCTTCGGCGGCGACCGGCGCGGGGCGGCGCTCGGCCCTCACGCGCGGAGCGCGGGGCTCGCGCGCCTCGACGGCCACGGGCAACGCCTCGGCCACTGGCGCCGGCGCGGCGTCGACCGGGGCGGCCTCGACTGGCTCGGCGACCTTGCGCGCGCGCTTGCGGGGCGCCGCGGGCGCGGCTTCGGCAACGTCGGCGACCGGCGTTTGCGCGGCGACTTCGGACGCGGCCTCGGCCTTGACCGCAGTCTTGCGCGGCGCGCGCGGCTTCTTGACGGCGGGCGTCGTGCCTTCGGGCGCGTTGTCGGGCGTCACATCCGGGGTATCGGAACTCATTGCAGCGGACCTTGTTTCAGGTGATCTTCAGGGGACTCGGGCGAACCGGAAGATGCAGGCGCATGTTCATCGGTCGTCGGCGTGGACGCCGATGACGGCGCGGTAGGGGGAGTGGGATGGGGGTGCGCGTCGACCAACTGGGCAGCGTGCGCCTGGTCGGCGGCGATGGCCGCCGCGATGGCGTCGGCCTGGCGCGTCGCCTGGGCGGCCTCGGCGTGGGCCAGCGTGGGTTCGGCCGAGGGCGCAGGAGCGTGCACCGGGGCCTCGGTGGCCGGCTCGACGGCGTCGGCCGCCGCGTGGTCGACCGGGGTCGGATCGGACTCGGCACCGGTGACATCGGCCGGCGGCTCGCAGGCCTCGACGGCGGGCACGGACGGCGCGGCTTGGGCAGCCTTGACGACCTCCGCGGCCGGGCCTTCGAGCGCCAGGACGCCGTCCTCGGAGGTGACTTCGTCGGTGCCTGCGCCGTCGTCCAGCGTCGGCGCGAGCTCCAGCGAGCCTTGCACCTCGCCCAGCAGGCTGGGCTGCAGGTCGGCCAGCGCATCGCTGGGCGGCAGGCCGCCTTCGAGCGTGGGCAACTGGTCGAGGCTGGCCAGCCCCAGGTCATCCAGGAACTGGCGCGTGGTGGCGAACAGCGACGGGCGGCCGGGCGCGTCGCGGTGGCCGATCGCCTCGATCCAGCCGCGATCCTCGAGCTGCTTGACGATCTGACTGCCGACCATCACGCCGCGGATGTCCTCGATGTCGCCGCGCGTGACCGGTTGGCGATAGGCAATGATGGCCAGGGTCTCGAGCACGGCGCGCGAGTACTTCGGCGGCTTTTCCGGATGCAGTCGGTCGAGGAATTCGCGCAGCTCCGGGCGACTCTGGAAGCGCCAGCCCGACGCGATCGAGACCAGCTCGACGCCACGGCCATTCCACTCGCGCACCAGCTCGTCGAGCATGGCACGCAAGGTGTCCGCGCCGATCTGGTCATCGAACAGATTGCGCATCGCACGCAGCGGCAGCGGCTGATTGGCACAGATCAGCGCGGTTTCAAGAACGCGCTTGGCATCCTGAGTATTCATCGAAGAATTAGCGGGTGTCCGCCTGCATCAGCAGGCCAATGGAGGGGCCGGTGTCAGCGGCAGCACGGCGACGCCATCTTTTAGAGGCGAAAACCACCATGCACGGCCGCGTATTCAGGGAGAGATTCCAGTTCAAACGGGGCCGGCGGGCTTCGAGCAGCACTGCGCGCGGTTGGAACCGCCCCATTCCTTGCCCCAGTTGACGCGTCACCAGGCGCCTTCACGGCGGGTCACGCACTCACTTGATGGAGGAGGAATACGCCATTGTAACCGTTTTGATGCGGGGCGCCCGTGAATATCTCGCCCCGGCGATTCGGCCCTATTCGGCGTCCTCGCTGAAATCCTCCAGCAGGTCGTCGCCGACAATGTGCGCCCAGGCTTGGCGGAAGTCGTCCGGCGGGGCGGAGTCGAAGCGCAGCGCCTCGCCGGTCACCGGATGCTTGAACGCCAGATGCGCCGCGTGCAGCGCCTGGCGCTGCATGCCCAGCGCCGGTCGGCCGCCGTAGAGCTCGTCGGACACCAGCGGGTGCCCGCGGAACGTGAAGTGGACGCGGATCTGGTGCGTCCGGCCCGTGTGCAATGTGCAGCGTACCGCCGCGATGCCCTCGGCATAGGCCACCTGGTCGATGTCGGTCCGGGCCCACTTGCCGCTGTTGATCACCGTCATGCGCACCCGCACCTTCGGGTCACGTCCGATCGGCGCCTCGATCGACTCCTGCTCCGTCTTGAGCCGGCCGTGCACCAGCGCCAGGTACTTGCGGCTGACGACGCGCGACGCGATGTCGCGCATCAGGCCGGTGACGCCTTCCAGGGTGCGGCCCACCACCATCAGGCCGGAGGTGTCCTTGTCGAGCCGGTGCACGATGCCTGCCCGCGGCAGCGCGGCGGCCTTCGGGTCGAGGAAGAGGATGCCGTTGAGCAGCGTGCCCGACCAGTTGCCGGCCGCCGGATGCACCACCAGGCCCGCCGGCTTGTTGACGACCATCACGTGCTCGTCCTGGTAGACGATGTCCAGCGGGATGTCCTCCGGCTTGAACGCCTGGTCCTGCGCTGGCCGCACCAGCTCCACCTGCACGCGCCAGCCCGCCTTCATCTTGGTGGAGGCGCTTGATGAAACTTTACCTTCGACCTGCACCCGCCCGTCCGCGATCAGACTCTGCAAATGGGCGCGTGAAAACTCGGGCGCGAGCGCCGTCAGCAGCTTGTCCAGCCGCTGTCCGTGCTGGTCGAGCGTGACCGCGTGGGTGCGGATCTCGGACGCGTCGTCTTCGGGCTCCAGCTCGTCCGGACGCTGGTCTGGTTCTGCTTCTGTCAAGGCACTGCTCATATAATTCCGGCGATTCGTTCCATCTTGCACTGCGACCCAGCGCTGCACACAGCGCCCAGCCAATGACCTTCTCGATTGCTTCCCGCCGCTTCGCCGCGTTCCTGGCGCCGATTTCCCTGGCAGCCGCCCTGGCAGCATGCGGAACCACCCAGGCCGAGAAGGACGCCACCACGCCGGTCGAAAAGCTCTACGCCGACGCCATGGAGGACGTCGACGGCGCCAACTACGACCGCGCGATCAAGTCGCTCGACCGCATCGAAGGCAAGGCTGCGGGCTCCATTCTCGCCCAGCAAGCGCAGCTTGAGCTCGCCTACCTGTACTGGAAGACCGCGGACAAGGTCCAGGCGCTCGCCACGGTCGACCGGTTCATCAAGCTGCACCCGTCCAGCCCGGCGCTGGACTACGCGCTGTACCTGCGCGGCATCATCAACTTCAACGACGACCTCGGCTGGCTCGGCAGCATTACCGGCCAGAACCTGTCCGAACGCGACCAGGCCGCCGCGCGCGAGTCCTACCAGTCGTTCAAGCAGTTGTCCGAGCAGTTCCCCAACTCGAAATACACCGCCGACGCACGCCTGCGCATGGACTTCACGGTCAACATGCTGGCTGAGTACGAAGTGCACGTCGCCGGCTATTACATGCGCCACGCGGCCTACGTGGCGGCGGCCAACCGCGCCAAGGAATCGGTGCTGGAGTTCCCGCAGACGGCGTCCACCGCCGAAGCGCTGTCCATCATGATCGCGGCCTACGACAAGCTGGGCCTGACGCTGCTGCGCGACGACGCGCAACGCGTCCTGGACAAGAACTTCCCCAACAGCACGTTTGCCGAAGCGAACAAGAACAAGGCCTGGTGGAAGCTCTGGTAAGACTGTCTGCCACACGGTCGCTGGCGCTCCCTGCCCCCAAGGGGCCAGCCGCGAGCGGCCCGGCAAAGCCGGTTCCGCCGCTCCCTTGAACTTCCGGCCACCGCGTGAGCGGCAGCGCCGGTACTGCAGTCCGGTCGACGTCGCCGACTAGTCGTGGCTCAGCGCGAGTTGGCGCAGCCAGTCGAGCGCCTGGCCGCCGTCGTCGAGCTGGCGCATCGGCGGCAGCGCGTCGAGCAGGCGCTTGCCGTAGCGCGCGGTGCGCAGGCGCGAGTCGCAGATCACCAGCAGGCCGCGGTCGGACACCGTGCGGATCAGGCGCCCGGCGCCCTGCTTGAGAGAGACCGCGGCTTCGGCCACGAAGCAGTCGTTGAAGGCATCGCGGCCCTGCGACTGCAGGCGCTTGACGCGGGCCTCGATCAGCGGGTCGTTGGGCGGCGGGAACGGCAGCTTGTCGATCAGCACGCACTGCAACGCGTCGCCGGGCACGTCGATGCCTTCCCAGAAGCTCTGCGAGCCCACCAGCACGCAGCCGCCGCGCACGAAGCGCTCCAGCATCGCGCGCTTGGGCAAGGTGCCCTGCACCAGCACCTCCAGCGAGACGCCCAGCTTGCCGAGTTCGGCCTGCAACGCGTCGGCGGCGGCGCGCATCGCGCGCAGCGTGGTGGTCAGGACGAAGGTGCGGCCGCGCAAGGCCGCGGCGCAGTGCGCGGCTGCGCGACCGACGCTCTCGGCGTGATGCGCGTCGGCGGGCGCCGCGAATTTCGGCGGCACGTACACGCAGGAGTTGGCCTCGTAGTCGAACGGGCTGTCGACGCGCAGCTTGCGGGCATCGTCCAGCCCCGCAGGCTCGGAGAACCACGTCAGCGCATCGTCGTCGCCCAGCGTGGCCGACGTGAAGATCCAGGCGCGCGGCGTCGCCTCGCGCTGCGCGCTCAGCGGGCCGCCGATGTCCAGCGGCGACTCGATCAGGCGCACCTGGTGCGTGGTGAGGTCGGCCCAGCGCACCTGGCCGTCCGGCACCGCGCCCTGGAAGCGCACGCACAGGCTGCGCAGGGCGTCGGCGCGGCTGCGCAGCTTGGTGAAGTCGGGGCCGATCTCCTGCAGCGGCTCGAGCGTCTCGACCAGCAGCGCGCAATGCGTGGCCAGCGCCACGAGCGCGCCAGGCAGCAGCCCTTCGGCCTCGACCTGCTCCCACGGCCGGCGCGTGCTGCCCGTGCCCCCGCCTTGCGCATGCGCGCGCGGCCCGCCCGCGGCCAGGCGCAGCTCGCGCGCGAGCAGCTCCATGCGCGCTGCCAGCTCCGTCCACGGTGCCAGGCCGCGCGCCTGCTGCAGGCCGGCGCCCACGAGGTCGCGCGAGAGGTCGATGGCCTGCCCCGTCGCCAGGGTCTGGCCGAGGAACTGCACGCCGATGTCCACCATCTGGTGCGCCTCGTCGAACACGGCGACGTCCACTGACGGCAGCAGTTCGGCCACCCCGCCCTCGCGCAACGCCATGTCAGCGAAGAACAGGTGGTGGTTGACGACGACGACGTCGGCCGCCATCGCGTCACGGCGCGCCTTCATCACCGGGCACACGGCGAACTTGGGGCACTCGCTGCCGAGGCAGTTCTCGCGCGTGGAGGTCACCAGAGGGATCACCTCTGAACGCTCGTCCAGGCCTTCGAGCTCGCTCAGATCGCCGGTGGTGGTGGACTGCGCCCAGACCTCGATGCGCGACAACGCGCGGATCGCCATCCGGTCGGCGAAGCTGGCCTCGGTGCGAGCACGCTCCATCCGGTACGGGCACAGGTAGCTGGAGCGGCCTTTGAGCAACGCGATCGACAACGGCACGCCCAGCGACGCGATCAGGCGCGGCAGGTCGCGGTAGAACAACTGGTCCTGCAGGTTCTTGGTGGCCGTGCTGACCAGCGCGCGGCGTCCGGCCAGCAACACCGGCACCAGGTAGGCGAAGGTCTTGCCGACGCCGGTGCCAGCCTCCACCACCAGCGTCGAGCGGTCCTCGATCGCCTGCGCCACCGCGGCGGCCATCATCAGCTGGCCGGTGCGCTCGAGATAGGCGTCGTCCTCGCGCGCCAGCGGGCCTTCGGCCGAGAGCGCGCGCAGCACCGCCTGCACCAGCGCGGGTGCGACTTCGACTTCAGGGGTGCTCACGCTTTTTCGGGGGGAGTCAGGTCGGCTTCGAGCTGCGAGATCTGGTCCCGCAGGAGGAGACGGCGTTTTTTCAGCCGCTTGAGCGCGAGCTCGTCGAGCGTGGGCTGCGCGCCTGCAACGTCGATCAGTTGATCGAGGTCGGCATGGGCCATTCGCAGCTCGATCAGGTGACGTTGTGGGGAATGCAGGGATTCATTCATGGCGGAAGCCCGTGACGGGCACAAGTACAGTTTATATTGACGGTCATGAACACGACCACGCAAGGCTTCCGCATTTCGGCCTCGACCGGCCTGCACAAGGGCGATCGGGCCTACCAGCAAGATCAGATCGAGCTGCTGGTGCATCCGCGTATACCCGGATGCGCGCTGGGCCTCGTCGCCGACGGCATGGGCGGCAAGAGCGGCGGACGCACGGCAGCCGACCAGGTAGTGATGACCGCGCGCCAGGTGTTCGAACGCTTCTCGCCCGCGCGCGACGACCCGTCCAAGATGCTCACCGACCTGATCGTCGAGTCGCACCTGATGATCAAGCTCACGGCCATCACCGCCGAAGAAGAGCCGCACAGCACGCTGGCCGCCTTCCTGGTGATGCCCAGCCGCCAGGCCTACACGGTGCACGCTGGCGACTCGCGCATCTACCACTTCCGCGGCGCGGAGCTGGTGCGTCGCACCAAGGATCACTCGTACGTGCAGCGCCTGATCGACGAAGGCCGCCTCACCGAGGAGAAGGCCAACACCCACCCGCAATCCAACCTGCTCACCGGCTGCCTCGGCACCCAGCAGGATCCGCCGGTGGAGTTGAACCACATCGACTACCTCGAGGTGGGCGACTCGTTGATGGCTTGCAGCGACGGCCTCTGGCATTACCTGACGGCGCGCGAGATCGGCGCCATCATCAACGCGCTGTCTCCGCGCGAGGCCACCGAGATGCTGATCAGCAAGGCACGCCAGCGGGCCCGCGGATCCGGCGACAACCTGTCGCTGGTGCTGGTGAGGGTCGAGGCCATCACCTGAAGAAAAACGGCGCCCTTGGCGCCGTCTTTCATTCCGCGTCGGAGTGTCGCGCCGTCACCAGCTCGCTTCGCGTTCGGGCGTCGCGCCGATGCGGTGGATCGACAGGTCCGCGCCCTCGAACTCCTCTTCCGGCGTCAGGCGTAGCCCCACGAAGCGGCGCAGCAGGCCGTAGACGACGAAGCCGGTCGCCAGGCCCCAGGCCACCGCGCCCAGCGTGCCGATCGCCTGCACCGGCAACGACACGCCGCCCAGCCCGCCCAGCGCCTTCTGGCCAAACAGGCCCGCCGCCAGGCCGCCCCATGCCCCGCACAGGCCGTGCAGCGGCCACACGCCCAGCACGTCGTCGATCTTCCAGCGGTTCTGCGTCAACGTGAACATGCGAACGAAGATGGCGCCGGCCACCGCGCCGACCACCAGCGCGCCCATCGGGTGCATCAGGTCGGACCCCGCGCAGACCGCCACGAGTCCCGCCAGCGGGCCGTTGTAGGCGAAGCCCGGGTCGTTGCGGCCCATCACCACGGCCGCCAGCGTGCCGCCCACCATCGCCATCAGCGAGTTCACCGCGACGAGCCCGGAGATCTTGTCCAGCGTCTGCGCGCTCATCACGTTGAAGCCGAACCAGCCCACCGCCAACACCCACGCGCCGAGTGCCAGGAACGGGATGCTGGACGGCGGATGCGCGCTGATCGCGCCATCCTTGCGATAGCGGTTCAGGCGCGGCCCGAGCAGCAACACCGCGCCCAGCGCCACCCAGCCGCCCATCGCGTGCACGACGACGCTGCCGGCGAAGTCATGGAACGGCACGCCGAACCCGCGCGTGAACGCGGCCTGGATGCCGAAGCGGTCGCCCCAGACCACGCCCTCGAGCAACGGATACGCGATGCCCACGATCACCGCCGTCGCGCCGAGCTGCGGCTCGAAGCGCGCACGCTCCGCGATGCCGCCGGAGACGATGGCCGGCACGGCCGCCGCGAAGGTCATCAGGAAGAAGAAGCGCACGAGCTCGAAGCCGTTGCGCAGCGCGAGGTGCTGCGCGTCGACGAAGAAGCTGGTGCCATACGCCACCATGTATCCGACGAAGAAGTAGGCGATGGTGGACACCGCGAAATCGACCAGGATCTTCACCAGCGCGTTGACCTGGTTCTTCTTGCGCACCGTGCCCAGTTCCAGGAAGGCGAATCCGGCGTGCATCGCCAGCACCATCACGGCGCCCAGCAGCAGGAACAGCGTGTCGGCGCCTTGTCTCGAGGTCTCCATCTTCTTCTTTCGCGAAGTCAGCCTACCGCTTTCCACAATGGTGCGGCTTCGAAGCCGATGCACCACAAAGCAATATGCGTGCTCGCAAATGAAGCAATTCGCCCCAACCCGAGTTCATCACCGCGACCGCATGGAACACCGTTCAGGTGCGCGATGCGCCATTCGGAGGCGTTTCGCCCCGTTTTGGGTCGTTCGCGCCGTGGCGCCCGGGATCTGAGCTTGATGTTCAGGCTGACGCGCAAGGCCCGCGGCTCACCCGGATGCACCGTCACGCCGTCCTTGATCGGCGCGTCGTGCGACGGCACGACGTGGTAGTCCTGCTCGTACTCGATGTCGAAAGGCTTGCGCTCGAACAGGTTGAACACGTCGAGCTGCACCGACACGTGCGGCGTCAGGTCTCGCTTGACCTGCAGGTTGGTGACGAACGACGACTTCGCCCGCAGTGCACCGTCCTGCGACAGCGGATAAGAGCCGATGTAGCGCGTGATCAGCCCCGCCGACCACGGCCCCAGCTCGTGCAGCGTCACGCCGACGAGCCCGACGCGGCTGACGGCGTTGCCGATGAAGTTGCCCGGGCCGCCATTGGCGTTGGCGTCCGCGTAGCGCGCATGGGTCCAGGCCATGTCGGCGTCGATGAGCACCCAGCGATTGAGCACGAGGTGGTTGTTCAGCTCGATGCCCTGGCGCTTGGTGGCCCCGTTGGCCTCGGTGCCGCCTTCGTCGGCGACGTAGACCAGCTCCGAGTCGCTGTCCAGGCGCCAGAACGCCAGCGAGGCCCGCAGACCCGGCACGATCTCCGTGCGCAGCCCCACCTCCTCGCCCTTGCTCGCGACGAGCGCCGGCACCGGATCCGCGGCGGCGACCGTGCCGCGCGCGTCGTTGCTGTGGAAGCCGCGGCCCGCGTTGACGAAGACCTCCGTGCGGGCCCACGGGCCCAGGCCGAGAGGTTGGTGTAGCCGCGGTCGTCGTGCGCATGCCATTCGCCCGCGACGACGGCCCGCACGCTGTTGCCGCCGTCCGTCGGGTCGAACGCCGAATAGCGGCCCAGCGTGCCGTCCTCGATCAGCTCGAGCGGCACCTGGTCGGTGGATGTCCAGTGGTTGGAGTAGCCCAGCGCGGTAGCCGACCAGCCGCGGGCGTAGTCGCCGTCGCTGATCTTGAGCACGCCGTTGTACTTGCGCACGCCCTCTGGCGTCGTCCACGGGCCGTCGTCGCGCTGGATCTCCAACGCGCCCAGCACGCGCGGGCCGGCGCCGGCACCCGCGAACGTCGACAGAGGTGTCGAGCCGGCGAGCACGAGGCGGCGATCGTCTTCGCCGCCGATGGTCAGGTTCAGGATCCCGTGGTCGAGATGGTCCCGGTACTTGATGCGGGCCGAGCCCGCTGACGAGAAGTCGCCGTCCTCGGCGAAGTACGGGCCCTTGCGGTAGTCGATCTTCTCGACCAGCTCCGGGATCAGGAAGTTCAGGTCGGTGTAGCCCTGCCCGTGGGCGTTGGTGGGCATGTTGACGGGCAGGCCCTCGAATCGGACGTGCCGACGCCGTTGTCGCAATGGCCGGCAATCTCGACGCTTTGCGCGTTCGCCACCACTGGCGAGGCCACAGCCGCGGGCGCGATCACCTGCGCGCCCGCGAGGGCCGACGCCAGGCTCAGCGCGGACGCGAAGATTGCTTTCTTGGGGTGCGGCGTCATGGACTCCGCGAACCGAACAGCGACTCGGTGCTCGACGGGCGGGTGCACTCGCGCGGTCCGGGCCTCCACAACCGATACGCGGACGATGCCCGCGCGGATGCACGAGACCGGCGAGCCCCTGTGAAGGCGGTACGTCGCAAACGCACATGGCACGCGGCATGCATGCCCGCTGCGGTCTATAGTCTTCATGCACATGCTCGACACCCACACACTTTCCGAACTCCTCGGCTTCGCCGTCGTCGCGGCCGTGCTGGGCATGCGCCACGGCGTCGACGCCGACCACCTGGCCGCCATCGACGCGATGACCCGCTGCAACGCCGACGCCCGCCCCGCGCTGGCCCGCCGCACGGGCCTGTGGTTCTCGGTGGGCCACGGTGCCGTGGTGCTGGTAGTCGCGATCGCGGTCGCACTGACGGCCCATGCCTGGGCCGCGCCGGACTGGCTACAGCCCTTGGGCGCCTGGGCCTCGATCGCGATGCTGGCGCTGCTGGGCGCCTTGAACCTGGCCGCGTGGCGCCGCACCGCGCCGGACGCGGCCGTCAAGCTCACCGGCTGGCGCAGCCGCCTGTTCAACGGGGCGCTCAAGGCCTGCAGCCGGCGCGCGGTGATGGGCGTGGGCGTGCTGTTCGCCGTCTCATTCGACACCGTCAGCCAGGCCGCGCTGATGGCTGCCACCGGCGCCGCCAGCCATGGCCTGGCCGCCGTGGCGCTGCTGGCCGGCGCATTCGTGCTGGGCATGATCGTCACCGATGGCCTCAACGGCTGGTGGGTCGCGCGCCTCATCCAGCGCCCGGGCGCAGGTGCGGCGCGTGCGTCGCGCGTGATGTGCATCGCGATCAGCGGCATCAGCCTGGGCACGGCTGCGCTCGGCGCCGCGGCGCAAATGTCGCCGACGGTGGCAGGCTGGGCCGAGGGGCATTCGCAATGGCTGGCCGCGGCCGTCGTCGCGATCGTCGGCGCCAGCTTCCTGGCAGGGCTGGCGATGGCGCGTCGCAACGCGCCGCTGACCCTCGCTTAGGTCAGCCCGGTATCGACATCGCGCTTGGCGATCGCCAGGTACTCCCGAGACTGCATCTCCTGCAGCCGCGAAATCGTGCGCGGGAATTCGTGGGCCAGCGGGCCGTCGGTGTACAGCTGCTCCGGCGGCACTTCGGCCGAGATCACGAGCTTGATGCGGCGGTCGTAGAGCACGTCGATCAACCATGTGAAGCGGCGCGCCTCGGCCGACAGGCGCGGCGGCATCTGTGGCACGTTCGACAGCATCAACGTGTGGAACTGCGTGGCGAGCTCGAGGTAGTCGTTCATCGAGCGCGGGCCGCCGCACAGCGTGCGGAAGTCGAACCAGATGACGCCGCCGGCGCGACGGCGGGCGCGGATCTCGCGGTGCTCGATGTGCAGCAGCGGATCCTCGTCGCGGGCCTCGGCCAGCAGCGCGAACGTGGCGGCCATGTCGGCGTCAGCCTCAGGTCCCAGCGGCGTGTGGTACAGCTTGGCGTCGGTGAGCGTGCGGCTGCGGTAGTCAGTGCCGGCGTCGACGTTGATCACCTGCAGCTTCTCGTTGAGCAGCTCGATCGCGGGCAGGATGCGCTCGCGGTTGAGGCCGTTCGGGTACAGGTCGTCGGGCTTGAAGTTGGACGTCGTGACGAACGAGACGCGGTTGTCGAACAGCGAGATCAGCAGCCGGTGCAGGATCATCGCGTCGGTGACGTCGGAGATATGGAACTCGTCGAAGCAGATCAAGCGGTAGCGCAGCGAGATGCGGCGTCCGAGCTCCTGCAGCGGGTCGGCCATGCCCTTGAGGTCCTGCAACTCGCGGTGCACCTCGCGCATGAACTCGTGGAAGTGCAGCCGCACCTTGCGCTTGAGCGGCACGGCCTGGAAGAAGCAGTCCATGATGAAACTCTTGCCGCGCCCCACCCCGCCGTACATGTAGACGCCACGCGGGATCGGCGGACGCACCAGCATCTTGGTGATCGCATTGCCGCGACGCGACTTGTACGCGACCCATTCGTCCTCGCAGCGCTGCAACGCCGCGACAGCGTTCAACTGCGCGTCGTCGGCGCTGAAGCCGCGTTCGACTAGCGTCTGGTGGTAGAGCTCGGTGACGGTGGTCATGACTGCCCCACGGTCGCTGGCGCTCCCTGCCCCCGAGGGGCCGGCCGCGAGCGGCCCGGCAAAGCCGGATCCGCCGCTCCCTTGAATATCTTTTGAATCAAGTGAGCGCCGGCGGCGGGAGCGTGCGACCGCGCAAGGTTAGAAGTTCAACGTGCGCTTGTCGATGGCGAGCGCGGCTTCCTTGGTCGCTTCCGACAGCGACGGGTGCGCATGGCAGATGCGCGCGATGTCCTCGGCCGAGGCCCTGAATTCCATCGCGACGCAGGCTTCGGAGATCAGCTCCGAGACCATCGGCCCGATCATGTGCACGCCCAGGATCTCGTCGGTCTTCGCGTCGGCGATGAACTTGACGAAGCCCGTGGTGTCGCCCAGCGCACGCGCGCGGCCGTTCGCGAGGAACGGGAACTGGCCCGTCTTGTAGGCGCGGCCTTCGGCCTTGAGCGCCTGCTCGGTCTGGCCCACCCATGCGATCTCGGGGCTTGTGTAGATGACCCAGGGCACGGTGTTGAAGTTGACGTGGCCGTGCTGGCCGGCGATGCGCTCGGCCACGGCAACGCCTTCTTCCTCGGCCTTGTGCGCCAGCATCGGGCCGCGCACGACGTCGCCGACGGCCCAGACGTTGGGCAGGTTGGTCCTGCATTCGCCGTCGACCACGACCATGCCGCGCTCGTCCAGCTTCAGGCCGACGGCCTCGCCGTTGAGGCCGATGGTGTTGGCGGTGCGGCCGATCGAGACGATCAGCCTTTCGACCGCCAGCACCTGCTCGGCGCCCTTGGCGTCGGTGTACGCCACCGAGACACCCTTGCCGCTCGAATCGATCTTGCCGACCTTGACGCCCAGTTCGATCTTCAGGTTCTGCTTGGCGAAGACCTTGGCGGCCTCCTTGGCGATGGATTCGTCGGCGGCGCCGAGGAACGACGGCATCGCTTCGAGGATCGTCACCTGCGCGCCGAGGCGACGCCACACCGAGCCCATCTCGAGACCGATGACGCCCGAGCCGATGACGCCCAGCGTCTTGGGCACGGCGCCGACGCGCAGCGCGCCGTCGTTGGACAGGATCTTGTCCTCGTCGAACGGCGTACCGGGCAGCGCGCGGGCGTTGGAGCCCGTCGCGACGATCACGTGCTTGCCCGTGATCGACTCTTCGGCAGCGCCAGCCACTTTGAGCTCGTAGCCACCGTCAACGGCCTTCACGAAGCTCGCGCGCCCGTGGAAGAAGCTGACCTTGTTCTTCCTGAACAGGTAGAGGATGCCGTCGTTGTTCTGCTTGACGACGGTGTTCTTGCGCGCCAGCATCTTGGGCACGTCGATGGACAGGTTGTCCAGCTGGATGCCGTGGTCGACGAACGCGTGGCCAGCATGTTCGAAGTGCTCCGACGACTGCAGCAGCGCCTTGGACGGAATGCAGCCGACGTTGGTGCAGGTGCCGCCCGGGGCCGGGCCGCCCTTGTCGTTCTTCCACTCGTCCACGCAGGCCACGTTGAAGCCCAGCTGGGCCGCCCGGATGGCGGCGATGTAGCCGCCAGGGCCCCCGCCGACGACGACGACGTCAAATGATTTGCTCATGGTCGTCCCGCCTCAGATATCGAAAAGCAGACGCGAGGGATCTTCCAGCGCGTCCTTCATGGCGACCAGCCCGAGGACGGCTTCGCGGCCGTCGATGATGCGGTGGTCGTACGACATCGCGAGGTAGTTCATCGGGCGGACGACGATCTGGCCATCGACCACCACGGCGCGATCCTTGGTGGCGTGCACTCCAAGGATGGCCGATTGCGGCGGGTTGATGATCGGCGTCGACAACATCGAGCCGAAGGTACCGCCATTCGAGATGGAGAACGTGCCGCCCGTCATCTCTTCGAGCGACAGCTTGCCGTCCTTGGCCTTCTGGCCGAACTCGGCGATCTTCTTCTCGATCTCGGCGAAGGTCATCTGGTCCGCGTTGCGCAGGATGGGCACGACCAGGCCGCGCGGCGAGCCGACGGCGATGCCGATGTCGAAGTAGCCGTGGTAGACGATGTCGTTGTTGTCGATCGACGCGTTGATCACCGGGTAGCGCTTGAGCGCGGCCACGGCGGCCTTGACGAAGAAGCTCATGAAGCCGAGCTTGACGCCATGTTCCTTCTCGAACTTTTCCTGGTACTTCTTGCGCAGCGCCATGACCGGGGCCATGTCGACTTCGTTGAAAGTGGTCAGGATGGCGTTCTGCGACTGCGACTGCAGCAGGCGCTCGGCGATGCGGGCGCGCAGGCGCGACATCGGCACGCGTTGTTCCGGGCGATCGCCCATCGACATCACGGGCGCGGCGACCGCGGGCAGCGGCGCCCTGGCGGCCGGCGCCGGAGCGGCGGCCACGGGGGCGGCGGCGGGCCTGGTGCCGGCGGCAACGGCGCCGAGCACGTCACCCTTGGTCACGCGGCCATCCTTGCCGGTGCCGGTGACGTCGCCGGTCTTGAGGTTGTTGTCGGCCAGCAGCTTGGCGGCGGCGGGCATCGCCACGTCGCCCTTGCTGCCAGCGCCAGCAGCGGGCGCCGGTGCGGCGGCCTGGGCCGGCGCGGCGGCGGGAGCGGCCGCGCCGGCAGGCGCCGACGCACCCGCGGTCGCGGCGGTGTCGATGCGGGCGATCAGCTGTTCGGCGGCGACGGTGGCACCGTCACCCTGCACGATCTCGATGAGCACGCCAGCGGACGGCGCGGGCACTTCGAGCACGACCTTGTCGGTCTCGACGTCGATCAGGATCTCGTCGATCGCGACGGCATCGCCGGCCTTCTTCTTCCATTGCAGCAGGGTGGCTTCAGACACCGACTCCGACAGCTGCGGAACCTTCACTTCTACGATTGCCATGAATTTTCTCTTCTTGTGTATGAGGACGCGTGCGAGGGTGGTGGCGGGCCTCGTCCCTCACGAACGAGGCGCCACGACCGGCGTGCGAAGTCTTATTTGGTGAGGATGAAACCCTTGAGCTTCGTGAAGGCCTGTTCCAGCAGCGCGATCTGCTGCTCCTGGTGCAGGTGGGCGTAGCCGACAGCCGGGGAAGCCGACGCCGGACGACCGGCGTAGCCGAGCTTCTGGCCTTCGAGCATGTTCTCGTGGATGTAGTGCTGAACGAAGAACCAGGCGCCCTGGTTTTGCGGCTCGTCCTGGCACCAGACGATCTCGGTCGCGTGCGGGTACTTCTTCATCTCGGCCTGGAAGGCTTTGTGCGGGAACGGATAGAGCTGTTCCACGCGGATGATGGCGACGTCGTTCGACTTGCGATCGGCCCGCTTCTTGACCAGGTCGTAGTACACCTTGCCCGAGCACGCGATCACGCGCTTGACCTTGGCGCCGTCGACGCTGGCGTCGAGCTCGGGGATCACGGTGCGGAATTCGCCCTTGGTGAACTCCGACATCGGCGACGTGGCGTCCTTGTTGCGCAGCAGCGACTTGGGCGTCATGATGACCAGCGGCTTGCGGAACGCGCGCACCATCTGGCGCCGCAGCAAGTGGAAGATCTGGCTGGCCGTCGTCGGCTGCACCACCTGCATGTTGGTGTCGGCCGACAGCTGCATGAAGCGCTCCAGGCGCGCCGAGCTGTGCTCCGGGCCCTGGCCCTCGTAGCCGTGCGGCAGCATCAGCGTCAGGCCGTTGGCACGGCCCCACTTCACTTCGCCGGAAGCGATGAACTGGTCGATCACCACCTGGGCGCCGTTGACGAAGTCGCCGAACTGGGCTTCCCAGATCACCAGCGTGTTCGGATCGGACGACGCGTAGCCGAATTCGAAGGCCAGCACGGCCTCCTCGGACAGCAGCGAGTCGATGACGACGAACGGGGCTTGCTTGTCGGTGACGTTCTGCAGCGGCGTGTACGTGCCGGTGTCGAACTTCTCGCGGTTCTGGTCGTGCAGCACCGCGTGGCGGTGCGTGAACGTGCCGCGGCCCGAATCCTCGCCCGACAGGCGGATCGGATAGCCGCTGGCCACCAGCGAGGCGAAGGCCATGTGCTCGCCCATGCCCCAGTCGACGTTGATGTCGCCGCGACCCATCGCGGCGCGGTCGGCGATCACCTTCTCGACCAGCGGATGCAGCTTGAAGTTGCCCGGGATCGTGGTGATGCGTTCGGCCAGGCGCTTGAACTCCGTCACGGGAATCGCGGTGTCGGCGGCGTCCGTCCACTTCTTGCCCAGGAACGGCGACCAGTCGACCGCGTACTTGCCCTTGAAGTTGGTCAGCACCGGGTCATGCGTGAGCTTGCCGGCGTCCATCGCGGCGCGGAACTCCTTGACCATGTCGTCCGGGCCGTTCTCGCCGAGCACGCCCTGCGCGACCAGCTTGTCGCCGTACAGCTTGCGCGTGCCCGGGTGCAGCGCGATCTTCTTGTACATGAGCGGCTGCGTCATGCTGGGCGTGTCCTGCTCGTTGTGGCCCAGCTTGCGGAAGCAGACGATGTCGACGACGACGTCCTTGTTGAACTGCTGGCGGTAGTCGAGCGCGAGCTGCGAGCACAGCACGACCGCTTCCGGATCGTCGCCGTTGACGTGCAGCACCGGCGCCTCGATCATCTTGACGACGTCGGTGCAGTACAGCGTGGAGCGCGTGTCGCGCGGGTCGGAGGTGGTGAAGCCGATCTGGTTGTTGATGACCAGGTGCACCGTGCCGCCCGTGTAGTAGCCGCGCGTCTGGGCCAGCGCGAGCGTCTCCATGATGACGCCCTGGCCCGCGAAGGCCGCATCGCCGTGGACGATGACCGGCAGCACCTGGTCGCCCTTGGGGTCGCCGCGGCGATCCAT
Source organism: Burkholderiaceae bacterium (assembly GCA_039920745.1). Taxonomy (GTDB): domain Bacteria; phylum Pseudomonadota; class Gammaproteobacteria; order Burkholderiales; family Burkholderiaceae_C; genus Scleromatobacter. The sequence continues at coordinate 67,327 of JBDSDD010000026.1, read as the reverse complement.
GCGCGCGCGCACCGAGCCTTCGGCCACCGGGTTGACGATCTCGAGGTGGGACGGGTTGAACGCCAGCGACAGGTGGATCGGGCCGCCGGTGGTCGTGATGTCGCTGGAGAAGCCCTGGTGGTACTTGACGTCGCCGGACGGCAGGTCTTCAGGCGCCGTGTGGTCGAACTCGGCGAACAGGTCCTTGGGCATCTTGCCCAGGGTGTTGACGAGCACGTTGAGGCGGCCGCGGTGGGCCATGCCGATGACGACTTCCTGCACGCCCTTGACGCCGGCGCGCTGCACCAGCTCGTCCATCGAGACGATGAAGCTCTCGCCGCCTTCGAGCGAGAAACGCTTCTGGCCGACGAACTTGGTGTGCAGGTAGCGCTCGAGGCCTTCGGCCGCGGTCAGGCGGTCGAGGATGTGCTTCTTCTCGGCGGCGTTGAAGACGGGCTTGCTGCGGATCGCTTCGATGCGCTCCTGCCACCAGCGCTTCTCGGCCGGATCGGTGATGTGCATGAACTCGGCGCCGATGGTGCCGCAGTAGGTCTCGCGCAGCGCCTGCAGGATCTGGCGCAGCGTCATGTTCTCGTTGGTCGAGAAGTACGTGTTCGACGCCGAGAACGTGATGTCCATGTCGGCTTCGGTCAGGTCGTAGAACGCCGGATCGAGCTCGGGAATCTTCGGGCGCTCGGTGCGCTTGAGCGGATCGAGGTCGGCCCAGCGCGAGCCCAGGAAGCGGTACGCGGCGATCAGGGACTGGACGTGGACCTGCTTGCGCGCGATGGCGAGGTCGGTCGAGCTGGCCTTGACGGCGAATGCATTGGCCTTGGCGCGTTGCGCGAAGGACTCGATCACTGGCGCGTGTGGGACGTCGCGGGAATCCGAGCCGTCGGTCGCCGGCACGTTCTGCAGCGCGTCGAAGTAGGCGCGCCACGTATCCGGGACGGAGCCGGGATTCTCGAGATAGGCCTCGTACATCTCTTCCACGTAAGGCGCGTTACCGCCGAACAGGTAGGAGTTGGACCTGTTTTGTTCCATCATCTTTCGCTCACCTTACGCTCCGGTTTCCGGAGCTACGATGGGTTGATCAACCTTCCGCGACCCGGTTCTACCGGTTGGCGGATTGCAAACGCCTTGCTGCCGGACGGAGGCCAGCAAGGGGACACAGAAGGACTGTTAATACTCTGCAGACCGTGAATGTAGCACTTACCCTGACGCGCTGCCTCGGCGCTTCTGCCCCTGAAACACGGACTATCTCCGCAGAGTCGGCCCGGTCGTGCCCTGGCAGAGTGCGTGCAATCCATGTCTCGCCAGGTCATCCGCCTCCACCCCGCCGCCCCGGCCAAGCCGGCCGAAGCCGCGCCCTGCAACGGCTGCGGCGTCTGCTGCGCGGCCGAGCCGTGCCCCATCGGGGTGCTCGTCAGCGGGCGGCGCACCGGTGCCTGCGCGGCACTTCTGTGGAATTCAGACGCCGGGCTGTACCGCTGTGGACTGGTCGGCGCGCCGCGCGAGGTGCTGCCGTGGCTGCCCGCCGCCGTCGCGCCCTTGTTGAGCAGGCTCGCCCAGCGCTGGATCTCCGCGGCCAGCGGCTGTGACAGCAGCCTGGTGGTCGAGCCGTCGTGACCCGCTCGCAGCTGCCGGCAGGCCGCCACAGACAGGCCAGCGGCCCGCTGCTGCCCGCTCGCGCAGCCACCCATCACCTGCCCGCGCGCCGAACTCCAGCGCCGAGATGCCGTGACGGGCTGGCGCGTCAGGCGAGCGCGAGGCGCGCGCGCGCGGCGGCGTATTCGTCGGCGATGCGTTGCACCAGCTTCGCGGTGGGCATCACTTGCTTGACGGCGCCCACGCCTTGTCCGGCGCCCCAGATGTCCTTCCACGCCTTGGCGGCGCCCGCGCCGCCGAAGTTCATCTTGCTGGCGTCGCTGGTGGGCAGGTTCTCGGGATCGAGGCCGGCGGCCGTGATCGACCCGCGCAGGTAGTTGCCCAGCACGCCGGTGAACAGGTTCGAGTAGACGATGTCGTCGCTGGTGGAGGCCACGATCATCTGCTTGTACTCGTCCGGCGCGCGCGCCTCGTCGGTGGCGATGAAGGCCGAGCCGATGTAGCCGAAGTCGGCGCCCATCGCCAGCGCGGCGAGCACGCCGTCGCCGGTGGCGATCGCACCCGACAGCGCCACCGGACCGTCGAACCACTCGCGGATCTCGTGGATCAGCGCGATCGGGTTCTTGACGCCCGCGTGGCCGCCCGCGCCCGTGGCCACGGCGATCAGGCCGTCGGCGCCCTTCTCGATCGCCTTGTGCGCGTAGGTGTCGTTGATGATGTCGTGCAGCACGATGCCGCCCCAGGCATGCACGGCGTCGTTGACGTCGGTGCGTGCGCCCAGCGACGTGATCACGATGGGCACCTTGTACTTGGCGCACACCTGCATGTCGTGCTCGAGGCGGTCATTGCTCTTGTGCACGATCTGGTTGATCGCGAACGGCGCGGACGGCGCCTGCGGATGCGCCTTGTCGTACGCGGCAAGCGTCTCGGTGATCTCGGCAAGCCAGTCGTCGAGCAGTTCGGCCGGGCGTGCGTTGAGCGACGGCATCGAGCCGACGATGCCGGCCTGGCACTGGGCGATCACCAGCTTGGGGTTGCTGATGATGAACAGCGGTGAGCCGATGACGGGCAGGCGCAGCTTGCTCAGCGCGGCGGGGAGGGGGCGGCGAGTGATGCTCATGTTCAGAATGCCTCCAGGGGCATGGCGAGGCAGCCGACAGCGCCGTCGACGATCGAGTCGCGCACGCCCTGGGCCTTGCTGAGGATGTGGTCGCCGTAGAAGCGCGCGGTGGCGATCTTGGCGGTCATGAAGGGCACGTCGTCGCCGGCGGCGATGCGTTCGACGGCCACCAGCAGCGCACGGCCCAGTTGCCAGCCGCCCACCAGGTTGCCGCCCAGCATCAGGTACGGAACCGAGCCGGCGAACGCTGCGTTCGGGCTGGTCTTGGTGTTGCCGGCGATGAAGGTCACCGCGTCCAGGAAGGCAAGTCGCGCGGCCGTCAGGCGCTTGGCGAAGGCCTGGGCGTCGGCATTCGGCGATGCGGCCAGGGCCTGCTCGGTGGCCTCGATGCGCGCAACGATCGCGCGCGCCGTGGTGCCGCCATCGCGTGCGGTCTTGCGCCCGACGAAGTCGTTGGCCTGGATCGCGGTGGTGCCTTCGTAGATCGTCAGGATCTTCGCATCGCGCATGTACTGCGCCGCGCCGGTCTCCTCGATGAAGCCCATGCCGCCGTGCACCTGCACGCCCAGGCTCGCCACTTCCAGGCTCATCTCGGTGGCGTAGCCCTTGATCAACGGCACCATGAATTCGTAGAACGTCTGGTTCTCGGCGCGCACCGCCGCGTCGGGGTGCTCGTGCGCAGCGTCGAACGCGCTCGCGGCCACCAGCGCCATCGCGCGGCAGGCCTCGGTGTAGGCGCGCATCGTCATCAGCATGCGGCGCACGTCGGGGTGGTGGATGATGGCCGCGGCCGCCGGCAGCGAGCCGTCGACCGGGCGCGACTGCACGCGGTCGCGCGCAAAGGCGACCGCGTGCTGGTACGAGCGCTCGGCCACCGCGATGCCCTGAACGCCGACGCCGAAGCGAGCCGCGTTCATCATGATGAACATGTACTCGAGCCCGCGGTTCTCCTGGCCCACCAGCGTGCCGACGGCGCCGCCGTGGTCGCCGAACTGCAGGACGCAGGTCGGGCTCGCCTTGATGCCCAGCTTGTGTTCGATGCTGACGCAGTGCGCGTCGTTGCGTGCGCCCAGCGAGCCGTCGTCGTTGACCATGAACTTGGGCACGATGAACAGCGAGATGCCCTTCACGCCCTCGGGCGCGCCCACGACGCGCGCGAGCACGAGGTGGACGATGTTCTCGGCCATGTCGTGTTCGCCCCAGGTGATGTAGATCTTGGTACCGAAGATCTTGTACGTGCCGTCCGGCTGCGGCTCGGCACGCGTACGCACCTGCGACAGATCGGAGCCGGCCTGCGGCTCGGTCAGGTTCATCGAGCCGGTCCACTTGCCCGCCATCATGTTGGGCAGGAACGTGGCCTTCTGCTTGTCGGAGCCAGCGGTCAGCAGTGCCTCCATCGCGCCGTCCGTCAGCAACGGGCACAGCGCGAAGCTGACGTTGGCCGAGTTGATCATCTCGCCGCAGGCCGCGCCGATCAGCTTGGGCAGGCCCTGGCCGCCGAAGTCAGTCGGGTGCTGCAGGCCTTGCCAGCCGCCGTCGCCGAACTGCTTGAACGCTTCCTTGAAGCCTGGCGTGGAGATGACCTGGCCGTCCTTGAAGTACGACGGGTTGCGGTCGCCCTCGACGTTGAGCGGCGCGACCACGTCCTCGTTGAACTTGGCGCATTCCTCGAGCACGGCCTGGGCAGTGTCGTAGCCGGCATCCTCGAACGCGGGCAGCTTGGTCAGCTCGTCGATGCCGGCCAGCTCCTTCATCACGAAGAGCATGTCCTTGACGGGGGCGCGATAGGTCATCTTTGTCTCCAAAACTCGCAAAAAAAGGGCGCCTCGATAGAGCGCCCCTGTCGTTCAGCCAAGCCCGTTCAAAGGGCCTTGATCAGTTCCGGCACGGCCACGAACAGGTCGGCGACCAGCCCATAGTCGGCCACCGAGAAGATCGGCGCCTCTTCGTCCTTGTTGATCGCCACGATGACCTTCGAATCCTTCATGCCGGCCAGGTGCTGGATCGCCCCGGAGATGCCGCAGGCGATGTAGAGCTGCGGCGCGACGATCTTGCCGGTCTGGCCCACTTGCCAGTCGTTGGGGGCGTAGCCCGCATCGACGGCGGCGCGCGAGGCGCCGAGCGCGGCCCCCAGCTTGTCGGCCAGCGGCGTCAGCACGTCGTTGAACTTCTCGCTCGAACCCATCGCACGGCCGCCCGAGACGATGATCTTGGCTGCGGTCAGCTCCGGGCGATCGAGCTTGGCGATCTCCTTGCCGACGAACGCGCTCTTGCCGGAGTCGGCGACGGCGACCAGCGTTTCCACGGCGGCCGAACCACCGGTTGCAGCCGCGGGATCGAAGCCAGTGGTGCGCACGGTGGCGACCTTGACGGCCTGCGTGCATTGCACCGTGGCGATGGCGTTGCCGGCGTAGATCGGGCGCTCGAAGGTGTCGGCGCTGATGACCTTGCTGATGTCGCTCAGTTGGCCGACGTCGAGCTTGGCGGCGACGCGCGGTGCGACGTTCTTGCCACTGGCCGTGGCGGGAAAGAAGATGTGGCTATAGGCCGACGCGACGGCCAGCACCTGCGCCGCGACGTTCTCGGCGAGGCCTTCGGCCAGCGCCGGCGAGTCGGCGTGCAGCACCTTGGCGACGCCAGCGACGGCGGCCGCCGCGGCAGCGACGCCAGCGGCATTGAAGCCGGCCACCAGCACGTGGACATCACCGCCCACTTGCGCGGCGGCGGTGATGGTGTTGAGCGTCGAGCCCTTGAGGGTCGCGTTGTCGTGTTCGGCAATGACGAGAGTGGTCATGTCGTTGTCTCTTTAGATGACTTTGGCTTCGTTCTTGAGCTTCGCAACCAGCGTTGCGACGTCGGGCACCTTGACGCCCGCGCCACGCTTCGGCGGCTCGCTGACCTTGAGCGTCTTGATGCGCGGCGTCACGTCCACGCCCAACGCGTCCGGCTTGATCACTTCCAGCGTCTTCTTCTTCGCCTTCATGATGTTGGGCAGCGTGACGTAGCGCGGCTCGTTCAGGCGCAGGTCGGTGGTGATGATGGCGGGCAGCGTGAGCTTCAGCGTTTCCGAGCCACCGTCGACTTCGCGCGACACGGTGACCGAGTCGGCGCTCAGCTCGACCTTCGAGGCGAACGTGGCTTGCGGCAGGTCGCACAGCGCGGCCAGCATCTGGCCGGTCTGGTTGCAGTCGTCGTCGATGGCCTGCTTGCCCAGGATCACCAGGCCCGGCTGTTCCTTGTCGACCAGCGCCTTGAGCAGCTTGGCCACGGCCAGCGGCTGCAGTTCGACGTCGGTCTCGACGAGGATGGCGCGGTCGGCGCCGATGGCCATCGCGGTGCGCAGCGTTTCCTGGCACTGGGTCACGCCGCAGGAGACGGCGATGATCTCGGTGACGACGCCCTTTTCCTTCAAGCGCACCGCCTCTTCGACGGCGATCTCGTCGAACGGGTTCATGCTCATCTTGACGTTGGCGATGTCGACGCCGGTGCCGTCCGACTTCACGCGAACTTTCACGTTGTAGTCGACGACGCGTTTCACAGGCACCAGAACCTTCATGACGCAGAACTCCTAAAGCAATTGACGTTAACGTAAACCGGAATGGATTCTAGAGGTCATGCGACCGTGGATTCCGAAAACCGCAGAATAAAACGAACGATCGTGCTATTTTAGATCAAGCACTCCAGGATTCCAATAGACTTGCACGCAATGTCGCGCCAAGCCCACCCTGCTCCCGTGTCCCTTTCTGCCTCACCTCGACCGGTGCGCATCGGCATCTTCGACTCCGGCGTCGGCGGCCTCTCGGTGCTGCAGGCCATCCGCGCGCGCCTGCCGCACGCCGAGTTGCTTTACGCGGCGGACACAGCCTACGCGCCTTACGGCGACCGCAGCGAGGAATTTCTGTGCGACCGCTCCGAGCGCATCGCCGGCTTCCTGTGCGGCCAGGGCGCGCAGATGATCGTCGTCGCCTGCAACACCGCCACGGCCGCAGCCGTCGCCCGGCTGCGCGCCGCGTCGCCCACGCTGGCGCTGGTGGGCGTCGAGCCCGGGGTGAAGCCCGCCGTCGCTTTGAGCGCCGCGCGCCGCGTCGGCGTCCTCGCCACCACCCGCACGCTGGCGAGCGAGAAGTTCCGCAAGCTCGCCGAAGCCCACGCCGACGGCGCCACGCTGGTGCTGCAACCCTGCCCCGGTCTGGCCGACGCCATCGAGGCCGCCGACGCACAGGGCAGCGGCCTGGACGTGCTCGTCGAGCGCTACTGCGCCCCGCTGCGCGACGCCGGCGTCGACGTGGCCGTGCTCGGCTGCACGCACTATGTGTTCGCCCGCGAGCTGTTCGAGCGCGCGCTGCCCGGCGTGCAACTGGTCGACACCGCAGAAGCCATCGCGCGCCAGACCGGCCGCTTCGCCAGCGAACTCATCGAGCGCGGCGAAGCGGACGCGGACGTGGCTGTTGCGCCGCAGTTGCGCATGTGGAGCAGTGGCTCGCCGCACGTCCTGGCCAGCTTCGCCCAACGCTGGCTGGACCTGCGCATGGACGTGCAGGACATGCACTGCTGAACGCCCCGCTCCCGACCGCAAGGGCGCCCCGTGCGCGGGCCTCGACCACGATGCGCCCGCTGCGCAGCGCGCCGCTGGCATGCTGCATGTACTGCCTCGCGACGGGCGTGCCGCGCACCGAGGAGCACCTGATCCCGCAAGCGCTCGGCGGCCGCCTCAGCTTGCGCGACGCGGTCTGCGAGGCGTGTCGCCGCATCACCGGACGCCACGAACACCTCACGCTGGAGCGCGAATTCAGCGTGCCGAAGACGCTGCTGGCGTTGAAGCGCCGACGCGCGCGCGGCAAGGGCCCCAGCCGCTTGCCAGCGGTGGCCGTCGCGGGCGCCGACAGCCCATCGACAACGCTGACGGCCGACACATTTCCACGCCACTTCCGGCTGCCGGCCTTCGAGCCCGCGGGACTGCTGGCAGGCGTCGATCGCACGAACGCCGCACCCGCCATCGACTTCGTCGCCTGCCATCTCAACCTGGGCACGCCCAGCCGCCAGGCGGTCGCCCTGTCGCTGCCGCTGGACGACCCGCACGCCTACGCACACTCGATCGCCAAGTGGGCCTATGCGCTGGCCGTCGCCGACCGCGGCCTGGACTGCTGCAACACGCAGGCGATCCGCGCGCTGATACTTGGCCAACGCGAGGACGCGTTCGCCTTCGTCGGAACGCCGCTCCCCCGGGCGAGCGCCTCACGCAAATGGCTCCACGATTTCGCCGTGCACGCAGACGGGCCTTGGCTGACAGTCACGTTGGCGCTGTTCGCGTCGGCGGGCATGACACCGTACGAGGTCGTCATCGGATCGCTCTGAGGCGCCGTGGCCGGGCGGAAATGCCCGTGCAATCGAAAGAAAGCACGCAAAGACAGGGCTCGAAAGTGCGGCGCCGAACTCGCCCAGGTCGGCCAGCGTGCACGCTCGAATTCTGGGCTGGACGATTGGTGCCCCGGGGCGGACTCGAACCGCCATGCCCGTGAAGGCGCGAGATTTTAAGTCTCGTGTGTCTGACCAATTTCACCACCGGGGCGCGCGTCCATTGTGGCAGCAGCCCAGCCCGCGATGCGATCGGCGACGACGCGTTCTACCGGTCCCCCGAGGCGGCCAGCAGGGTGTCAGGCGTGCTGCAACGTGGCCACGCGGCGATGTGCGATCCGCCCACCGACCTGCATCGCTGCACACCGATGATCCTCTGCGAAGACGCGTCGGCGCTCGCGATAATCGCGCGAATGCAGACCCCCAACCCCCCCTCCGACATCTTCATGGCCTGGATCCGCGGCTGGGCCCTCACCCGCGAAGTGGCGCCGCCGGTGCCGCATGGCGACGGCTTTCGCATCGACGTCGGCATCCCGCGCCAGGTCGCCCGCTACGTGTTCGCGCAGCCGTCGCCGACGCTGGGCGAGCTCGGCACGAGCATCGCCACGCCCTGGGTCTTCCTGAAGGCCTGCGCCACCGCTGACGAACTGCGCTCGCTGCTGCCCTTGCCGTGGAAGCTGCAGCCGGACGGATTCATGCTGGTCTGCGGCGACGCGCCGTTCAAGGGCAGCACTGCCCTGCCCGCGGGCTACACGCTGCACGTCGACGACGATGGCGCACGCACGCGGCGCGCTCACGTGGCGGTGCATGCACCCGACGGCGCGCTCGCGGCTTCGGGGCATCTCGCGCTCGACGACCAGCGCGCGATCTACGACCGCATCGTCACCGAACCCGCGCACCAGCGGCGCGGCCTCGGGCGTGCGGTCATGCACGCGCTGCAGGCGCTGGGGCATGCGCACGGGCGTCACGCGGGCGTGCTCGTGGCCACGCCCGCGGGGCGCGCGCTCTACGAGTCGCTGGGGTGGCGTCTGCACGCGCCGTGGGCGACGGCGGTGATCCCCGGCCCGGACGCCGTGGACTGACACGGGTTCACACCGGGGCCTTCAGAAGGGTCCATGCATTGCGCGCCGATTGCAGCGCCATCCACAGGAACCAGGCTCCGAGCGCCCAGATCATCGCGTCGCGATGCATGCCGACCAGGATGCCGGCCGCCCACATCGCCAGCATCACGGTGCGCAACGCGAAGAAACGCCACGGCAACGGCGGCGCCGCACGACCGCCGCGCGATTGCCACAACCGCATGCCGGACCAGCCGGCCGTGAACGCCAGCGGCACCAGGCGCAGCGCGAGGCCCGTCGTGAACAGCGTCGGCAGCTCGTCGACAGTCAACAACGCCCACGCGCAGTAGCCCGCAAACGCCGCGCTCGCCAGGCAGGTGAACCACAGCACCCAGCGGCCGGCACGTCTCGGGGCCGGGGTGTGCAGCATCTCGTCGGACACCAGCGGGTGCGCGAGCTCGGCTGGTTCGACGGTCTGCCCGGGCCCATGGGCGGCGGTACGCGCACGACGCAACCCCAGCGCCCACCAGCCGCACAGGAACAGCACCGCGAAGCCGCCCACGATGCGCAGCGCCGTGAAGCCCGCTGCGCCGATCGGGGGCGTGTCGGCCTTGGCGGTCGACAGGCTGTAGCCCAGCAGTTCCTGGGCCTTGTTGATGTCGGCGGCGAAGTTGGCGACGGCCGTCGACTCGACCTGGTCCTTGGTGATCTCCAGCAGGTAGTCCGTGGTGAGCGTGCGGCCGCGCACCTGCACCGACTTGGTCAGCTTGAACGCGTCATTGGCCACCGATCTTTCGTAGGCTCGGTCGGGCCAGGCCAGCGGCAGCTGCACCCGCACCTGTTCGCGCACCGACTGCGGCCCGTGCACGGCCAGCGGCATCGTGCGGATCGGCTCCTCGGGCGTCTTGAGCTCGTTGTCGATCTCGGGCACGCGGAACCAGGCCTGGCGTCCGCCCTTCGGGTCGACGGGCCAGAAGTCCTTGATCGTGTAGTGCTCGGTGACGACGATGGCGTTGGCGTGGGTGTCGTCGCGCACGTCGAATGGCCGCGAGACCTGGATGCCCGGGTAGCTCGCGGCGTAGAAGTTCACGTAGCGCCGCTGCAGCTCGGCGCGCTCGCCGTCGCTCAGGTCGTCGCGGATCATGTCGGCCGAGAAGCCGCGATAGGTGGTGCGCACATCGTACTTGACCGGCTTGTCGACGCCGTCGCGGCTGTCGACGTCGATCTGCACCTCGCGGGAGTGCGCGGCGAGCGTCTGCGCCGGCATCGCCGCCAGCGCCGAGGACTCGCCGTCCAGCACCAGCGCCCGGCCATAGGCGGGCTGCGACACGGTGTAGAGCGTGCCCTGCTGCGGCGAACGCGTCGGATCGAGCCAGTAGTCGAGGCCGTTGTAGTGCACGCGCGTGATGACGTGGTCGAACGCGCCGGTGTTGGGCAGGTCGTGCTCGATGGCGCCGTGGCGATCGGTGTTGACGAGCGCCGGATGCGCAACGACGCCGAGCGCACGCAGCATCGTCACCATCAGCAGCGCCTTCTCCTTGCAGTCGCCCCAGCGCCGCGCGTAGACGATATCGGGGAGGCTCGGCGCGTGCGTGCCGGCACCGATCTCGACGCCGAGATAGCGCACCTGTTGCTGCACCAGCCGCAGCACCGCGACGATGCGTGCGTCGCCGTCGGGCGACTGCTGCGCGATCGCGTCGACGGCCGCCTGCAGCGCGGGGCTCAGGCGCGTGGGCACCTTGTAGAGCGGCTCGGCCCAGCGCGCCACCTTGCCCCAGGACGCGAAGTCGGTCCACTGCACCCACGGGTACGGGTTGTAGCTGCCCGGCACCGCCGACTCCATGCGCAGCGCGGCCACGTCCTGCAGATCCCACACGCGCTCGTCGAAGCCCGCGGCGGTCGACACCGCCGGCGTGCTCGTGCCGACATTGACGACATTCAGGCCCAGGCTGCTCGGCGACGACAAGCGTCGATGCAGGTGCGCGACAGGCACGCGCCATGCCATGTCGAAGTCGCCGGACTGGTGGCCCTGGAAGACCGGGTTGGCGCCGCTGCGCGTGTAGGCAAACTCGACGATGTCGCCGACGCGGATGTCCGGCAGGTCGAGGTTGAGCGACTTGCGGCCGTCGTAGATGCGCGACTCGAGGTCGCGCTCGCGCTGCAGCACCTTGACCTGCAGGTCGCGCAGTCGCGACACGCGCTTGCCGTCGCGGATGACGTCCAGCTGCGAGATCGTCAGCGATTCCCAGCTCGGGTCGACATCGACCTCGCGGTGGCTCAAGTCGTCGATGCCCTTGGCGGTGACGGCCTCGCTGACCACGTGGTGGAAGCGTTCGCGCCCGGTGGGCGTCAGCCGCACCTGGTCGTCGACCAGGTCGAAGCGCGTGCCGAACGCGACGTTGGCGGCGTTGGCCTGCGGATGCGCCGCGGAGTCGAAAGGAACGGGCTGGACCCAGGCCGGCGTCGCACCGATGCGGTAGTCCGCCGCCCCGGCGGCCACGGCCGCCAGCATCCCTGCGACGCCCAGCGCCACCCGCGCCGCGCGAACGCGCTTGCCTGCAATCATCGAAACCCCCCTGCTGCTCTTGCCTCGCGCCCGTTGAGCGGGCGTCGTTCGAGCAGCGATTGTCGCCGCAGACGCGCGGGTCGCATGTGATCGCAAGCCCTAGGAATTGCGTGCGTGCCAGCGTGACATTGACACCCAGGCCCGTCACGCTGTCCACTGCGCCGGCGCACTACCAGCCGCTCGTCCAGAGGAATCCTCGATGCCACGTCAAACCTTTCGCAGCGCCGTCGCGCTCGTTGCCGCCCTGTTCACCACGGCCGCTGCGCCCTGGGGCGAAGACGGGCACCAGACGATTGGCGCGCTGGCCGACCGACTGATCGCTGGCACCCATGCCGAGGCGCAGGTGCGCACGCTGCTGCGCGGACTGACGCTGGAGCAGGCCGCGATATGGGCTGACTGCGCCAAGGGCGTCGACCCGCGCAGGAACTTCGCCTACACAGCCGCCGGCAAGGACCCGGCGTGCGCGATCTACGAGACGCCGCAGGGCGAGGCGGAGATGATCGACTTCGTCAAGCGCAACGACACCAATTGTCCGCATGCGCCCGACGATGCGTCGTGCCACAGGCAGTACCACTACACCGACGAATCGATCCAGCGCGAGCGCTACCAATTGGGCGACACGGGTACGCGCGCGTTCGACATCGTCGCCGCGATCACGGCGACGCTGCGCGTGCTGCAGGGCCAGCCCGCACCGGCGCCGTTCAACATCAAGAACAAGCGCGAGGCGCTGCTGCTGCTGGCGCACTACGCGGGCGACATCACGCAACCACTGCACGTCGGCACGGTGTACCTCGACCCGAATGGCACGGTGGTCGAGCCGCTGGCCGCTCCCTTCGACCGGGCGCTGGACACGCGCGGCGGCAACAAGGTGATCACGATCCGCGTGGCGACCAACCACCGCAGCGAGACGCTGCACGCGACCTGGGACGCCATCCCGGAGGCGCTGCACTCGAACCACATCGATGCGGCGTGGCTCGTACTCGCGCGCGCCGAGCCCGCGACGCACGGCCCGATGGACACCTGGTCGACCGAATGGGCCAGCGCGACGCTCGCACAAGCCCGCGTGGCGATCGGCGACCTGAGGTTCAGCCCGCAGCAGAACGGCCAGTGGACGGCGCCGGTGACGGGCCGCTACGACGATTCGATGGCGCCGATCAAGAGGCACCAGCTGACCGTCGGCGGCGCGCGCCTGGCGCAGGCGCTCATGGCCCTGTGGCCCTGAGCGTCGAACGCACCCGATGCGAAGGCCGCCTTGCAACCAGGTGGGGAAATCGACCTGCTGGCGCTCGAAGCCGCTGTGCGTGCATGACCTCGTTCGCTACACTGTATGAATGAACAGCCACTCCGAATTCGATGACGGCACCCCGGCCGGCCGCGACGGGACGCCCGCCGCCTCGGTGCGGCGCAGCTCCAACGCCTTCGGATCACCCGGCACGGATTCCACGGTGCGTCGGGTCGACCTCAACGACGCCTTCATCCGCCATCCCGACGCCACCTTCGTGATGCGCGCTGCGGGCGACGCGATGCACGGCGCGGGCATCGCCGACGGCGACGTGCTGCTGGTCGACCGCGCGCTCACCGCCACCCACGGTTCGGTCGTCATCGCCGTGGTGGCCGGCGAGCTGACCTGCCGCCGCCTGGAACTGCCCGCGAGGAAGCCGGCGGGCGCCCCGCCGCGCCTGGTGGCAGACGATGGTGTCACTGCGGCCATCACGATCACGCCGGAGACGCCGCTGGAGGTCTGGGGCGTCGTCACCACCGTCATCAAGTCGCTGGCCACCTGATGTACGCGCTGGTCGACGGCAACAACTTCTACGTCAGCTGCGAGCGCGTGTTCGCGCCGCGGCTGGTCGGCCGGCCGGTGGTCGTCCTCAGCTCCAACGACGGCGCGTGCATCGCGCGCAGCAACGAAGCCAAGGACCTGGGCATCGAGATGGCCGCCCCCTGGTTCAAGGTGCGCCATCTCGAGAAGACGGCCGGCCTGATCGCGGTCTCGGCCAACCACGAGCTGTATTCCGACATGAGCGCCCGCATGATGGCCGTTGAAGCCCGCTACGCGCCGCGCCAGGAGGTCTACAGCGTCGACGAGTCGTTCCTCGACTTCGAAGGCATGCGCGTCGACCTGGAGGCCATCGGCCGCGCGATGCGCGCAGCCATCCTCCAGGAGACGGGCCTGCCCACCAGCGTCGGCTTCGGTGCCACCAAGACCTTGGCCAAGCTGGCCAACCACATCGGCAAGACCGCGGATCGCAAGCCGGGCACCTATCCCGCGCACCTCGCGCAGGTCTGCGACTTCGCTCGCCTCGCCCCGCACCAGCTCGATGCGCTGTTCGCCGCCACCGAGGTCGGCTGCGTCTGGGGGGTCGGCAAGCGCACCACCGAGACGCTGAAGTCCGACGGCATCCACACCGTCCTCGACCTCGTGCGCGCCGACGCAGCCGCGCTGCGTGCGCAGTTCTCGGTCAAGATGGAGAAAACGCTGCTGGAGTTGCGTGGCACGTGCTGCATGAGCGTCGACGACGCGCCCGCGCGGCGCCAGCAGATCCTGGTATCGCGCTCGTTCGGCACCGCCATCACCGACGTCGACGGCATCATCGAGGCCGTCGGCGAGTTCACGTCGCGCGCGGCCGAGCGCCTGCGCCAGCAAGGCAGTGTCGCGGGCGCCATCGGCCTGTTCTTCACCACCAGCCCGTTTCGTGCCACCGACAGGCAGCACGGCGTCAACGTCACCGTGCCACTGCCACGCCCCACCGGCGACACGGCCGTGCTCGTCGCCACGGCCACGGCCATCGTACGCTCGCACTTCCGCTCCGGCTTCCGCTACGCCAAGGCCGGTGCCGTGCTGTCCGGCCTGCAGGCTGCGGGACACGCGCAAGGCGAGCTCGACTTGTTTGCGCCGTCCTCTCCGGAGGCCGCACCCGCGGGGGACGCGCGCGCGAAGCTGATGTCGGCGCTGGACGCGCTCAACAACCGCTTCGGCCGAGACTCGGTGCGCCTGGGCACGACCGCCGTGGCGAGCAACGGCGCCGAGGTGCCCGTGTGGGCCACCAAGCAGGAGCGGCGCTCGCCGCGCTTCACGACGCGCTGGGACGAGTTGCTGGTCGTGCGAGCGTGATGCAGGAGAGCCGACCGAGGCGGGTGACACGTCGCCGCGTCGTCATCAAGCGCGGGGTTGATTGGCCGGCAACGGCTTGAACCAGATTCGGAAAGCAAAACGCCTCGCAATTGCGAGGCGTTCTTGAATCCTGGAGGCGCGACCCAGAGTCGAACTGGGCTAGACGGATTTGCAATCCGTTGCATAACCGATTTGCTATCGCGCCGCTGGCGGCTGACTGACCGGAAAGGCAAGCCAGAACCGACAATTCTGACAAAAAAGGGAAGCGTGAGCTTCCCTTTTTCTAAAACCTGGAGCGGGAAACGAGACTCGAACTCGCGACCTCAACCTTGGCAAGGTTGCGCTCTACCAACTGAGCTATTCCCGCATGGCCCAACTTTGGGACTCCAACCTCGATAACGTTTTGCGTTAGAAGTTTTCGTCTTCCTGCTGAAGCTAGCAGTTTATACCGGTTTGGTTCAACTTGGCAAGCCCGACTTTTTTAGTCTGATTTGCAAGCCACCCGGAACTGCAAGCGCCGGGCGTCTTGCGACAACCCGGGCGAAAACTATAACCCGAAAATCAATGTTTCATCGAGTCCGAAAGGTCTGCTTTCGCGACGGGCGCTTCGACGACGGGCGCCGCGACGCCCTCCTTCGGAGCTTCGTCATCGGGGAGCGGCTGCGGCATCGTCTCGAGAGCGACTTCCAGCACCTTGTCGATCCAGCGCACCGGAACGATCTCGATCTGGCTCTTCACGTTCTCGGGGATGTCCTGCAGGTCCTTGACGTTGTCCTCGGGGATCATCACGGTGGTGATGCCACCGCGATGCGCTGCCAGGAGCTTTTCCTTCAGGCCACCGATGGCCGTGACCTCGCCGCGAAGCGTGATCTCACCCGTCATCGCCACGTTGGCACGCACCGGAATGCCCGTCAGCGCGGAGACGAAGGCCGTGGCCATCGCCGCGCCCGCGCTGGGGCCGTCCTTGGGTGTCGCGCCGTCGGGCACGTGGATGTGGATGTCGCGCTTCTCGAACAGTTCGTCCTTGATGCCCAGGCGCGCGGCGCGGCTGCGGATCACGGTGCGGGCGGCCTCGACCGACTCCTTCATCACGTCGCCCAACGAACCGGTGCGGATGATGTTGCCCTTGCCCGGCATCACCGCGGACTCGATGGTCAGCAGGTCGCCGCCGACTTCCGTCCACGCGAGACCGACCACCTGGCCAACCTGGTTCTTCTTCTCGGCGCGACCGAAGTCGTACTTGCGAACACCCAGGAAGTCATTCAGGTTCTCTTCGGTGACGACAGCCTTGCCTTCGTGCGTCTTGAGCTGCACGCCCTTGACGACCTTGCGGCAGACCTTGGAGATCTCACGCTCGAGCGAACGCACGCCGGCTTCGCGCGTGTAGTAGCGGATGATGCCGCGGATCGCCGCTTCGGTCAGGTCAAGCTCGTCGTCCTTGACGCCGTTGTTGACCTTCTGCTTGGGCAGCAGGTAACGCTGGGCGATGTTGAGCTTCTCATCTTCGGTGTAGCCCGCCAGTCGAATCACTTCCATCCGGTCCAGCAGGGCGGGCGGGATGTTCATCGAGTTGGAGGTCGCCACGAACATCACGTCCGACAAGTCGAAGTCGAGTTCGATGTAGTGGTCGCTGAACGTGTGGTTCTGTTCCGGGTCCAGCACCTCGAGCAGTGCCGACGACGGGTCGCCGCGGAAGTCCATGCCGAGCTTGTCGATCTCGTCGAGCAGGAACAGCGGATTGCGAGTGCCGACCTTGGTCAGGTTCTGCAGCACCTTGCCCGGCATCGAGCCGATGTAGGTGCGGCGATGGCCACGGATCTCGGCCTCGTCGCGCACGCCGCCGAGCGCCATGCGAACGAACTTGCGGCCGGTCGCGCGCGCGACCGACTGGCCGAGCGAGGTCTTGCCGACGCCAGGGGGGCCGACCAGGCACAGGATCGGGGCCTTGACCTTGTCCACGCGCTGTTGGACGGCAAGATACTCAAGGATGCGGTCCTTGACCTTCTCGAGACCGTAGTGATCCTCGTTGAGCACGTCTGACGCGTGGCCGAGGTCGTGCTTGATCTTGGTCTTCTTGGCCCACGGCAGGCCGATCAGCGTGTCGAGGTAGTTGCGCACCACCGTCGCTTCGGCCGACATCGGTGACATCAGCTTGAGCTTCTTCAGCTCGTTGTCGGCCTTCTTGCGCGCTTCCTTGGGCATGCGCGCTGCCTTGATCTTCTTTTCCAGTTCCTCGAGGTCGGCACCTTCTTCGCCGTCGCCGAGTTCCTTCTGGATCGCCTTGACCTGCTCATTGAGGTAGTACTCGCGCTGGCTTTTCTCCATCTGGCGCTTGACGCGCCCACGGATGCGCTTTTCCACTTGCAGGATGTCGACTTCGTGCTCAAGCAGCTCCAGCAGCTTTTCCAGGCGCTGGGCGATGTCGAACAGGTCGAGCACGGACTGCTTGGCTTCGAGCTTGAGCGGCAGGTGCGCCGCGATCGTGTCGGCCAGGCGACCCGGATCGTCGATACCGGCGATGGAGGTCAGGATCTCCGGCGGGATCTTCTTGTTGAGCTTGACGTACTGGTCGAACTGCTGCGTGACAGCGCGGCGCAGGGCCTCGACTTCAGGCGACGTTTCGGTCTGCGGCGCAACGGGCACGGACTCGGCGACGAAGTGTTCGCCGTTGTCGCTGATCTCCTTGGTCGACGCGCGCTGGATGCCTTCGACCAGCACCTTCACGGTGCCGTCGGGCAGCTTGAGCATCTGCAGGATGCTCGAGACGCAACCGATCTCGAACATGTCGTCTGCACGGGGCTCGTCCTTGCCGGCGGCCTTCTGGGCCACGAGCATGATCTGGCGACCCGCTTCCATCGCCGCTTCCAGGGCCTTGATGGACTTGGGGCGGCCGACGAACAGCGGGATGACCATGTGCGGGAACACGACGACGTCGCGCAGCGGCAGCAGCGGGAGCGTGATCGGCTCGGAGGGCAGGATGGGATGTCCGGACATAGGGGGGAGACCTCTCTTTCTCGAGCCCACATGCGGCCCGAGCGTTCAATTACAAGATGACAACCCGATGCTGCGGCATTGCCGCAGGACTTGCAGCGAGATCAAGCGCTGGCTTTGGCCTGTTCTCGATAGACCAGCAGCGGTTTCGCGTTTTCTTCGATGATGTGCTCGTCGATGACGACCTGCGCGACGCCGTCGAGCAGAGGCAGCTCGAACATCGTGTCGATGAGCGCCTGCTCCATGATCGAACGCAGCCCGCGCGCGCCGGTCTTGCGCTTGAGCGCCTTGCGGGCGATCGCGGCAAGGGCCGTGGGGCGGATCTCGAGCTCGACGCCGTCCATCATGAACAGCTTCTGGTACTGCTTGACCAGCGCGTTCTTGGGCTCGGTGAGAATCTGCACCAGCGCGTCCTCGGTCAGCTCGCCCAGCGTCGCGATCACCGGCAGGCGGCCGACCAGTTCGGGGATCAGGCCGAACTTGACCAGGTCCTCGGGTTCGGCTTCGCGGAACAGGTCGGTGACGCGGCGTTCGTCCTTGCTGTGGATCGTGGCGCCGAAACCGATGCCGGAGCGCTCGGTGCGGCTGCGGATGACCTTTTCCAGGCCGTCGAACGCACCGCCGCAGATGAACAGGATGTTGGTCGTGTCGATCTGCAGGAAGTCCTGGTTCGGATGCTTGCGCCCGCCCTGCGGCGGCACCGAGGCCATCGTGCCTTCGACCAGCTTGAGCAGCGCCTGCTGCACGCCTTCGCCGGACACGTCGCGCGTGATCGACGGGTTGTCGGCCTTGCGCGAGATCTTGTCGATCTCGTCGATGTAGACGATGCCGCGCTGCGCGCGCTCGACATCGTAGTTGCAGTTCTGCAGCAGCTTCTGGATGATGTTCTCGACGTCCTCACCCACGTAACCGGCTTCGGTCAGCGTGGTGGCGTCGGCGATCACGAACGGCACGTTGAGCAGGCGCGCGAGCGTCTGCGCGAGCAGCGTCTTGCCGGAGCCCGTCGGGCCGATCAGCAGGATGTTGCTCTTGCTCAGCTCGACCTCGTCTTTCGACGTGGACATGTGCTTCAGACGTTTGTAGTGGTTGTACACCGCCACCGCCAGGATGCGCTTGGCCGGGTCCTGGCCGATCACGTAGTTGTCGAGGCTCGCCTTGATCTCCGACGGCATCGGCAGGTCGGACTTGGTCTTCGCGGATGCCGAGCCTTCGGCCGGCACTTCATCGCGAATGATGTCGTTGCACAGCTCGATGCATTCGTCGCAGATGAACACCGACGGGCCGGCGATGAGCTTCTTGACCTCGTGCTGGCTCTTGCCGCAGAACGAGCAGTACAAGACCTTTTCGGCGGAGGTGCCCTTCTTATCTGCCATGGACGTGCTTGAAGCCTGCTAAAAGAGAAATGAGAAACAATGATAGACCAAGCTGGCGCGCAGCCCGGCCAGTGCCTTCAGCCGCGGTTGGACACGACCAGGTCGACGATGCCATAGGTCTTCGCTTCTTCGGCGGACATGAAATAGTCCCGTTCAGTGTCCTTTTCGACCTTTTCGAGCGGCTGGCCCGTGCGCTCGGCCGTGATCCTGTTCATCTGCTCGCGCGTCTTCAGGATCTCGCGGGCGTGGATCTCGATGTCCGTCGCCTGGCCCTGCATGCCGCCCAGCGGCTGGTGGATCATGATCTTGGAGTTCGGCAGCGAGAAGCGCTTGCCCTTCTCGCCCGCTGCCAGCAGGAAAGCGCCCATGCTGGCCGCCAGCCCGATGCACAAGGTCGAAACGTTGGGCTTGATGAAGTTCATCGTGTCGAAGATCGACATGCCGGCGCTGACGCTGCCTCCCGGCGAGTTGATGTACAGCGAGATGTCCTTGTCCGGGTTCTCGCTCTCCAGGAACAGCAGCTGGGCGACCACCAGGTTGGCGGAATGATCGTTGACCGGCCCGACCAGGAAAATGATCCGCTCACGCAGCAGGCGCGAGTAGATATCGTAGGCGCGTTCGCCGCGGCCGGAGGTCTCGATGACCATGGGCACCATGCCCAAGGCTTGCGTTTCTAGTGCGCTCATGGAGGAGTTCTTTTCCGTAGCTGAATAGGGTCTGAAGGACCATTATGTCGCGTCACGCGCGACCCCACCGTCGGAGATGGCGGTCGATCCACCCATTGCAAGTCGCCTGCCCCAAAAGACAACGCCCGGCAGTGCCGGGCGTTGGTCGTTCGCCGGGAGGGCACCGCCGCGCGCACGCGGCGCGGGCGTCCCGCGACGGATCAGGCCGTCATCAGCGAGTCGAACGGCAGTTCCTTGTCCGTGACCTTGGCCTTGGCCAGCACGAATTCGGTCACGTTGTTCTCGACCACGATGGCTTCGACTTCGGCCATGCGCGACCGGTCCGACAGGTACCAGCGCTGCACTTCGACCGGCTTCTCGTAGCTCTGCGACATCTCTTCGATGTGTGCCTGGAGCTGCTCCGGCTTGGCTTGCAGGTTGTTGCTGCGCACCAGTTCGGCGACGACCAGGCCCAGGCGCACGCGGCGCTCGGCCTGCGGCACAAAGATCTCGGCGGGGATCGGCGCCTTGTCGGCATCCTTGACGCCGCGCTGCTTCAAGTCTTCGCGCGCCCCGGCGACCAGGCGCTCGGTCTCGCTCTGCACCAGCGACTTGGGCAGGTCCAGCGTGGCGGTGGAGGCCAGCGCTTCCATCGCGGCGGCCTTGTTCTTGGCCAGCACGCGGTGCTTGACTTCGCGCTCTAGGTTCTTGCGCACATCGGCGCGCAGGCCGTCGACCGTGCCTTCGGCGATGCCCAGCGACTTCGCGAACGCGTCGTCGACTTCCGGCAGGTGCTGCGCTTCGATCTTCTTCATGGTGACCATGAAGTCGGCTTCGCGGCCCGCTACGTCGGCGCCGTGGTAGTCGGCGGGGAACTGCAGCGGGAAGGTCTTGGATTCGCCGACCTTCATGCCGCGAACGGCCTGGTCGAACTGCTCCAGCATCTGGCCTTCGCCGACCATGAACTGGAAGGCTTCGGCCGCGCCGCCGTTGAACGGCTCACCGTCGATCTTGCCTTCGAAGTCGATCGTCACGCGGTCACCGACGGCCGCGCCTTCGGCGGACGGGCGCTGGGCGAACGTGCGGCGCTGCTTGCGCAGGATGTCGACGGTCTTGTCGATCGCGGCGTCATCGACCGTGGTCGTGACACGTTCGATTTCGGCAGCCGCCAGGTCGCCGAGGACGACTTCCGGGTAGACCTCGAACGTGGCGTCGAAGTCCATCGAACCGGCGGCCGATTCGGCCTTCTCGGCGATGCGCGGCGTGCCGGCCACGCGAAGCTTCGCTTCGTTGGCGGCCGCAGCGAACGCGGCGCCGAGCTTGTCGTTCATGACTTCGTACTGCACCGAGTAGCCATAGCGCTGTGCCACGACCGACATCGGTACCTTGCCAGGGCGGAACCCGTCGGCCTTGACCGTGCGGGACAGCTTCTTGAGGCGGGTCTCGACTTCCTTGTTGATCTCGTCGGCCGGGAGGCTCAGCGAGATACGGCGTTCGAGCTTGTCGAGGGTTTCTACGTTAACTGCCATGATGGGACTCTTGGTTCGCAAATTCTGGTGCGCGGGGCGGGACTCGAACCCGCACGCCGGTGAAGGCGTCAGGACCTAAACCTGGTGCGTCTACCAATTTCGCCACCCGCGCTTCGTGATCCAGAGCTGGGGACAGGAACTGAAACGCACCCCCCGCTTTCCGGTGAACCAGCGATTGTAGCCGCAGGAAAAGCCCCAGCCTTTACTTCTGGGGTGGGTGAACCCTGAATGCCGCCGCGTACATGGCCGGCAATGCCAGCAATGTGAGCGCCGTGCCTATCAGCAGGCCGCCCATGATGGCCACGGCCATCGGGCCCCAGAACGCACTTTCCGACAGCGGGATCATGGCCATCACGGCGGCGGCGGCGGTCAGCACGATGGGCCTGAACCGGCGCACCACCGATTCGATGACCGCGTCCCATGCCGGCACGCCATGGCGCCGGTCCTGCTCGATCTGGTCGACCAGGATCACCGAGTTGCGGATGATCATGCCGAACAGCGCGATCACGCCCAGCAGCGCGACAAAGCCGAACGGCCGGTTCAGGATCAGCAACGCCGCGGCAGCGCCGGCGATGCCCAGCGGCCCGGTGATGAACACCAGCGCGGCGCGCGAAAAGCTCTGCAGTTGCAGCATCAGCAGCGTCAGGATGATGAACAGCGCCACCGGCAGCCCGACGATGATCGCGCCCTGCCCCTTCGATGCCTCCTCGACGGCGCCGGCGACCTGGATCTGGTAGCCCGGCGGCATCTTCTTCATCAATGCGCGCAAAGGCCCCTCGGTCTTGCCCTTGCCCCACAGCTCGTCGGTGACCGTCGGCCCCTGCAGGCCCTCGACGACGTCGCCCTGCACCGTCACGGCGTAGCTGCGGCCTTCGCGCCACAGCACGCCGGGCTCCCAGCCCAGCGAAAGCCTGGCGATCTGCGTCAGCGGGATCACCGTGCCATTGCTCGTCGCCACATAGCCGCTCGCCAGGTTGGTCACGGCATTGCGCTCGGCCAGCGGCTGGCGCAGCACGATGTCGATCAACTGGTCGCCTTCGCGGTACTGGCCGATCGTGGAGCCGGAAAACTGCGTCTGAGTCGCCTGCGCGATCGCCTGCGTCGTCACGCCCAGCGCTCGCGCCTTGTCCTGGTCGACGGCCAGCCGCAGGGCGAGCACGTTCTCGTTCCAGTTGTCGTTGACGCCGCGCATGTGCGCGTTCTCGCGCAGCACGGCCTTGGCCTCGTCGCCCCACTTGCGCACTTGGTCGGCATCGGGCCCCATGACGCGGAACTGCACTGGATACGGCACCGGCGGCCCGTTAGGCAGCAGCTTGACGCGCGTGCGCAGTTCGGGGAACTCGGACGCCATCAGCGCGGGCAGCTTCTTGCGCAAGCTCTCGCGCACCTTGAGGTCGACCGGCTCGACGATGGCCTCGCTGACGTTGGTCTGCGGAAACACCTGGTCCAGCGGCAGGTAGAAGCGCGGCACGCCGCTGCCCACCCACGTGGACACGGACTTCACGCCGGGCTCCTTCATCATGCGTGCTTCGAAGCGCTTGGCCGCCTCTTCGCTCTGCTTGATGGTGGCGCCTTCGGGCAGCCACAGGTCGACCATGATCTCCGGCCGACTCGAGTCCGGGAAGAACTGCTGCTGGACGAGGCCCATGCCGGCGAGGCCCAGCACGAAGGTGACTATCGTCGCCCCGATGGTGATCCAGCGGTGGTTCAGGCACCACGCGATCACGCGGCGAAAGCGGTTGTAGAACGGCGAGTCGAAAGTCTCGTGCGGCTGCGTGGAGATGCTGCCGTCGGGCTCATGCGCCTTGACCCGCGTATGCAGCAGGCGCGCGCCCAGATACGGCACGAAGTACACGGAGACGAGCCACGAGATCAGCAGCGCGGCCGACGTCACCGCGAAGATCGCGAACGTGTACTCGCCGGTCATCGACTTGGCCAACCCGATCGGCAGGAAGCCGGCGGCCGTGATCAGCGTTCCGGTGAGCATCGGCATCGACGTCACCTCGTACGCGAAGGTGGCGGCGCGCTCCTTGGAGTAGCCCTCCTCGAGCTTTCTGACCATCATCTCGACCGCGATGATCGCGTCGTCGACCATCAGGCCCAGCGCGATGATCAGCGAGCCCAGCGAGATCTTGTGCAGCCCGACGCCCCAGTAGTACATCGCGACGAACGTGATCGCCAACACCAGCGGGATGGTGATCGCGACGACCAGGCCCGGCCAGATGTCGATGCGGATCGGGTTGAAGTGCAACCCCAGGCTCACGAAGCTGACCAGCAGCACGATGACGATGGCCTCGATCAGCACGCGCACGAATTCGCCCACCGAGCGCGCAACGGCCTCCGGCTGGTCCTGCACCTGCGACAGCTCCATGCCCACCGGCAGTTGCTTGCGTACCTCGGCCACCTGCGCCTGCAGGCCCTTGCCCAGCGAGATGATGTCGCCGCCCTTGGCCATCGAGATGCCGATGGCCACCACCTGCTTGCCGTTGGCGCGCACCTTGACGTCCGGCGGATCGGAATAGCCGCGGCGCACGTCGGCGATGTCGCCCAGCTTGATGCTCGTCGCCTGGCCAGTGGCCGGGTTGACGACGCGGATCGGCAGCGCGCGGATCGCGTCGACCGACTGGAACGCGCCGGCCACGCGCACCTGCACGTTCTGCGTGCCGGCGTCGACCACGCCCGAGCCCTGCACCGCGTTCTGCGCGTTGAGCTGGCTGATGACGCCGTTGACGTCGACGCCCAGCTCGGCGGCGCGCTTCTGCGACAGCTCGACCCAGATCTTCTGCGACTGCACACCGAACAGAGCAACCTTGGAAACGTCGTGCACGCGCAGCAGCTGCGAGCGGATCTCCTCGGCGCGCACGCGCAGTTCCTCGTCGCTGAAGCCGTCAGCCGACAGCGCGTAGATCGAGCCGTAGACGTCGCCGAACTCGTCGTTGAAGAACGGCCCGATCACGCCCTGCGGCAGCGTCGCGCGCATGTCGCCGATCTTCTTGCGGGCTTGATACCAGGTGTTGGGAACCTCGTGACCTGGCGACCAGTCTGCCAACTGCAGGATGGTCAGCGACTCGCCCGGCTTGGTATAGCTGCGGATCTTGTCGGAGTACGGCACCTCCTGCAGCGTGCGCTCGATCTTGTCGGTGACCTGCTCAGCCATGTCCTTGGCGCTCGCGCCCGGCCAGTAGGCCTGCACGACCATCGCTCGGAAAGTGAACGGCGGATCTTCGTCCTGGCCGAGCTGGAAGTAGGCCGCCAGGCCCAGCAGCATCAGCACGATCATCAGGTAGCGCGTGAGAGCCGGATGCTGGAGCGCCCAGCGCGAAATGTTGAAGCGTCCGCCTTCGATCTCGGCTGCAGCGGAGGTCGGTGTCGTGTGTTCGATGCTCACGGGCGCCTCAACGCTTCGAAGGTTCGACGTACAGGGTCACTTGCTGGCCAGGCGTCAGCACGTGCGCGCCGGCGGTCACCACCGTGTCGCCCGTCTTCAGGCCACTGTCGAGCACCAAGGTGTCGCCTTCGGGACGCAGCACGACGACGGGCTGCTCGCGCACCTTCATCGTCGCCTTGTCCAGGATCCACACGTAGCTCTGCGCGCCGGCGCCGGCGACTGCCGCCAGCGGCAGGCGCAGCTTGCCGTCGGCGGGCGCGAGTTCGACGTGCACCGTGGCCGTCTGGCCCAGTTCGGCGGCGCCGGCGGGCAGGTCGGCCTTGACCTGGAACGTGCGCGAGGCCGGGTCGGCCGCGGCCGCCACCTCGCGGATCGTCGCGGCGATGGTCGTGGTGCCTCCCCACAGCGTCACGCCGACGCCGCCGGCCTTGCCTTGCAACTTGCGGAAGACGGGCAATTGATCTTCGGGGACGGCAAACACCACGTCGCGCGGGCCGTCGTGGGCGAGGCTGACCACCGGCGTGCCGGTGCCCACCACTGCGCCAACGTCGGCGTAGATGGCGGTGATGACGCCCGGGGCGTCGGCCGTCAGCGCGGCGTACGCGGCCTGGTTCGTCTGCATGCCCGACTGCGCCTTGGCCTGATCGAACTGCGCTTTCGCGGCCTGCAGCCCGCTGTTGCGCCGCTCGAGATCGGCGGCGCTGATGAAGCCTTGCGTGCGCAGTTCCTGGTAGCGCTTGTAGTCGATGGCGGTCTGCTCGTAGTTGACCTGCGCCGCCGTGAGGCCGGCGCGGGCCGCGTCCTGACCGAAGCGCAGGTCGGCCGGATCGACCTGGGCCAGCGCCTGGCCGCTCTTGACGCGGTCGCCCAGGTTGACCGGGCGCTGGGTGATCTTGCCGCCGACGCGGAACGCCAGCTTGGACTCGACGCGGGCGTGCACCTCGGCGGCATAGTCGCGGGTGACGCCGCCGGACAGTTGGCCAACGGTCAACGTGCGCACGGCACGCACCGGCTCGGAAGCCGCCGGCTCCTTGCCGCACGCCACCAGGGTCAGCGCGGCGGCCAGCGACAGAGAGAGCGGCAGCACCATCAGCGCGCGTTGGGCACGGGCTGTGGGCGGGCGATTCGGGAGGGACAAGGGCGAACGAGGGGTGCTCATGGCGTGTTCTTGGTAGTTACTGACCGGTCAGTCATTAATATACGAACACTGGCCCGACTCGTCAATGCACTTTCTGGGTTGATAGCAGGGTCAACCCGGTATTTGGCCCATTCGCCGCCGTATCGTTGCGGCGCCGTCGCCCGGGCCGGGCACAATTCCCCGCCTGTGAGCGTTCAACATTACGAAAACTTCCCCGTCGCCTCGTGGCTGTGCCCGCCCGAGTTGCGACCCGCCGTGCGCGCCATCTACTGGTTCGCACGCACCGCCGATGACATCGCCGACGAAGGTGACGCCTCGGCCGAGGCGCGCCAGGCCATGCTGCGTGACTATCGCGACGATCTCGTGAAAGCCGCCGCCGGCCAGCCCGGTTCGGGCCGCTGGGCCGGCGTGTTCGACCCGCTCGCCGCAGTGATCGCTGCGCATCGCCTGCCGGTGCCGCTGCTCGCCGCGCTGCTGGACGCCTTCGAGGAAGACACCCGCCACGCCGGCTACGCTGATCGTGCCGCACTGCTCGACTACTGCAGCCGCTCGGCGAACCCGATCGGCCGGCTGCTGCTGCACCTGCACGGGCTCGACGACCCCGTGCTGTTGCAGCAGAGCGACGCCGTGTGCTCGGCGCTGCAGTTGATCAATTTCTGGCAGGACCTCAGCGTCGACCTGCCGCGCGGGCGCGACTACATCCCGCGCAGCGACGCCGACGCGCTGGGCACGACGGCCGGGGCCTGCGTGCGGACCCCGCAAGCGGACGCATCGCGCGCGCTCGTGCGCGAGCTTTGCGCCTGGGCGCAGTCGCTGATGCTGGCCGGCGCGCCCATCGCACCGGCCGTTCCCGGCCGGGTCGGCTGGGAACTTCGCTTCGTCGTGCAGGGCGGGCTGCGAATTCTTGCGAAAATCGCTGCCATGAACTTCGCGAGCTTCGCCCGCCGACCCCATCTCCACGCCGTCGATCACCTGCTGATCGCCGCTCGCGCACTGACGATGCGCCCTTCCCTTTCCAAGCAGACGCGCACCGCATGACGCCAGAACAATACGTCCAGGACAAGGCGCAGAAGAGCGGCTCGTCGTTCTACTACGCCTTCATGTTCCTGCCGCCCGCGCGCCGCCAGGCGATGACGGCGTTCTACGCGTTCTGCCGCGAGGTGGACGACGTCGCCGACGAAATGCAGGATCCCGGTGTCGCGGCCACCAAGCTCGACTGGTGGCGGCGCGAGGTCGACGCGTCCTTTGTCGGCAACCCGACGCACCCGGTGATGAAGGCCCTGATGCCGCACGTGGGCAACTACGGCGTGCGCGTCGACCACCTGCACGCCGTGATCGAGGGCTGCCAGACCGACCTGGAGCAGACGCGCTTCCTCGACTTCCCGGGCCTGCAGAAGTACTGCCACCTGGTGGCGGGCATCGTCGGCGAGGTCGCCAGCAACATCATGGGCCGTTCGCAGGCGCAGACGGTGACCTTCGCGCACCGGCTGGGTCTGGCGATGCAGCTCACCAACATCATCCGCGACGTCGGCGACGACGCGCGGCGCGGCCGCATCTACCTGCCGATCTCCGAACTGCAGCAGTTCGACGTGAAGGCCAACGAGATCCTCAAGCGCGACTCGCCGTGGGGCTACAGCGAGCGCTTCACCGCGCTGATGCAGTTCCAGGCCGATCGCGCGCACCTCCTCTACGACGAGGCGCTGGCGCTGCTGCCGCCGCAAGACCGCAACACGCAGAAGCCCGCGCTGATGGTCGGCAACATCTACCGGCGCCTGCTGCGCGAGGTCGAGGCCGGCGGCTTCCAGGTGCTGCACCAGCGGATCTCGCTGACGCCGATCCGCAAGCTCTGGATCGCGTGCCAGACTCAATGGAGAAAGTGACGGCCCCCACGCTCCCGCTGTTCGCTGCCCCTCAAGGGGGAGCCCGGATCGGCGCGGCTGGCGACCCTCGCTTCCCGTGGGCTGCGGCGGCGCTGCGAGTAGCCGGTAGCTCGTGAGGGTCGCAGTGGTTGGCGCCGGCTGGGCCGGCCTGGCCGCCGCGGTGCGCGCCACGCAGGCGGGGCACGCGGTCACGCTGTTCGAGACCGCCGGCATGCCGGGCGGCCGAGCCCGCTCAGACAACGACGGCGACTCCGCCACCGACAACGGCCAACACATCCTGCTGGGCGGCTACGCGCGCACGCTGGCACTGATGCGCGACGTTGGCGTCGACGTCGATCGTGCGCTCGAGCGCGTGCCGCTGCGCGTGACGTACGCGGACGGGTCGGGCTTCGCACTGTCGCCGTCCGGCCCGCGCCTGGTGGCCGCGGCGCGGGCGCTGATCGGTGCGCGCGGCTTCGGCGTCGTCGACAAGGCGTCGGCTGTCGCGATGTCGCTGAACTGGATGCTGCGATCGTTCCGCTGCGATCCGACGCTGACCGTGGATGCGCTGCTGCGCGACGCGCCGACCGCCCGCGTCCACCGCCGCCTGATCGAGCCGCTGTGCGTCGCCGCGCTCAACACGCCATCGGCCGAAGCGAGCGCCGAGGTCTTCCTCGCGGTGATGCGCGACAGCCTGTTCGGCGCGCGCGAGGCGTCCGACCTGCTGCTGCCGCGGCGTCCGCTTGCCCAATTGCTGCCCTTGCCGGCGCTCGAATGGCTGCGCGCGCGCGGCGCGACGGTTCATTTGCGTCGTCGCGTCGCGGCCATCGAGCAGGTCGGCACCGGCTGGCGCGTGGAGGCGCGCGTTGACGGCGATGACTTGCGCAATGCGGACGCGCCATTCGCTCAGGTGATCCTCGCGACACCTGCCACCGAGGCCGCGCGCCTGACGCAAACGCTGGCGCCCGCTTGGTCGGCCGGGGCCGCGGCGCTGGACCATGAGCCCATCGTCAGCGTCACGCTCACGGCACCAAAGCGCCCCTGGCCTGCGCCCATGCTGGCGCTCGACAGCGACCTGGGCACGCGCCCAGCGCAATTCGCGTTCAAGCTGGGCGAGCAGCCGGCGGACGTCGATCGAGCGACGCTGGTCGTCAGCGCGGCCGGGCCCTGGCTCGAACGCGGCAGTGACGTCGTTGCGCAAGCCATCGTGGCGCAATACCGAGACAGCTTCGGCATCGGGGCCGACGAGCCGGTCGACATCGTCAGCGTGCGCGCCGACAAGCGGGCCACGTTCCGCTGCACGGCAGGCGTCGTCCGCCCGGCCATGGACATTCTTCCGGGCCTGCGCGCCGCCGCCGACTACGTCGCCGGGCCCTACCCGGCCACGCTGGAGGCCGCCGTGCTGGCGGGCGAAGCAGCCGCCCTCGCCTTGGTGAGTTAGGCGCGTCAGTCGGGAAATCGCAACGTGAACACGGGTTTCACCATGCGAGAATGGAGTCCCCACCGCCCCAGGCCGACCCCATGTCCAAGTCAGACGGCTCCGGACCCACCATCCAGGTACTCGCACGCGCCTACGCGCTGCTCGACGTGCTGGCCGCGCACACCGACCCGGTGCCGCTGAAGGAGCTCAGCGCCCGCACCGGGCTGCACCCGTCCACGGCGCACCGCATCCTCAACGACCTGGCCGAGGGCCGCTTCGTCGAACGCCCCGAAGCCGGCAGCTACCGGCTGGGCATGCGCCTGCTGGAACTTGGCAACCTGGTCAAGGCGCGCCTGGATGTGCGCGAAGCCGCCATCGGCCCGATGCGCGAACTGCACAAGCTGACGCACCAGCCAGTCAACCTGTCGGTGCGCCAGGGCGACGAGATCGTCTACATCGAACGCACCTACAGCGAACGTTCGGGCATGCAGGTCGTGCGCGCCGTCGGCGGCCGCGCGCCGCTGCACCTCACCTCGGTGGGCAAGCTGTTCCTCGCCAACGACGAGCCCCAGCGCGTGCGCGCGTACGCGACACGCACGGGCCTGACCGGGCACACGCGCAACAGCCTCACCGACCTCGCGCAGCTCGAACGCGAGCTCGACAAGATCCGCAGGACCTCGATCTCGCGCGACGACGAGGAGCTCGAACTGGGCGTGCGCTGCATGGCCGCCGGAATCTACGACGACCAGGGCCGCCTCGTGGCGGGGCTGTCGGTCTCGGCGCCCGCCGACCGACTGGAGGAATCGTGGCTGGATCGCGTCAAGGAGACCGCGGCTCGGATCTCGGCGGCGCTGGGCCATGGCACGGCGGCCTGAATTCCGACAGCGCCGCTGACCCCGCTTTGCGCGCTTCGCGCGCTTCGCGCGCTTCTCGATCACGTCGCCCTGCAACGTTCAGGAGCCCGCCCGAAGCAGCCTGTCGGCCCAAATTGAAAGGGCCGGTGACTTGCGCCACCGGCCCTTTTCCCATCGCTTTGTTATCCCTGCGATTCGTTGCTTGATCAGCCCGCTGCCGTGACCGTCGTGCGGATGGCCGCCGGCGCCGGCGCCGTGTGGTTGGTCGTGACCCACTTGCGGATGCGTTCGGCGTCGGCGATGCGCGAGTACTTGCCGGCGGAATCGAGCAGCACCATGATCAGCTTGCGGCCGGCCATCTGGGCCTGCATCACCAGGCACTGGCCCGCTTCGTTGATGAAGCCGGTCTTTTGCAGGCCGATGTCCCACGTCGGGTTGGCGACGAGGCGGTCGGTGGTGTGGAACTGCACCTGGCGACGCCCCAGTTCGACGTCCAGCGACGGCGTGGTCGAATATTCACGCAGCAGCGGCACCTGATGCGCCGCGTTGACCAGCACCGCGAGGTCGCGCGCGCTGGACTTGTTCTGGCTCGACAGGCCGGTGGGCTCGACGTAATGCGTGTCGAGCATGCCGAGTTCCTTGGCCTTGGCGTTCATCGCGGGGATGAAGGCGGCCAGGCCACCGGGGAAATTGCGGCCCAGCGCATTGGCGGCGCGGTTTTCAGACGACATCAAGGCCAGGTGCAGCATCACGCCACGCGGCAGTTGCGTGCCGGGCGTCAGGCGCGAATGCGTGCCCTTCTCGGTGTCGATGTCGTCGCTGGTGATGGCCAGGACTTCGTCGAGCGGCTGGTTGGCTTCGCTGATCACCAGCGCGGTCATCAGCTTGCTGAGCGAGGCGATCGGCAGCACGGCTTCCGAGTTCTTGCTGTAGAGGACTTCGTGGGTGTCCTGGTCCAGCACGAGCGCGGCGCCGGAGCGCAGGAGCAGCGGATCTTCGGTCGTGTGCAGGCCGGCGGCGTAGCCGGCCGATTGCGACCGGATGTCGGCAACGCGCACGGTCGTCCGCGTGACGGTGGTCGTGTGGCGAACCATGGCCACCCGCTTCGCGCGCGGGGCGACGTGGGCGGAGGCTGCGGTCTTGCGGTGGTGCTTGGCTTGGCTGGTCGACGTGGTGACGGCGCTGCTCGCGAACGAGGCGCAGACAAGGGCACCGCCGACGGCGCAGGACAGCACCCAACGCGACAGTTGCTTGAAATTTCGCGACACGCAAGAGCCGGAAGCCAGTTGATTCACCATTTGTTTCAGTCTAAAGCAAAGGAAAAATCCACGCAAGATCAAAAGCTTGCGTGGACTTCCTCAACCGGACGTCGAACGAGCGGGACAGCTTGTAACAAGTTCGGAGCAGGTCGGACGGCGCAGCAATGCTGTCTAACGCAACAAACTCATATTCGGCTGACTCACCGACGCAATTTCAGGGTTTCGGATCCACGCTGGACCAATACGCCCGTCGTGGAAAGGCGCATCTTCAGGTCGGAAGAGTGGATTTTCCGCATTCGACGGCCTCGCCAAGGGCCGAAAAGCGGGCATTTGCCACGGCTTTACGCATCAGCGAGTCACTTAAGGACGCCGGGGTACGGGTCGACGTTTCCCAACGCGACAAGGTGTCCAGAAGTGACCGGGTGATGACAGGACGGCGACCGGCGCCGTCCTGTCTTTACACGTCTCAGGCGACGGCTTGTGCCACGACCTGCTCGACCGACACCGGGCTCGTGCCGCGCGACGTGGCCGACAGCACGGCCAGCAGCGTGGCCCGCACGATGTTGGCGTCGATGCCGACACCGAACACCGGTGCCGCATCGCCAACACGCACCTCCAGGTAGGCCGCCGCCCGCGCCTGCGCGCCGCCGCCGATCGAATGCTCGTGGTAGTTCAGCACCTTGACCGGCACGCCGGCCGCCCGCGACAGGCCATCGACGAAGGCGTCGACCGGGCCGTTGCCGGCGCCTTCGAATGCCATCTTGCGACCCATCACGACCGCCTCGGCCGCCACGCGCACGCGGCCCTCGCCGATGTCGGTCTGGCTCAAATCGGACAGGGTGACGACGCCTTCGGCAATGCGGTATTCAGACTCGAAGATCTTCCAGATATCCGAGGCCGTCACTTCGCGGCCTTGCGCGTCCATCACGGCCTGCACGACCTGGCTGAACTCGATCTGCAGGCGGCGCGGCAGTTCCAGCCCGTACTCCGACTCGAGCAGGTAGGCGATGCCGCCCTTGCCCGACTGGCTGTTGACGCGAATGATCGCCTCGTAGCTGCGGCCGAGATCCTTCGGATCGATCGGCAGGTACGGCATGTCCCAGACGTCGCCTTCGCGACGCGCGGCGAAAGCCTTCTTGATGGCGTCCTGGTGCGAGCCGGAGAACGACGTGAAGACGAGGTCGCCCACGTACGGGTGGCGCGGATGCACCGGCAACTGGTTGCAGTACTCGACGACGCGGCGGATCTCGTCGATGTCCGAGAAGTCGAGTTGCGGGTCGACCCCCTGCGTGTACAGATTGAGCGCGATGTTGACGATGTCGACGTTGCCGGTGCGCTCGCCGTTGCCGAACAGGCAGCCCTCGACACGGTCAGCCCCGGCCATCAGCGCGAGCTCGGCCGTGGCCGTGCCGGTGCCACGGTCGTTGTGCGGGTGCGCCGAGATCACCACCGAATCGCGGCGCTTGATGTGGCGGCACGTCCACTCGATCATGTCGGCGTAGATGTTGGGCGTGGAGTGCTCGACCGTCGTCGGCAGGTTGATGATGCAGGTGCGCTCGGGCGTCGGCTGCCACACGTCGGTGACAGCGTCGATCACGCGGCGCGAGACCTCGAGCTCGGTGTCGGAGTACATCTCCGGCGAGTATTCGAAGCGCCAGTCGGTGGCGGGCTGCTTCTCGGCCAGTTCCTTGATGATGCGGGCGTGAGTGGCGGCGAGCGCGATCACGCCTTCCACGTCCACGCCCAGCACGACTTTGCGCATCATCGGCGCCGTCGCGTTGTACAAGTGCATGATCACGCGCCTGGCGCCGCGCACCGCCTCGAAGCTGCGCTCGATCAGCGCCGCACGGGCCGGCGTCAGCACCTGGATCGTGACGTCGTCGGGGATCAGGTTGTCCTCGATGAGCTTGCGCACGAAGTCGAACTCGGTCTGCGAGGCCGACGGGAAGCCGACCTCGATCTCCTTGAAGCCCACGCGCACCAGCGTCTCGAACATGCGCAGCTTGCGCTCGGCGTCCATCGGCTCGATCAGCGCCTGGTTGCCGTCGCGCAGGTCGGAACTGCACCACACGGGGGCCTTGGTCAACACGGCGTCGGGCCAGGTACGGTCGGTCAGGCGCACCGGAGCGACCGGTCGGTACTTGGTGATGGGGTTCTTGAGCATGGACATCGCTAGTTCTCCAGGGATTTCTTGGGTGGCAACGCCGCAATTGGAAACGGCCCGCTGCGTTGCGCAGAGCGGGCCGTTGATCCGGGAATTCAGTTCAGACGTGAACGATCAAAGCACCCGCGGTTCTCCGGCTAGGGATAGCGTAATGGGCACAATGCGGGACGTCATGAAAATGAATATAGCACGCTGACAGCGGCCTGTGGTGATGAAATCTTCGCGGTTGACGAAGGCCTTCTTCGCACTGCCGAGGGTGACACCGACACTGGAACGCCACCTGCACGCAAGCGATCGCAGCCCCTCACCGATGCAGGCCGACTTCGTCCGGCTCGTCCGTCGACAACGCGATGGCGCTGACGGGCGTGCCCTTGGCCCGCTTGTAGACGTAGACGAGGTAGCCCGACACCCCGTACAGGCAGAAGATCGCGAAGAAGATGCGCGCCGGGTACAGGTTGATGATGCCGATGGCCAGCGCGATCAGCACGATCACGATGAAGGGCACCGAGCGCTTGAGGCTCAAGTCCTTGAAGCTGTAGAACGGCACGTTGACCACCATCGTCACGCCCGCGTAGAACGTGGCGGCGGCCGCAGCCCATTGCAGGACGGCGTCGCCGTTGACGTCGCCGGCCTGCTTGTCCACCACCACCCAGATGAAGCTGACCACCAATGCGGCCGCAGCCGGGCTCGGCAGGCCCTGGAAGTAGCGCTTGTCGACCACCGCGTGATTGGTATTGAAGCGCGCCAGGCGCAGCGCCGCGCAGGCGCAGTAGAAGAACGCGATGCCCCAGCCGGCCTTGCCCAAGCCCTTGAGCGCCCATTCGTAGACGATCAACGCCGGCGCAGCTCCGAAGCTGACCATGTCGGACAAGCTGTCCATCTCGGCGCCGAATGCGCTCTGCGTGTTGGTCATGCGCGCCACGCGGCCGTCCAGGCTGTCGAGCACCATCGCGCAGAACACGCCGTAGCACGAGTTCTCGTACTTGCCGTTCATCGCCATCACGATCGCGTAGAAGCCGCCGAACAGCGCGGCCAGCGTGAACAGGTTGGGCAGGATGTAGACGCCCTTGCGACGCGGGCGCGGCGCCACATGAGCGTCCTCGCCGTCGTCGTCGTCTTGAGCAGGGATCAGGTCGTTCATCGCGAAAGGCCTCGCAAAACGGTGGGCGCCGCGGTCATCGGAATACACGAATTCATGGAGCGCGAGGATAACGCAGTGACTCGACACTGCCGAGCGCCGATTCCAAAGAAAAAGGCCACCGAAGTGGCCTTCTGACGCGTCCAGCGCTGCCGCTCCCGCCGCCCCTGGAAAAGCTCAAGGGAGCGGCGCAACCGGCTCGGCCGGGCCGCTCGCGGTCGGCCCCTCCGGGGCAGGGAGCGCCAACGACCGCGGGGTCGTCAGTTCTGCCGGCCCCGCGGGGGCAGGGAGCGCCAGCGACCGTGCGGCTCAATTTCTCGACTTGTCGACCAGCTTGTTGGCCTTGATCCAGGGCATCATCGCGCGCAGCTTCTCGCCGACGACTTCGATCGGGTGCTCGGCGTTCAGGCGGCGGCGCGACAGCAGCGTCGGGGCGCCGGCGCGGTTCTCCAGGATGAAGCTCTTGGCGTATTCGCCGGTCTGGATGTCCTTGAGCACCTGCTTCATGGCCTTCTTGGTCTCGTCGGTGACGATCTTCGGGCCCGTCACGTACTCACCGTACTCGGCGTTGTTGGAGATCGAGTAGTTCATGTTGGCGATGCCGCCTTCATAGATCAGGTCGACGATCAGCTTGAGCTCGTGCAGGCATTCGAAGTACGCCATCTCGGGCGCATAGCCGGCTTCGGTCAGCGTCTCGAAGCCCGCCTTGATCAGCTCGACAGCGCCGCCACACAGCACGGCCTGTTCGCCGAACAGGTCGGTCTCGGTCTCTTCGCGGAAGTTGGTCTCGATGATGCCGGCCTTGCCGCCGCCGTTGGCCGCGGCGTAGCTCAGCGCCAGGTCGCGCGCCTTGCCGGTCTTGTCGGCGTACACGGCCACCAGGTGCGGCACGCCGCCGCCTTGGGTGTAGGTGTTGCGCACGGTGTGGCCCGGCGCCTTCGGCGCGACCATCCAGACGTCGAGGTCGGCGCGCGGGGTGACCTGGCCATAGTGCACGTTGAAGCCGTGCGCGAACGCCAGCGAGGCGCCTTCGCGGATGTTGGGCTCAACGTCGTTCTTGTAGACCTCGGCGATGTTCTCGTCGGGCAGCAGGATCATGACCACGTCGGCGGCGCGCACGGCGTCCGCCACTTCGGCCACCTTCAGGCCGGCCTTGGCGACCTTGTCCCAGGACGCGCCACCCTTGCGCAAGCCAACGGTCACCTTGACGCCGCTGTCGTTCAGGTTCTGCGCATGGGCATGGCCTTGCGAGCCGTAGCCGATGATCGCGACATTCTTGCCCTTGATGAGGGAAAGATCGGCGTCCTTGTCGTAGTAGACCTTCATGATGTTGCTTCTTTCGTCGTCGTAAAAATTGTGATTGATCGGAGCGCCAGGGCGGCGAGCGCGCGGCCGCTCCGGAGCGAGCCGCCCAGCCCCCGCGGGGCGCGGTGAGCGGAGCGAATGGGGGTCGTCATTTCAGGCACGGAGGATGCGTTCGCCGCGACCGATGCCGCTGGTGCCGGTGCGCACCGTTTCGAGGATGGCGGTGCGGTCGATCGCCACGATGAAGGCGTCGAGCTTGGACGTGTCGCCCGTCAGCTCGATCGTGTAGCTCTTCTCGGTGACGTCGACGATGCGGCCACGGAAGATGTCGGCCATGCGCATCATCTCCTCGCGTTCCTTGCCGACGGCGCGCACCTTGATGAGCATCAGCTCGCGTTCTGTGAACTGGCCCTCGGTGAGGTCGACCACCTTGACCACGTCGATGAGACGGTTCAGGTGCTTGGTGATCTGTTCGATCACCTCGTCGGAACCCGTCGTGACGATGGTCATGCGCGACAGCGAGGGATCCTCCGTTGTCGCCACCGTCAGGCTCTCGATGTTGTAGCCGCGTGCCGAAAACAGCGCCACGACGCGCGACAGGGCGCCCGGCTCGTTCTCGAGCAGCACCGCAATGATGTGTTTCATGTCTGGTTTCCTTCGCCGCGAAGCCCACCCCGGAGACGGTAACCGCCGGAACTGCCACGCAGCGTCAAAACAAAGAAGATGTACCGCAGGATCCGCAAGCCGCTACTGGCCGCGCGCTCCGGCCGGGGCGGTAACCCGCGGCCTGTCGTGCGACGTTCGACGGCTTGCCGTCAGAGATCCTCGGAACCCAGCAGCATCTCGCTGATGCCGCGCCCCGCCTTGACCATCGGCCAGACGTTCTCGGTCTGGTCGGTCTGGATGTCGAGGAACACGGTGCGATCCTTCAGGGCGATCGCCTCGCGCAGCGCGGCATCGACGTCCTCCGGCCGCGTCACGCGGATGCCGACATGGCCGTAGGCCTCGGCGAGCTTGACGAAGTCCGGCAGCGCGTCCATGTAGCTATGCGAGTAGCGGCCGTTGTAGTCCAGTTGCTGCCACTGGCGCACCATGCCCAGGTAGCGGTTGTTCAGGGAGACGATCTTGACCGGCGTCTTGTACTGCAGGCAGGTGGACAGCTCCTGGATGCACATCTGGATCGAGCCTTCGCCGGTGATGCAGAACACGTCCGCATCCGGCTTGGCGAGCTTGATGCCCATCGCGTAGGGCAGGCCCACGCCCATCGTGCCCAGGCCGCCGGAGTTGATCCAGCGCCGCGGTTCGGTGAAGCGGAAGTACTGCGCAGCCCACATCTGGTGCTGGCCGACGTCAGAGGTGATGTAGACGTCCTTGTCCTTGGTCATCTCCCACAGCGACTCGATCACCTGCTGCGGCTTGATCAGGTCGGGGCTCTTCTTGTACGCGAGGCAATCCTTGCGGCGCCACTCGTTGATCGTGCTCCACCACTGCGAGATCACGCCCGAATCGGGGCGCTGCTGGGTGTCGCGCAATTGCGAGATCAGCTCCTGCAGCACGTCCTTGACGTCGCCCACGATGGGGATGTCGACCTTGACGCGCTTGGAGATCGACGACGGATCGATGTCGATGTGGACGATCTTGCGTTCGACCGAGGCGAAGTGGCCCGGATTGCCGATCACGCGATCGTCGAAGCGCGCGCCGATGGCCAGCAGGACGTCGCAGTTCTGCATCGCCATGTTGGCTTCATACGTGCCGTGCATGCCCAGCATGCCCAGGAACTTCGGATCGAGCGCGTTCATCGCGCCCAGGCCCATCAACGTGTTGGTGACCGGATAGCCGAGCATGTCGGCCAGTTCGCGCAGTTCGGGCGCCGCGTTGCCCAGCACGACGCCGCCGCCCGAATAGATGTACGGCCGCTTCGCGCCGAGAAGCAGCTGGACGGCCTTGCGGATCTGGCCACCGTGGCCCTTCTTGACCGGGTTGTACGAGCGCATCTCGACGTGGTCGGGATACACGAAAGGGCAAGTGTGCTGGGACACATCCTTGGGTATGTCGACCACCACCGGGCCGGGACGGCCAGTGCGGGCGATGTGGAAGGCCTTCTTCAGCGTCGTGGCGAGCTCGCGCACGTCCTTGACCAGGAAGTTGTGCTTGACGATCGGACGCGTGATGCCGACGGTGTCGCATTCCTGGAAGGCGTCGAGGCCGATCGCCGGCGTCGGCACCTGCCCGGTGATGATCACCATCGGGATGGAATCCATGTACGCGGTGGCGATGCCGGTGACGGCATTGGTGACACCCGGGCCTGAGGTGACCAGCGCGACGCCCACGTCACCGGTGGCGCGTGCGTAGCCATCGGCCGCGTGCACGGCCCCCTGCTCGTGGCGCACCAGCACATGCTGGATGGACTGCTGCTTGTAGAGCGCGTCGTAGATGTAGAGCACCGCGCCGCCGGGGTAGCCCCAGACGTACTTGACACCCTCGGCCTGCAGCGCACGCACGAGAATCTCGGATCCGTTCGGATCCTGGGCGGAATTCGGGTTGGGGGTGTTGGGGTGCGACGCACCCAGCGGACTCACGGAAGCATTGCGCTTCACGTCCGCATTGGACATTTCCATTTGGAACCTCTGTGATTTTCTCTGACGAAAAACCATTGGTGCTCCTCTTCTCACCCTCATGAGGCGGATTCAGAACCATAAGATCGAGAACTGCCGGTGCCCGCTTTCGGGTCGGCTTTCAGACCAGCTCGCATTTGTGCGAAGCACCATTATTGCACCGAATGTTCCACTTATGCTCGGCAACTGCACCCAATGCGTGCCGTACCCGTCAGTTCGTCGCCGCGAACCCACGCTGGCGACGGGCAACATCGGCGATCCCGCATTGCCCGACCATGGCGCGATGACATAATCCGCCGCGTCATCAGACAGGGCCTGCCGCCGCTACTGCCCCCCTACCTTGGCCACCGACAAAGAACTTTCAGACTTCCTCAAGAGTGTCGAGAAACGCGCGTTCAAGCGCACGGCCTTTGCCGTGCGCGACGACGACTCCGCGCTGGACATCGTGCAGGATTCGATGATCCGTCTGGCCGAGAAGTACATCGACCGGCCCGCGGCCGAGTTGCCGCTGCTGTTCCAGCGCATCCTGTCCAACGCCACGATGGACTGGTTTCGGCGCCAAAAGGTCCGCAACGCCGTCGTCCACAACTTTTCCGACTTCGGTGGCGGCGGAGAGGACGAGGATTTCGACATCCTGGAGATGCTGGATGGCATCGAAGGGAACGTTGGCACTGAAAGTGCATCAGATTCCGTATCGCGGGATCAAATCCTTCAATTGATCGAACAACAGGTCGGTGAGCTCCCCACGCGTCAACGCGAAGCCTTCCTGCTGCGTTACTGGGAGGAACTGGACGTTGCAGAGACCGCATCCGTGATGGGATGCTCGGAAGGCAGCGTCAAGACGCATTGCTCCCGCGCCGTCCACGCGCTGGCCAAGGCGTTGAAAGCCAAGGGAATCGCACCATGACCAAGATCACGAACACGACCTTCTTCCCCACGCCGGATCGCGACGGCCTGGAGGCGCGCTTCGGCGTGCGCGTCGCGTCGATGCTTGGCGAGCGTGCGCAAGCCACGGCACCGGACATCACCGAACGCCTGCGCTTCGCTCGTGAACAGGCGCTCAGCCGCGCCCAGGCCGCGCGCCGCACCGCCACCGCCCCGGCGGCGGTCGTCGTCAGCCGCGGCGGCGTCGCCGCGCTGGCCGGCCATCTCGGCTGGTGGTTCAAGCTCGGCTCGGCCATGCCGCTGGCACTGCTGGTGGTCGGCCTGATGGGCATCGCCCAAGTCCACGAGCGCAACCAGATCGCCGCCGTCGCCGAAGTCGACGCTGCCCTGCTGGCCGACGACCTGCCCCCGGCGGCCTACACGGATCCTGGTTTTGCGGAGTACCTCAAGACCATTCGGGAATGACGGAGGGCTTCTTGTCGCGTTCCCCGTTCCCACGTCTTCTTGAATCGCTCGCCGCCGCGGCCCTGATCGCGGCCGCGGGTTTATTTGCGTCCACGGCGCTCGCCGCCCAGGCCGAATACGCCGGGCCGTCCACGACACCCTCCGGCGCCAAGGCCGACGCCGGCGGTCCGCGCTGGGCAGAACTGGGCGCCGCGCATCGCAGGGTCCTGGCGCCGCTGGCCAACGACTGGGACGGACTCGACGCGCGCAGCAAGGAACGCTGGATCGACGTCGCCGGCCGCTACCCCAAGATGGCGCCCGACGAGCAGCAGCGTGCCAACCAGCGCATGGGCGAGTGGTCGCACATGACGGTGGCACAGCGCACCCAGGCGCGCATGAACTTCCAGGAGACGCGCACCGTCTCCAAGGAAGAGCGCGAGGCGCGCTGGAAGGCCTACCAGGCGCTGCCGGAAGAAAAGAAGCGTGAGCTCGCTGCCAAGCGCGTCGCGACGCCGGCCAGCGCCGCGTCTGCCACGGTCGCCCTGCGCCGGCACGTGCCGCCGCCCCTCGACAGCGTACAGCCCAAGAACAACGTCATCAGCCCGGCCGCGGCGGTACGCAGCGCCGCCGGCTCGGCGCCGTCCGGAGCGCCGCAGCGTCCCGGCGTCACCACGACGCTGCTGACCCGTCGCGCGGCCCCGCCCGCGCACCAGCACGATGGCGGCCTGAAGATCGCCACCGGCCCGAACTCGGTCGACCGCACCACGCTGCTGCCCAAGCACAGCACGGTGGCCGCGGCCAGCACCGCGGCGTCCGCCCCCGTGCCCTTGCACCGATGAGCCAGCCGTCGGCGGTCGCCGCCGCACGTTCAGATGCGGCCACGGAGCCCGGCGCGCGCCTCGTCGCCGCACCGCTTGTGCGCCGCATGGCCGCGTTCATGTACGAGGGCGTGCTGCTGTTCGGCATCGTGTTCGCCACGGGCCTCGTCTTCGCCGTGGCCACGCACCAGGACAACGGCCTCAAGATGCGCGCCGCGCTGCTGGCCGTCCAGTTCTTCGTCATCGGCGTGTACTTCATCGGGCTGTGGCTGCGCAGCGGCCAGACGCTGGCGATGAAGACATGGCACCTGCGCGTGCGCACCGACCTTGGCCTGCCACTGACGCCGCGCCGCGCGCTCGCGCGCTACCTGGCTTCCTACGTCTGGTTCCTGCCGCCGCTGGCGCTCGCCAGCGCGCTGCAACTGCCCAACGCCTGGGCCATCTTCGGCCTGGTCAGCGGCTGGATCGTGCTGTACGCACTCAGCGCGCTGATGCACCCGCGGCGCCAGTTCTGGCACGACGCGCTGTGCGACACCGCGGTCACGGGCTACCAGCCCGTCGCGCCCTTGCCGCAGTAAGCCTCGCGCGCCCCGCGCGGGCGACAATCGACCGATGTTCTCACTCTGCGTCTATTGCGGCTCGCGCAGCGGCAGCGATCCGCGCTACGCCCAAGCCGCCCGTGCGCTCGGCACCGCCCTGGGCCGTGCCGGCCATCGCCTGGTCTACGGCGGTGGCCATGCCGGGCTGATGGGACAGGTGGCCGACGCCGCGCTGGCCGCCGGCGGCCAGGTGCTGGGCATCCTCCCGCGCCGACTGGTCGCGCGCGAACTGGGCCACCCCGGCATCCAGGAACTGCGCGTGGTCGACACGATGCACGAGCGCAAGCTGCAGATGGCCGAGGCCGCGGACGCATTCGTCGCGCTGCCGGGCGGGCTGGGCACGCTGGAGGAGTTGTTCGAAGTGTGGACGTGGCAGCAGCTGGGCTACCACGGGCGCCCGATCGGGCTGCTGGATACCGCCGGCTTCTACCGGCCGCTGCTGGAGCTGCTCGCGCACACGCGTGACGCGGGCTTCGTCGACGCGAGCCAGGTGAGTCGGCTGCGCGTGGACACCGACCCCGAGCGCCTGTTGCAGACACTGCACGACGAGGCCCGGTCAGGCCCGGCCGCGCGTTCGGACTTCAATCCGATCTAGACGCGACGGCTGCGGCCGAGTCGCGGGTCAGACCGCGGCTTCGTCCTGCTCGCCAGTGCGAATGCGCACGACTTGCTCGACGGCCGTGACAAAGATCTTGCCGTCGCCGATCTTGCCGGTCTTGGCGGCCTTGACGATGGCCTCGATGGCGCGCTCGACGTCCGAATCCTTGACGACGACCTCGACCTTGACCTTGGGCAGGAAGTCGACGACGTACTCGGCGCCACGGTACAGCTCCGTGTGGCCCTTCTGGCGGCCGAACCCCTTGACCTCGGTGACCGTCAGGCCGGAGACGCCGACCTCGCCAAGCGCCTCGCGCACTTCCTCGAGCTTGAACGGCTTGATGACGGCGGTGATCTGTTTCATGGCGGACTCCGAAGTGAAAGCGTGGGGAATGTGAACAAAGGATGAATCGATTTAAGCACGGAAGCGCGATGTGATGGGGTACCGCCAGTCACGTCCGAAGCCCCGGTGCGTGATGCGGATGCCCACCGGCGACTGCCGGCGCTTGTACTCGTTGATCTTGATCAGCCGCGTCACGCGCTCCACATCGGTGCGTTCGAAGCCGGCGGCCACGATGTCGTCGATGGAGGTGTCCTCTTCCATGTACGCCGCGAGGATCGCGTCCAGCACGTCGTAGGGCGGCAGGCTGTCCTGATCGGTCTGGTCGGGTCGCAGTTCGGCAGACGGCGCGCGCGTGATGATGCGCTCGGGGATCACCGGGCCGATGCTGCCGTCCGCGCGCAGCGTCGGCTGCCGGTTCTTCCATTCGGCCAGCTTGTAGACCAGCGTCTTGGCGACGTCCTTGATCACCGCGAAGCCGCCGGCCATGTCGCCGTACAGCGTGCAGTAACCGGTGGCCATCTCGCTCTTGTTGCCGGTGGTCAGCACGATGGCGCCACTCTTGTTGGAGAGCGCCATCAGCAGGGTGCCACGCACACGCGCCTGGATGTTCTCCTCGGTCGTGTCCTCGGCCAGGCCGGCGAACTGACCCGCGAGCGACTGGCGGAATGCGTCGAACATCGGCGCGATCGCGATCTCGTCGTAGCGTACGCCCACGCGCCCGGCCATGTCGCGCGCATCGATCCACGAGATGTCGGCCGTGTACGGCGACTGCATCATCACGGTGCGCACCCGGTCGGGGCCCAGCGCGTCGACGGCGATCGCCAGCACCAGCGCCGAGTCCATGCCCCCCGACAGCCCGATGATCACGCTGGGGAAGCCGTTTTTTCCGATGTAGTCGCGCACGCCGGTGACCAGCGCCGCCCAGGCCTGCGCCTCCAGTTCAGGCAGCGGCGCGACCCCACTTCCGGCAACCGGCACGGGCGCCAAGCTCGCAGCCAGTTCGACCATCAGCGTGGCCGACTCGAACAGCGGCGCGCGGGCGACGACTTCACCTTGGGCGTCAAGCGCGAACGAGCCGCCGTCGAACACCACTTCGTCCTGGCCGCCGGTCATGTGGGCGAACAGCAGCGGCAGCGCGTTGGCGCGCGCTCGGTGGGCCATGCGCGCCTCGCGCTCCGCCGGCTTGCCGAGGTGGAACGGCGACGCGTTGAGCGCGCACAGCACGTCGGCGCCGGCGGCCTTGGCCAGTTGCGCGGGCTCGTCGAACCACGCGTCCTCGCAGATCAGCACGCCGAACTTCAGGCCTCCCACCTCGAAGACGAGCGGCGCCAGCCCGGCGTCGCGGCCGGAGACGAAATACCGGCGTTCGTCGAACACCTGGTAGTTGGGAAGTTCGCGCTTGCAGTAGGTGGCCGTGACGAGGCCCCCTGCCAGCACCGAGGCCGCATTGAACACGCGCGGCACGCTGACGGACTTCGACCTAAGATCGTCCTCGTGAATCGCCAGCGCCTGCCTGCCCGCCCCGCCATCCCAGGGATGACCGACGACCAGATGAAGGCCGTCGCAGTCGGCCAGCGTGCGCGCGAGCGCGTCGAGCGCGGCCGCGTTGGCGCGCAGGAACACCGGACGCAGCAGCAGGTCTTCGGGCGGGTAGCCGCACAGGGCCAGTTCGGGCGCGAGCGCCACGCGGGCGCCCTGCTGCCAGGCCGCGCGCGCGGCGTCGGCGATCAAGCGCGCGTTGCCATCGAGGTCGC
The DNA here is from genome assembly GCA_039920745.1 of Burkholderiaceae bacterium. Taxonomy (GTDB): domain Bacteria; phylum Pseudomonadota; class Gammaproteobacteria; order Burkholderiales; family Burkholderiaceae_C; genus Scleromatobacter. The sequence continues at coordinate 23,388 of JBDSDD010000026.1, read as the reverse complement.
CCACGGTCGGGTTGATCTGGAGCAGTGCGACCCGCACGGAATCTGGCTCGGACATGGACTGGAAGCGCGTTGACTGAAAACGATTATGTCATCGAGGTGCAGGAAGGCGTCGCCGCCGTTGCCCCGGCAGAGTGGGACGGATTGCTCGCTGCGCAAGCCCATCCGACGCCATTCATGCAACACGCCTACCTGCACGCGCTGGAGGTCTCCCAGAGCGTGGGCGGCGAGACCGGCTGGCAGCCCGTCACGTTGACAGTGCGCCAGCGCGACGACGGCGCACTGGTGGCCGCCGCGGCCGCGTACCTGAAGATGCATTCGTACGGCGAGTACGTCTTCGACTGGGCCTGGGCCGACGCCTACCGCCGATACGGGGTGCCGTACTACCCGAAGCTGCTGGTGGCCGTCCCGTTCACACCCGTCCCGGGCTCGCGCCTGCTCGCGCGTGACGCGCAGACGCGCGCGCTCCTGCTGCGCGCACTGGGAGCGCTCGCACGCGAGACCGCGTGCTCGTCGGTGCACCTGCTGTTCGGCGACGAGGCCGACTACGAGGCCGCGCGCGACAGCGGCTGGATGATGCGCCAGGGCGTGCAGTTCCATTGGCACAACCGGCACGCCGTCGTCCCGGCGGATGACCCGACGGCGACGCCCATCGAGCTGCCCTATGCCGACTTCGCCGACTTCCTGGCCAGCCTGCAGCGCGAGAAGCGCAAGAAGATCGCCCAGGAGCGCCGCCGCGTCGGCGAGGCCGGCGTCACGTTCGAAACCATCGAAGGCGCGCAGTTCACCCAGGGCGACTGGGATTTCTTCCACGCCTGCTATTGCAACACCTACGCCGAGCACCACTCGACGCCCTACCTCACCCGCGATTTCTTCACGCGCATGCACGCCACGATGCCGGAGAACTGGGTGATGTTCGTCGCATCGCGCGGCGATCGCCGCGTGGCCTGCTCGCTGATCGCCGTCGACCGCGCGAACGGCGCCGCATTCGGCCGCTACTGGGGCGCGCTGGAGTCAATTCCCTACGTCCACTTCGAGGCCTGCTACTACCAGCCGCTGCAGTGGTGCATCGAGCAGCGCTTGCGCCGCTTCGAGGGCGGCGCCCAGGGCGAGCACAAGATGGCGCGCGGGCTGCTGCCGGCGCGCACCCAGTCGGCCCACTGGATCGCCGAGCCCGAGTTCGCCCGCGCGATCGGCTCGCACCTGAAGCAGGAGAGCGGCTCGATCGACGAGTACCTGAGCGAGCTCGACGACCGTTCGCCGTTCAAGCAGCCGTAGTCAGCGCGAGCTCGAGGCCCGGCTGGGCCAGTTGCAGGAAGATGGCGTTGACCTGCGCCGGCGGACGCTGGCCGCCGCTGCCCATCCACCAGACCGTCACCGACCAGAAAGTGCTGACGACGAACTGCGTCGCCAGCTCGATGGCGGCGTCGTCCTGCTGCGGCGTGCGATTGGCCGTCAGCTCGGCCCGCACGAGCTCGCGCATCATCGCGCGGATCAGGCGCTCCACCGACACCTCGCTCTCGCGCTCGAAGGTCGTGCGGTAGATCGCGCGGTGGCTGGCCAGGTGGTCGAAGAACGGCATCATGAAGGCGAACGGTTGCGCCGGGTAGCGGCCGCGCATCGCCTCCAGCCACATGCGCAGCCGACCGACGCTGCCCGCCAGCAGTTCTTCCTTGTTCTCGAAATGGGCGTAGAACGTGGCGCGGCCGACGCCAGCGCGGTCGATGATGTTCTGGATGGTCAGGCGCTCGAAGCCGCGTTCGGCCATCAGGCCGGGCAAGGCGCCCAGCAGCAGGTCACGAGTGCGGGCGGCGCGACGGTCGATCAGGGTTTCAACGGTCACGGCAAAAAAGGTTGTCGAACAGTTCGGGGGTGACTTGTTCGGTAGTGAACGATGGCGTGCACGCTGTACTGGTGCCGCGTGATGCTGAACAGTATGTTCGGCTTCTCGCCACATCGCAACCCGAAACGCCATGCCGACCCTCGACTCCCCTGCCCTCGTCCGACTGCGCGGAGCGACGCGCCGGCATGCCACCTCGGCCGGTTCGTTCTACGCACTCGACGGCGTCGACCTCGACGTGCGCGCCGGCGAATGCGTCGCCGTCGTCGGCCCCTCGGGCAGTGGCAAGACAACGCTTGCGCACCTGCTCACCGGCATCGAGCAACCCACCGCGGGCGATGTCGTCGTCGACGGCCAGGCGTTGCACGGCCTGACGCAAGACGCCCTGGCCGCCTGGCGCGGTCGCCGGGTCGGCATCGTGTTCCAGTTCTTCCAGTTGCTGCCCACACTGACCATCGCCGAGAACGTGATGCTGCCGATGGACTTGTGCGCCACCTTTGCGCGGCGCGAGCGCCGGCCGCGTGCGCTGGCACTGCTGGCGCGCCTGCACATCGCCGACCAGGCCGACAAGCTGCCCGCCGCGCTCTCGGGCGGCCAGCAGCAGCGCGCCGCGATCGCCCGCGCGCTCGCCAACGACCCGGCGCTGATCGTCGCCGACGAGCCCACTGGAAACCTGGATTCGCATACCGCACTCGACGTCATGGGCCTGCTCGCGGAGCTGGCGCGCGAGGGCAAGACAGTGATCGTCGTGACGCACGAGCGCGAGCTCGCACGCTTCTTCACGCGCACCGTCACGCTGCGCGACGGGCGCGTGTGTGCGGACACCAGCGCGCCTCACTTCTCCGCACGCAGGGAGGCGCACGCGTGATCGCGCCGCGCTGGATCAAGCTGTGGCGCGACGCCGTCGCCGCGCGCGGCCGGCTCGCGTTGATCATCGGCGCCGTCGCGGCCAGCGTCGCCGCGCTCGCGACGATGGCCATCGCCAGCGACGTACTGACGCGCGAGGTGCCGCGCAACTACCTCGGCTCGAACCCAGCGTCGGCCCAACTCGAGTTGGCCGCCGAACCCGACGCGGCGTTGCTGGCCCGCGTACGCCAACGTTCCGACATCGCCCAGGCGGAACTCGCCGCCACGCTGCGCGGGCGCATCGAGCGCGGGCCCGGCGACTGGGCACCGTTGCTGCTGTTCGTCGTGCCCGATTTCTCGACGCTGGCCGTCAACATGGTGCATCCGGAGGTCGGCGCGTGGCCACCCGCCACGGGCACGCTGCTGGTCGAACGCAGCGCACTGCCATTGACGCGGCGCGCGGTCGGCGCGGCGATCACGATCGCGCTGCCGCACGGCGGTCGCCGCGACATCGTGATCGCGGGCACGGTCCACGACCCGGGCGTCGCGCCCGCGGGCCAGGAGCAGACTGTCTACGGCTATGTCACGCCTGCCACGCTGGCCGCTCTCGGTGAGCCCGTGCCGCTGACGCTGCTGAAAGTGGTGGTCGCACGCGACGCCGGCGATGCCGCAGCGATCGAGCGCACGACGCGTGCGCTCTCGACCTGGCTCGCCGCGCAGGGCGCCAGCGTGGAGCAGATCCGCATCCCGACGCCGCGCCGCCACCCGCACCAGGCACAAATGAACGCGATCCTGGCCATGCTGACCGGTTTCAGCGCACTCGCGCTGGTGCTCGGCGCCGTGCTGTGCGCCACCGTCATCGGCGCACTGCTCGCGCAGCAGGTGCGCCAGATCGCGATCATGAAGGCCATCGGCGCCCGCACGCGCCAGGTCGCGCTGCCGCTGCTGGTACTCGTCGCGCTGCTGGGCGCGCTCGCCACCGCGATCGGCTTGCCTCTGGGCATCACGGCGGCAAACGCGTTCGTCCGCGCGATCGCACAGTTGCTCAACCTGCGCATCGAGAACACGAGTGCGTCGACGGGCCTGCTCGGCTGGCTGATGCTGCCCGGCATCGTGCTGCCCGTGCTGGCCGCCGCCTGGCCGGTGGCGGCTGCGGCGCGCCGCAGCGTGCGCGCGGCGCTCGACGATCACGGCGCCGGCAACGAGCTCGGCGCCCTGGCACGGCTGGCCGCCCGCGTGCGCACCGGCGGCGTCGCCTCCACGCTGGCGCTGCGCAACAGCCTGCGCCGGCGCACGCGCCTGCTGCTGACCCTGGCGCTGCTCGCCTCGGCGGGCGCGATGCTGGAGACCTGCCTGGCGGTGCGCGTCGCGTGGACGGACAACGTCGCGCGTGCCGCCCAGCAACGCCGCTGGGACCTCGAGCTGGGCTTGCAGGCGCCCGCGCCGCTGGAACGCGTCACGACACTGCTGCGGGCGCTGCCGGTCGTGAGCGCGGTCGAGCCGTGGAACGGCACCGGCGCGGCGCGCGCGGCGCCGGACGGCCTGGAGGTCGTGCACACCTATCCCGACGGCGGCCACGGCGGCTTCGGGCTGCGCTCGGCGCCGCCGGACACGCGGATGATCGTGCCCCACGTCGTCGCGGGCCGCTGGCTGCAGGCCGGCGACGCTGACGGCGTCGTGCTCAACACCACGGCCTGGGCCATCGCCTTCGGTGACGCCCGCGTCGGCGACCTGATCACCCTGGCCGTCGACCATCGCCCGACCTCGCTGCGCCTCGTCGGCGTCATCGACGAGACATTGACGCCAGGTGCGGCCTACGTCGCGCCAGCCACCTACGAACGGGCCACCGGCACAGGTGCGACAGTGTCGGTGCTGCGCATCGCGCTGCGCGAACCAGTCGACGACGCCACCGCGCTCGCCGCGATCTCGCAGGCGCTCGTGCGCGACGGCCTGGCCGTGCGAGGAGCGATCAGCGCGCGCCAGTTCGCCGCGGCGCAGGGCGGGCACGTCGCGATCCTCGTGGCGGCATTGGGCTTCATCGCGGTGTTGATGTCGGTCGTCGGACTGCTGGGGCTGGCCTCGGCGCTGTCGGTGTCCAGCGCCGAACGCACGCGCGAATTCGGCGTGATGCGCGCGCTGGGCGCCAGCCGGGGCGTCGTGCTGCGCGTCGTGCTGGTCGAAGGCCTGGTCATCGGCGTCGCGAGCTGGGCCGCGGCCATCGCGTTGTCGTGGCCGCTGTCGACAGTCGTCGCACGCGTGCTCGCATCGATCGCGGCCCAGGATCTCGCGCCCCGCTTCGACGGCGGCGCCATCGTCGGGCTGCTGGCCGCGCTGCTGGTGGGCGCGACCGTCGCCAGCCTCGCCCCGGCGCTGCGCGCGTCGCGCTGGACGGTGCGCGAATCACTGGCCCTCGCCTGAATCCCTTCAGTCACTCAACAGGAAATCTCATGAACAAGTCCCGCCTTCTTCGCACCTTGGTGGTCGTGGCCCTCATCGCCGTCGTGATCGCCGCGATGTCCCAGTTCGACCTGCTCGGCGCGCTGAAGCGCCTGCACGGCATGGCCTGACGATCCGTCGCGCCATCCAGAAACGAAAAAGCCCTCGCGAAGAGGGCTCTTTCGATATCGGGCGGCGAGGCTTACTTGCCGGCCTTGCCAGCCATGTCGGCTTCGTAAGCGGCCATGCCCGAGGTGATCTCGGCACGCGCGCTCTCCGGACCTTCCCAGCCCTTGACCTTGACCCACTTGTTCGGCTCCAGGTCCTTGTAGTGCTCGAAGAAATGCTGGATCGCCTTCAGGCGCATCTGGTTGATGTCCTCGGGCTTCTGCCAGTGGTCGTAGATCGGCAGGATCTTGGATGTCGGGACCGCGAGCAGCTTGGCGTCGCCGCCGGCCTCGTCGTCCATCATCAGCACGCCGATGGCGCGGCAGGTGACGACCACGCCAGGCGTCAGCGGGAACGGGGTGATCACGAGGACGTCGACCGGATCGCCGTCGTCTGCCAGCGTGCGCGGCACGTAGCCGTAGTTGCACGGGTAGTGCATCGCGGTGGTCATGAAGCGGTCGACGAACAACGCGCCGCTTTCCTTGTCCACTTCGTACTTGATCGGATCCGCGTTCATGGGGATCTCGATGATGACGTTGAATTCTTCGGGCGCCTTGGCGCCGGGGGACACTTGATGGAGGCTCATGGGGTGCTCAGAGGGGCAGGTTCGCGGGAATACCCGCATTCTACGGGGTGGGCACGACGAGCCGACTTCAGGCCCCCTCGAATCCCGCGTTGCAGCCGAGCGAACCCGAAGGAAAACACCATGTCGAATCGAGGCGACGCCCCGCTAGGATCGTCCCGCGTCCTTGCTGACAGACTGAAGAAGAATTGCCGAACTACGGGGTGAGGCGCGTCCGATCCACACTAGGAATGGAGACAACTCTTGATGTCAACGAACTTGGCGCTTGAAATCGCGCTCGCCTGCGGCCTCGTGGCCGTGCTCTACGGGTTCATCCAGCGTGCCTGGATCCTGAAGCAGGATGCGGGGAATGCCCGCATGCAGGAGATCGCGGCCGCCATCCAGCAGGGGGCCGCAGCCTATCTCTCGCGTCAATACCGCACCATCGCGATCGTCGGGGTCGTGCTCGCGATCCTGATCTTCATCTTCATCGGCGACAGCAGCACGCAGCGCATGCTCACCGCCGGCGGCTTCGTGCTCGGCGCCGTGTTGTCGGGCGCGTGCGGCTTCATCGGCATGAACGTCTCGGTGCGCGCCAACGTGCGCACGGCCCAGGCGGCCACCAAGGGCATCGGGCCGGCGCTGGACGTCGCCTTCAAGGGCGGTGCCATCACGGGCATGCTGGTCGTCGGCCTGGGCCTGCTGGGTGTGGGCCTGTTCCTGATGTTCCTGCTCAACGGCAGTGACCAGCCGGTCACGGCGGCCACGCTCAAGCCGCTGCTGGGCTTCGCGTTCGGCTCGTCGCTGATCTCGATCTTCGCGCGCCTGGGCGGCGGCATCTTCACCAAGGGCGCCGACGTCGGCGCCGACCTGGTGGGCAAGGTCGAGGCGGGCATTCCCGAGGACGACCCGCGCAACCCGGCCGTGATCGCCGACAACGTGGGTGACAACGTCGGCGACTGCGCCGGCATGGCCGCCGACCTGTTCGAGACCTACGCGGTCACGCTGATCGCCACGATGACGCTGGGCGTGCTCGTGCTCGGCGGCGCGACGATGAACGCCATCGTCTACCCGCTGCTGATGGGCGGCGTCTCGATCATCGCGTCCATCATCGGCTGCGCCTTCGTCAAGGCCTCGCCGGGCATGAAGAACGTGATGCCGGCGCTGTACAAGGGCCTGGCCGTCGCGGGCATCCTGTCGCTGATCGCGTTCTGGTTCGTCACCAAGGCCGTGATGCCTGACGACGTGCTCGCGGGCGGCAATTCGATCATGCGGCTGTTCGGCGCCTGCACCGTCGGCCTGGTGCTGACGGGCGCGATGGTATGGGTCACCGAGTACTACACCGGCACGCAGTACGGCCCGGTGCAGCACATCGCCAAGGCCTCCACCACGGGTCACGGCACCAACATCATCGCGGGCCTGGGCGTGTCGATGAAGTCCACCGCCTACCCGGTGCTGCTCGTGTGCATCGCGATCTGGGTCGCGTTCTCGCTGGCCGGCCTGTACGGCATCGCCATCGCGGCCACGTCGATGTTGAGCATGGCCGGCATCGTCGTCGCGCTCGACGCCTACGGCCCGATCACCGACAACGCCGGCGGCATCGCCGAGATGTCGGAGCTGCCGCAAAGCGTGCGTGACGTCACCGACCCGCTGGACGCTGTCGGCAACACGACCAAGGCCGTGACCAAGGGCTACGCGATCGGCTCCGCCGGCCTCGCTGCGCTGGTGCTGTTCGCCGATTACACGCACGGCCTCGAAGGCCGCGGCATGCATGTCACGTTCGACCTGTCGGACCACCGCGTCATCGTCGGCCTGTTCATCGGCGGCATGATCCCCTACCTGTTCGGCGCGATGGCCATGGAGGCCGTCGGCCGCGCCGCCGGCGCCGTGGTGGAGGAAGTGCGGCGCCAGTTCCGCGACATCAAGGGCATCATGGACGGCAGCGGCAAGCCCGAGTACGGCAAGGCGGTCGACATGCTGACCACGGCCGCGATCAAGGAGATGATCGTCCCGTCGCTGCTGCCGGTCGTCGTGCCGGTGCTCGTGGGCCTTCTGCTCGGGCCGGCCGCGCTGGGCGGCATGCTGATGGGCACCATCGTCACCGGCCTGTTCGTCGCCATCTCGATGTGCACGGGCGGCGGGGCGTGGGACAACGCCAAGAAGTACATCGAGGACGGCCACTTCGGCGGCAAGGGCAGCGAGGCCCACAAGGCCGCGGTCACCGGCGACACCGTCGGCGACCCGTACAAGGACACCGCCGGCCCGGCCGTCAACCCGCTGATCAAGATCATCAACATCGTCGCACTGCTGATCGTGCCGCTGCTGCCGATCGGCGCGGCCACCTCGGCACCGGCCGAACCGGCGGCGATGGCCGCACCGGCAGCGTCGGACGCCGCCTCGGCGATCGCGCCAACCCCGATCGCATCGCCGCTGCCGTCGATGGACGGGGTCAGCGCCTCGTCGCCGTCGGCCGCGATGCCGGCGTCATCGGGCGCGTCGAAGTAGGCGCCCTGCTCTTCGCGCGCGCCCTGCGCGCGAAACGCAAAAGGCCGGCATTGCCGGCCTTTTTTCATGGACGCAGGCGCCTACGCGAGCACCTCGGGATTCAATGCCGTTGGCGGCCTGCCTGCATCCGGCCCGACGCCGAACACCGCCAGCAAGTTGTCCACGGCAAGATTGGCCATCGCACGCCGCGTCGGCACGCTCGCGCTCGCGATGTGCGGCGTCAGCACCACGTTGCGCAGCGCGAGCAACGCCGGTGTCACCGTCGGCTCGCCCTCGAACACGTCCAGCCCCGCCGCCGCGATCGTGCCCGCGGCCAGTGCTGCGGCCAGCGCCGCATCGTCGACCACGCCGCCGCGCGCGATGTTGGTCAGCGTCGCCGTGGGCTTCATCAACGCGAGCTGGTCGGCGCCGATCAGGTGGTGCGTCTCGGCGCTGTAGGGCGTGACGATGACCAGGTGGTCAACGCTGCGCAGCAAGTCAGGCAGCGTCATCCACGTGGCGCCCAACGACGCCTCGATGTCGGGCGCCAGGCGGCTGCGGTTGTGATACGCCACGCTCATGTCGAAGCCGCCGTGGCCGCGCTTGGCGATGGCCTGGCCGATGCGACCCATGCCGAGGATGCCGAGCGTCGCGCCGTGCACGTCGCCGCCGGCGAACATGTCGAAGCCCCAATGCTGCCACTGTCCCTCGCGCAGGAAGCGTTCGCTCTCGGAGATGCGGCGCGCGCTGGCCATCATCAGCGCGAAGCCGAAATCGGCGGTGGTCTCGGTGAGCACGCCCGGCGCGTTGGTGACGACGACGCCGCGCGCCGTGCAGGCCGCGACGTCGATGTTGTTGTAGCCCACCGCCATCGTGCACACGGCCTTCAGTTGCGGGCAGGCTGCGAGCAGCGTCGCGTCGATCTTCTCGCTGCCGGTGATGTACACGCCGGCGCAGCCCTGCAGCGCGGCGATCAGGTCGGGCTGCGACAGCGGTGCCTCGCCGTCGTGGGTGCGCACGTCGAAGTGGGCGCGCAGGCGGTCGACGATGTCGCCGAACACACGGCGGGCGATGAAGATGGTGGCGAGGTTCATGAATGGAAGGATGCGAATTCGTCGACGCTGGCGCGGGCCGTCGTCAACCGGTTGGCCACGGCCTCGGGATCGGCGACGCCCAGCGCCATGCCGCAGACGACCATCTCGTGGTCGCCGAGGCCCAATTCGCCCTTGATCACGCGGTGGAACTGCGTGAACGCAGCCTGTGGGCAGGTGTCCAGGCCCCGGCCGCGCGCGGCGACCATGATGTTTTCCAGGAACATGCCGTAGTCGAGCCAGCTGCCCTTGGCCATGATGCGGTCGATCGTGAAGATCAGGCCGACCGGCGCGTCGAAGAACACGTAGTTGCGCCCGTGCTGCGCGTGCATCTTGCCCTTGTCGGTCTTGCCGATTTCCAGCAGCCCGTAAAGATCCCAGCCGATCTTGCGGCGCCGGTCGATGTAGGGCGAGACCCATTCGCGCGGGTAGTAGTCGTACTCCTCTGCGTGCTGCGCGCGCTCGGTCGGGTCGTTGTACGCAACCATGATGGCGTCGCTGAGGCGCTGGCGCGCGTCGCCGGCCAGCACGTGCACCTTCCACGGCTGCGTATTGGTGCCCGACGGCGCGCGCGACGCCACGTCCAGGATCTCGCGCACCGTCGCCTCGGAAACAGGCGTCGGAAGGAAGGCGCGGATGGAGCGGCGGGACGTGATCGCGGCGTCGACCGCGGTGCTGGATTGATCGCTCATCTTGGATTCATTCCTTCGGAAGACGGGTTGACGATCCACGACTGCAGCACCAACTCGAGCGGCTCCGGCAAGGGCACCGGGCGCCGTGCGACGCGGTCGACGTAGACGTGGATGAAATGGCCGGCGGCCGCGCTCTCGGGCGCGTCGCCGGCGAACAAGCCGATCTCGTAGCGCACGCTGGAGCGCCCGAGCCTGGCCACGCGCACGCCGGCGCTGACCGCCTGCGGGAACGCGATCGGCGAGAAGAAGTTGCACTGGGTCTCGACGACCAGTCCAATGACCTCGCCATGGTGGATGTCGAGGACGCCGGCGTCCATCAGCAGGCCGTTGACGGCGGTGTCGAAGAAGCTGTAGTAGACGACGTTGTTGACGTGGCCGTAGACGTCGTTGTCCATCCAGCGCGTCGTGATGGGACGGTACGCCGCGTAGGCGCTGCGTGGCTCAGGGCCGCGGCGGGTCGGTTCGGTGGCAGGGATGCTCATCTCTTCAACGCGTCAGGACGATGCGCGCATTGTGGGCGAGGACGCTCAAGCGGCGCTGATGCGTGCCCAAGCCCCCTGGGCCCGCTCGGCGATGCGCAGTGTCTGCAGATGCACGTCCACCGTCGTGTCGACCACGTGCCCGTAGCCGCCGGCCATCAGGACCACCGCAGGGATGCCGCGCTCGCGCAGCGCATCCAGGACGATCTGGTCGCGCGCGGCCAGGCCGGCCGTCGTCAGCTTCAGGCGCCCGAGGCGGTCCCCTTCGTGCGGATCGGCACCGGCCACGTAGAACACCAGCCCGGGAGGTCGCGCGGCCATGCGGCGCCAGACCTCGTCGAGCGCCGGGCGCAGCGCGTCCAGGTAGGCTTCGTCGGCGCAGCCGTCGGGCAGGCCGACGTCGAGATCGCTGGGCGATTTGCGGAAGGGGAAGTTGCGTTCGCCGTGCATCGAGAAGGTGAACACGGTCTCGTCGTCCGCGAAGATGGCCGCGGTGCCGTTGCCCTGGTGCACGTCGAGGTCGATGACCGCCACCTGCAGCAGCGTGCGATGGTGGCGGTGCCACTCGGCCTGCATCAGTCGCGCCGCCACGGCCACGTCGTTGAACACGCAGTAGCCCGAGCCCTGAGTGGCGTTCGCGTGGTGCGTGCCGCCGCCCAGGCTGGCGCTGATGCCGCCTGCAGTCCGCTCCATGTCAGCGCCAAAAAGCGCCTGGCGCGCGGCCGCGATCGTCGCGCCGACCGACCAGACGGCCCGTGTCGCGAGCGCCGGCGTCCATTCGAAGCCGATCTCGCGCTGGCGCGCGGGGCTCAGTGTGCCGGCCAGGACGTCGCAGATGTAGCTCGGGTCATGCGCCAACGCCAGTTCGCCCTCGCTGGCCGGGCCCGCGATGCGCAGTTCGATGCCGCGCGGATCGCCCTCGACGCGCAGGCGCAGCAGGGCGTACTTGCCGATGGGGAAGCGATGACCCGGTGGCAGCGGCAGGATATGTGGATCGAAGTGGAAAGCAATCACAGTCAGGTGTACAAAGGACGACGGCTTGGAGGGATAGCCCTAAAGGATGCTGCGCTGCAGCAAATAGGCTTGCAAAAGCTTCGCACCGCCCTATACTTGGTTCCATGTTGCAATGCAGCAAAAGATTTTGCGGCGCGATGCAACCCTGCTTTCAAACCAGAAACCTCAGGAGATCCATTCCATGCTGACCGCTGAACAAATCATCGCCGCCCAGAAGGCCAACCTCGAAACCCTGTTCGACCTGACCAACAAGGCGTTCGAAGGCGTCGAGAAGCTCGTCGAATTGAACCTTCAGGTCGCCAAGGCGTCGATGACCGAAGCGCAGTCCACGGCCGCCGCCAGCCTCGGCGCCAAGGATGCCCAGGAACTGCTGGCCCTGCAAGCCGGCCTGCTGCAACCCGCCGCCGAGAAGGCCGCCGCCTACGGCCGCCACCTGTACGACATCGCCGCCTCCACGAACGCCGAAGTGTCCAAGGTCGCCGAAGCGCAGGTCGCCGCCGCCCAGGCGAACATCGCGTCCGCCATCGACGGCGCCGTCAAGAACGCGCCGGCCGGCACCGAGTCCGCTGCCGCCCTGGTGAAGTCGGCCATCGCCGCGGCCACCAACGCGATGGAAAGCGTCCAGAAGGCCACCAAGCAGGCCACCGAGACCGCCGAAGCCAACTTCCAGTCGCTGGCCAACTCGGCCGTGAAGGCCACCACGACGGCCACCAAGGCGACCAAGAAGGCCGCCGCCTGAACGGGCGCAACCTGGCGGCGTCGTTCGCGGCGCCTCAATGCAAAACCCGGCCGAGGCCGGGTTTTTTCATGTCCGTTTCAGGGTCAGCGGACGAGCGGCACCTGCATCGCCACCTTCGCCTTGATCAGCGCAAGCATCGCCAGCGCCGCATCGCGGCCCGCATCGATGTTCTTCTTGCGGACGGCGAAGTCCGTGCCCGCCACGCCTGGCAACCTCGGGCGCAGCACCACTTCGGCTTCCTTCAGTTCGAGCTCGTTGATGCTGCGGCCCATGATGGAGAAGGTCTGCAGCAGCATATGCAGCGCGTTGCTGGTGTCGCCGCCGTCAGGCAGTTGCGAGATGTCGACGGCGATGATGACGTCGGCGCCCATGTCGCGCGCGGAACGCACGGGCACGGGCGAGGTCAGGCCGCCGTCGACGTACTCGTGAGTGCCGATCTTGACCGGCTGGAACACGGCCGGCACGGCACTGGACGCGCGCACCGCCGTGCCGACGTCGCCGCGCCGAAACAGGATCGGCTTGCCGCTGTCGAGGTCGGTGGCGACGATGCCCAACGCGATCTTCATCTGCTCGAACGGCCGGTTGCCGACCTGCTCGCGCACGTAGTGCGCCAGTGCCTCGCCGCGGATCAGGCCGCGGCCGGGGAACGACCAGTCGGTGAGCGCCGACTCGTCCATGTTCAGCGCGATCGTCTCCAGTTCCTTGCCAGTGCGACCCGACGCGTACATCGCGGCGACCAGGCTGCCGGCCGAGGTGCCGGTGACGATGTCCGGCCGGATGCCGTTCTCCTCGAGCACCTCGATCACGCCGATGTGGGCGAAACCACGGGCAGCGCCACCGCCGAGCGCCAGGGCGATGCGCGGCGGGCGCGTCGGCTTGGGCGCGGGCACGACCTCGGGCGGAGCGGATGCCGGCTGTGGACAGACCGCCGCTTGCTCGACCGGGGAGTGGCCACCGGAGGTCGTCTGGCAGCCCGACAACAGCGCAGATCCAACAAGCACCAAGGCCACGCCAACAGCGCGAACGCGGTCAGCGATGATCGGAAAGCGCATTTCTATATTCCTCAAAAGCATGATCCCATAGAAAAAGTGTAGTTCCAGTTATGAAGGAGCTTCACTACATTGTCTCTTCAATCCGGGCCAGGGCGCTCAGCCCCTGCCGAGCACAGAGAAGACAGCGATGTACCAGTACACCGAATTCGACCGCCAGTTTGTCCATGCCAGGGCTGCACAGTTCCGTGATCAGCTCGACCGCAACCTGGCCGGCGAGCTGGGCGACGACGAATTCCGCCCCTTGCGCCTGCAGAACGGCTGGTACATCCAGCGCCACGCGCCGATGTTGCGCGTCGCGATCCCCTACGGTGAACTCGCCAGCCGCCAGTTGCGCCAGCTGGCCCGCATGGCCAAGGAGCTCGACCGCGACTTCCTCCATTTCACCACGCGCCAGAACGCGCAGTTCAACTGGATTCCGATCGAAAAGTCAGCCGATGCGATGGATTTGCTCGCAGATGTCGACATGCACGGCATCCAGACCTCAGGCAACTGCATCCGCAACATCACCTCCGACGTGTTCGCCGGCATCGCCCCGGACGAGATCGTCGATCCGCGACCTTACTGCGAGTTGCTGCGTCAATGGAGCACGTTGCAGCCAGAATTCGCCTTCTTGCCGCGCAAGTTCAAGATCGCCGTGAGTGGCGCCGTTGAGGACCGCGCCGCGATCGCCTGGCACGACATCGGCCTGCAGTTGCGCAAGAACGACGCCGGCGAAGTCGGCTTCAAGGTGCTGGTCGGCGGCGGCATGGGCCGCACGCCGGTCATCGGCAGCGTCGCCACCGAGTTCCTGCCGTGGAACCAGATCCTGGTCTACGTCGAGGCGATCGTGCGCGTGTACAACCGCTTCGGCCGGCGCGACAACGCCTACAAGGCGCGCATCAAGATCCTGGTGAAGGCCGAGGGCCAGAAGTTCTTCGACCAGGTCGACGCGGAGTACCGCAAGATCCTGGCCGACGACGTCGGCGGCAGCGCACACATCATCCCGCAAGCCGAATTCGACCGCGTTGCCGCGTTCTTCACGCGTCCCGAGAAGGTGCGCCCGGCCATCGGCGGGTTCGATCCGAACCGCACCGGCGCCGCCCCCGTGCCCTTCTTGCGCTGGCTCGACCGCAACGTGCACGCGCACCAGATCGAGGGCTACCGTGCCGTCACGCTGTCGCTGAAGCGCCCGGGCCTGCCGCCCGGCGACGTCACCTCGCAGCAGATGGAGGCGGCGGCGACGATGTCCGACCGCTACTCGCTGGGCGAGCTGCGCGTGTCGCACGACCAGAACCTGATCCTGCCGTGGGTGCGCGAGGCCGACCTGCGCGCCGTCTGGCACGCCGCCCAGGAAGCCGGCTTCGCCACGCCCAACATCGGCCTGCTGACCGACATGATCGCCTGCCCCGGCGGCGACCTGTGCGCGCTGGCCAACGCCCGCTCGCTGCCGATCGCAGCCGCCATCACCGAGCAGTTCGACGACCTCGACGCGCTGCTCGACCTGGGCGACATCGACCTGCACATCAGCGGCTGCATGAACTCCTGCGGCCACCACCACACCGGCCACATCGGCATCCTCGGCATCGACAAGGACGGGGACGAGTGGTACCAGGTCAGCGTCGGCGGCTCCGACGGCAGCACGCTCAGCGGCGCGTCGGTGCCGGCCAAGGTGATCGGCCCGTCATTCGCGGCCGAAGAAGTGCCGTCCGTGATCCAGGCGCTGATCGAGACCTTCCGCGACCAGCGCGCCGCCAACGAGCGCTTCGTGGATACGGCCCGCCGTATCGGCATCGCCCCGTTCCGCAAGGCCACCGATGCCGTGCGCCGCGAAACCGCCGTCGCCGCCTGACCCGGAGCAACACCTCATGAAATTCATCGACAAGCACGTTGACTCCTGGCTGCTGCTGCCCGACTCCGAGATCGCCGGCCCCGCCCCGTACCGCCTGCTGACGCTGACGCAATGGGAGGCTGTGCGCGACGCCTGGTGCACCGACGTGACGGTGGGCGTGCTCCTGCCCAACACCGCCGACGTCGAGGCGCTGGCAGCCGACCTGCCGCGCATCGCGCTGATCGCCCTCGAGTTCCCGAAGTGGGTCGATGGCCGCGCGTACTCGCAGGCCCATGTGCTGCGCGCGCGCCTGCGTTATTCGGGCGAGGTGCGCGCGACCGGCGAGATCGTCGTCGACATGATGCCGCTGCTGCAGCGCTCGGGCTTCGACGCCGTCGTGCTGCGCGAGGGCGAGCGCCAGGCTTCAGCCGAACGGGCGCTGGGCTTCTTCCCCGCCGGCCACTACCAGGGCGACGTCCTGCAACCCCAGCCGCATTTCGCGCGTGAGGCAGCTTGAGATGGGTGTTTCCGAAGTCTCTTCGTTCTCGCCTTTGCAGGCACCGGCCAGGGCCTCGGCCATCGCGCTGTATGCGCGTCCCAGCGCCGACTTCGCTGCCAAGCTCGACGCCACCATCGAGCTGCTGCGCGCCACCGCGCAGGATCACCGCGGCAGCGTCGTGCAGGCCACCAGCCTCGGCGCGGAAGACATGGTCGTCACCGACCTGATCGCGCGCCTGCACCTGGGCATCGCCATCGGCACGCTGGAGACCGGCAAGCTGCATCCCGAGACGTCGGCGCTGATCCCGCGCATCGAGCAGCGCTACGAGCTGCCGGTGGAGGTCTACCGCCCGCGCGAGGAACAGGTCGTCCACTTCGTGCGCCAGCACGGCGAAGAGGCGATGTACCAGAGCCTCGAGCTGCGCAAGAGCTGCTGCCAGATCCGCAAGATGGAGCCGCTGGGCCGCATGCTGGACGGCCGCACGGCGTGGATCACGGGCCTGCGCCGCGAGCAGTCGAACAACCGCGGCGCCGTGCCGTTCATCGAGTCCGAGGCCAACGGCCGCACCAAGGTCAACCCGCTGGCCGACTGGACGTGGAACGACGTCTGGCACTACATCGCCACGCACGACGTGCCGTTCAACCCGCTGCACGACGAGTTCATGCCCAGCATCGGCTGCGCGCCCTGCACGCGCGCGATCGCCGTCGGCGAGGACTTCCGCGCCGGCCGCTGGTGGTGGGAAGACGAGGCCGCGAAGGAATGCGGCCTGCATGCCACCAAGAGCGCCGAAACGGCCGCGGCCTGACCCGACCCGCGATCACCTGAGCGGGCGTCGACGCCCGGCCCGCTGCTGCCTGCTTGCAGGCGGATGCCTGCTGCACTACCGTTGGACATCATGATGACCCGAGTGACTATCGTGGGTGCCGGCCCCGGTTCTGCCGACCTGATCACGCTGCGCGGCGCGCGGGCGCTGGCCAGCGCGAACGTGGTGCTGCACGACGCGCTGATCGACCCGGCGCTGCGCGAGATGGCGCCGCACGCCGAGTGGATCGATGTCGGCAAGCGCGGCTTCTGCGACTCCACCGCCCAGGCGCGCATCAACGCGCTGCTGGTGCAGCACGCGCGGGCCGGCGGCCATGTCGTGCGGCTCAAGGGCGGCGACCCGAGCGTGTTCGGCCGCCTCGACGAGGAACTGGAGGCGCTGGCCGCCGCCGGCATCCCGTGCGAGGTCGTGCCCGGCGTCACCGCGGCCATCGCCGCCGCCGCCGACCTCCAGCGCCCGTTGACGCGCCGCGGCTCGGGGCGCAGCGTCGCGCTGAGCACGGCGATGACGCGCGCCGGGCAGCTGGTCGCCACGCGCGGCGCCGACACCGAGGTCTTCTACATGGCCGGCCGCCAGCTCGCCGCGTTGTCACGCCGCCTGATCGGTGCCGGCTGGGCGCCCGAGACCCCGGTCGCCGTCGTCTCGCGCGCCGGCTGGCCCGACCAGCACGGCAGTGACCACCGCGTCGACACCCTGCCGGAGGCCGTCGTGCTGCACGGCGGGCGCCCGACGGTGGTCATCGTCGGCGTCGGCGCCACCGCGCTGACAGCCGCGCCAGCCTCCTGCGAAGACACCATCGCCCTGCCGCTTCAGTCGGCAGTCGTCAAGCCTTAGAATCCCGGCTGCTCCAGCCTTGTTCGCCACGCACCCGCTGCCATGACCCACGTCGTTACCGAAGCCTGTATCCGTTGCAAGTACACCGATTGCGTGGACGTGTGCCCCGTCGATTGCTTCCGCGAAGGCCCGAACTTCCTGACGATCGACCCGGACGAGTGCATCGACTGCGCCGTGTGCATCCCCGAGTGCCCGGTCAACGCGATCCTGCCCGAGGAAGACGTGCCGGCCGACCAGCTCGTGTTCATCAAGATCAACGCCGACCTGGCCAAGACCTGGCCCAGCATCACCAAGCGCAAGGCCGCGCTGCCGGATGCGGACGACTGGAAAGACGTGAAAGACAAGATCGGTGAACTGATCAAGTGATCGCTCGTTGATCGTTTCTCGGCTCGCCGCGCTGCGATGACCTCGCCCATCAAGACGGATGCACTGATCATCGGCGCTGGCCCCGCGGGCCTGTTCCAGGTCTTCGAGCTGGGCCTGCGCGAGATATCCGCGCAGGTCGTCGACGCCCTGCCCTTCGCGGGCGGCCAGTGCGTCGAGCTGTACGGCGACAAGCCGATCTACGACATCCCGGCATTGCCCGCGTGCACCGGCCGTGAGCTGACTGATCGGCTGCTCGCGCAGATCAAGCCGTTCGCCCCCGCGTTCCATTTCGACCAGTTGGTCAGCCAGGTCACGCCCACCGAGGGCGGACGTTTCGACGTGCGCACGCGCGCCGGTCTGCACTTCGACTGTGGCGCCATCGTGCTGGCTGCGGGCGTCGGCGCGTTCGTGCCGCGCACGCTGAAGGTGGCGGGCCTCGACGCGTTCGAAGGCCGTCAGCTGTTCCATCGCACGGAGGCGATCCCAGCCAACGCGCTCGCTGGCAAGAACGTGGTGGTGTCGGGCGCCACCGAACAGGCGCTCGCGTTCGCGATGCGCCTGTGCGATGCGGTCGCGCGCCACGCGAGCGACGCACCCGCGCGCGTGACCCTGATCCATCGGCGCGACGCATTCGACGCCGCTGACGACACCGTCGCCGCCTTCCGCGGCGCCTGCGCGGCCGGTGCGCTGCAGTTCGTCGCGGGCCAGCCCACAGGCCTCGCGGTCGACGGCGACCAGCTCGCGGCGCTGACGCTGCTGGACGCCACCGGCGCCACCGTTTCGCTGCCGGTCGACACCGTGGTCGTGCTGCAAGGCCTGTCGCCCAAGCTGGGCCCGTTCGCCGATTGGGGCCTCGCGCTGGAGCGGCGCAGAGTGGACGTGGAGACCGCGAAGTTCCAGACCAGCGTGCCCGGCCTGTTCGCCATTGGTGACGTGGTGCACTACCCCGGCAAGCAGCGCCTGATCCTGTCGGCCTTCCACGAGGCCACGCTCGCGGCCGCGGGCGTGGCCGGGCATCTCAGCCCGGGCGACGACGGGCCCATCGAGTACACGACCAGCAGCTCGCGCATCCACAAGCTGCTGGGCGTCTGACCTGGGCAAGATGTCGACATCTCGGCGCATTGTCTGGCTCGATCTCAGCCTGCCGCGTGTCTTCTGGCGCGGGTTGAAACGCTCGCTGCGCCGCGGCTTGCTCGGTGAACGCGTGTTTCACGACAACGCCGAGACGCTGCGCCGGACATTCTTCTCACGCGAATCCATTCTCTGGTGGATCCTGACGACTTTCCACCGGCGTCGGCGCGAGTTCGCCGAGCTGCGTTCCTCTGAAAGTTTCGCGCACTTGAACTGGCTGCGGGCGCGGACTCCCGGCCAGGCCCAGGCAATCCTGGGAAGCCTCGCCGTCGAACCTTTTCGGAGTCAGGCGCAAGGCCCGGCTCGGCCACTCGGCTAGCGAATCAGGCTTCGACCGCGCGGGGACGCGCGCTCGCGGAGGGCGTCCACTGCGCGAGAACGACGATCGCCAAAGCCAGGACGACGACGCCGGCGAACGAGGCCTCGAGTCCGAATTCGCCTCCAGTCAGCCAAGCCGCCTTGCCGTGGAAGATCGGCATCCACACGCCGTGCGAGGGGTTGCCGCTGGACGGAAATCCGAGGCAGGTCTGGGCCAGGTTCCAACCCAGGTGCACGCCGATCGGCAAGGCCAGGCTGCGGCTGCGCAGGTAGCACAGGCTGAGCATCACGCTGGCCAGGAACAGGTTCGCCACCGCCAGCACGAAGGTGCCGCCGTTCAGGCCGGGGTTGGGCAGGTGGATCAGCGCGAACAGCAGTGCGAACACCAGCACGGCGGACCGGGGGCCGAGGCTGGCGAGCGCGCGTTGGAACGGATAGCCCCGAAAGGTCAGTTCCTCGAAGACGGCCAAGGGCAGCAGGGTCCGGACGATCTTCCACACGACCAATGTGCGACCTTCCGGTGCGAGTGCGCGCTCGAGGTGGAAGCCGTCGCCGAGCCAGACCAGCAACGCACTCAGTGCCAGCAGGCCGATGCCCGCCAGCGTGCCCCGGCCGCCATCGCGCAGGAAGCGGGTATCGAGGCGCAGGCCGATGGAGGTCAGCGGGGCCCGTTCGATACGCAGGCAGATCCAGGCGGCCAGCAGCGCGCCGACGGCCATCAGGACGGGTTCCAGCAGCACGTGCTGGAGGTCGACCGGCAGCAGGCGGCGCACCGCGATCAGTGTCGCGGCCAGCAGGCCGGTCAGCAGCAGGCAGGCCGCGATCTTCCAGCCGGCGCGCACGCCCCCGTCGCGATTGATGAACAGCGTCTTCATTTGATCTTCTTCTTTCCGGGAACAGGGATGGTCTTTGCAGCGGCGGCGCGCGCGGACTGGATGCGCTGGCCGAAGGATTCACGTTGGAGGGCTTGCAGGGCTTCGTCGACCAACTGCGACAGCGGCATCGCCAGGTCGGCATCGAGCGTGGCCGCGGCCGACGCAGTGGCCTGCCAGCACGCCTGCAGGGTCGGCATCAGCGCCCGGCCATGGTCGGTCAGGCGGACCACGCGCTGGCGCCCGTCGACCGGGCCGCGCTCGGACGAGACCAGGTCGTCCTGGATCATCAGCGCGATGGTCTGTGTCGCGGCCGGCTGCGAGATGCCCGCCAACCCGGCCAACTCACCGATGCCCGCACAATCGCGTTCCTGCAAGGCGCGCATCAGGGGGGTGTAGCGCGGGCGATAGGCCAGCCCCTCGGCCTCATACGCAGCGCCAACGGCTCCGTCCAATAGTTCGATGAGGTGGCGCAGTTGGGTTCCAAGTCCTCGTTTCATTCAGCAAGTATATGCTGGCTTATATAAGTGCGCAAGCAAATACCGGAGAAAGCAAGACACTGATCTTTGGCTCGAGCCGATACCGGCGTATCCTGCGGCAGGCCCACGCTCAACAGGATGCTGCCATGACGCTCTGCCCGATTGCCCTTGTCGCCGGCTGCAAGAAGTGCCCGGCATTCAACGTCTGCCCGCTCAAGACAGTGATCGGCGACGTCCCCAAGCCCGGCAGCCCCGAACACCCGCCGGAGAAGCCCAAGGATCGGTGACTCAGGCGTTGCTTGTCGGCTTTCTGACCGGGGGACTTCGGACGATAGTGGCCGGCTAGCGTGGACCGCGGGTCAACGGCAGGCGCCCATTTCTCAACCGCCTCAAGTCACCGGCGCCGGATTGAACAGCACCAGCGCGTTGTGCAGTTTCCAATGCTCGGCCCACGTCTTCTTGCCACTGGC
The DNA here is from genome assembly GCA_039920745.1 of Burkholderiaceae bacterium. Taxonomy (GTDB): domain Bacteria; phylum Pseudomonadota; class Gammaproteobacteria; order Burkholderiales; family Burkholderiaceae_C; genus Scleromatobacter. Next base: position 2,389 of record JBDSDD010000026.1, on the reverse strand, counting down.
CACCGACAGCAGCAGCCGGAACAGCTCCCAGCCCGTGTCTTCGATCGTGGCGTCGCCGTCGGCGATCTTGCCGGCGTTGACGTCCATCAAGTCGTTCCAGCGACGCGCCAGATCGCTGCGCGTGGCGACCTTGATCACCGGGCACTCGGCCAGGCCGTACGGCGTGCCACGGCCGGTGGTGAAAACGTGCAGGTTCATGCCGGCGGCCAGCTGCAGCGTGCCGCAGATGAAGTCGCTGGCTGGCGTGGCCGCGTAGACCAGGCCGCGCTGGTCCTGGCGCAGCTTCTCGCCGGGCGCGATAACGTGCGAGATCGCCGACGTGCCGCTCTTGATGATCGAGCCCATCGCCTTTTCCGCGATGTTGGACAGCCCGCCCGCCTTGTTGCCGGGCGTCGTGTTGGCGGCGCGGTCGACGCGGCCGCGTTCGAGGTAGCGGTCGTACCAACCGAGCTCGCGCACGATGGCGTCGGCGACGGCGGGCGTGGCGGCGCGGCTGGTGAGCTGGTCGACGGCGTCGCGCACCTCGGTGTTCTCGCTGAACATCACGGTGGCGCCGGCGCGCACCAGCAAGTCGGCGCAGAAGCCGACGGCGGGGTTCGCGGTGACACCCGAGAACGCATCGCTGCCGCCGCACTGCACGCCCACCACCAGCTCGCTCGCCGGAACCTGCTCGCGCCGACGCGCGTCCAGGCGCATGAGGTGCGGGCGCGCGCTGGCGAGGATGGAGGCGATCATCGACATGAAGCCGACGTGCGAGTCGGCTTGCAGGCACACCGTCTCGGGGCCCAGCGCGGGGTCACGCTCGTCGGCGATCGGGAAGCTGCCGGGCGGCAGCAGGCGCTCGGGTTGCAACTTCTCGCAGCCCAGGCTCACCACCATCACCTCGCCGCCGAAGTTCGGGTTCAGCGAGATGTTGCGCAAGGTGCGGATCGGAATGACCGCATCGGGCGCGTCGATCGCCACGCCGCAGCCGTACGTGTGTTCGAGCCCGACCACGTCGTCGACATTCGGGTAACTCGGCAGCAGTTCGGCCTTGATGCGCTTCACGGCGAAGTCGAGCACGCCGGCCACGCACTGCACCGTCGTCGTGATCGCGAGGATGTTGCGCGAGCCGACCGAGCCGTCAGCGTTGCGGTAGCCCTCGAAGCTGAAGTCGTCGAGCTTTGCCAGCGGCGGCGCCTTCATGGTCGCGATCGGCAGGCCTTCGAGCGAGCGCGCGTCGGGCATCTGGAGCAGGCGTTCGTGGACCCAGCTGCCTTTCGGGATCGGCTTGGCGGCGCGACCGATCACGACGTTGTAGCGCCGCACCTCGTCGCCCGCGGCGAAGTCGACCAGCGCGACCTTGTGGCCCTGCGGCACCTTGTCGATCAGCGTCAGCCCTGATGCGAACACCGTGCCGGCCGGCAAGCCGCCGTCGTTCGCGACGATCGCGACGTTGTCGAGCGCGTTCATCGTGATGAACAGCGGGGCACGAGCGATCGTGGCGGAGGCGGCTTCGGTCATGGCGTCCTTTCGTGAAACGACACGCGGATTTTCGGTCAGTTCGGCGCCGAATGTCCCTTGTGGGCATCTGCACCGATTGACGCGCCGGCGCTTTGCCGCAATCGTCATACCTTCGGAATCGCGCACATCACAGGAGACACCCGCATGAGAATTTCGCGTCGCAGCTTCGCCCTCACCACCGCGCTCGGTGCGCTCACCGGCAGCGTCTTCGCGCAAGACAAGTGGCCGAGCAAGCCGATCACCTACATCGTGCCCTTCCCGGCCGGCGGCACGACCGACGTGCTCGGCCGCCTGATCGGCCAGAAACTCGGCACGCTGCTGGGCACGACGATCGTCGTCGACAACCGCGGCGGCGCCGGTGGCAGCCTCGGCTCCGAGATCGCGGCCCGCGCTGCACCCGACGGCTACACGCTGCTCGGCGGCACGATCAGCTCGCACGCGATCAACGTGAGTCTGTATCCGAAGCTCGGCTACGATCCCGTCAAGTCGTTCCAGCCGATCACGCTGATCGGCACCAACCCGGTCGTGCTGGTCGTCAACCAGGCGAGCCCGTACAAGACCTTGAAAGACGTGGTCGCTGCCGCGAAGGCGAAGAAGCCGCTGAGCTCGGCCTCGGCCGGCAGCGGCACCTCACAGCACCTCGCGCTCGAGCTGCTGAAATCGAAGGCCGGCATCGACATCACGCACATCCCGTACAAGGGCAGCGGCCCGGCGATCCAGGACGTGATCGGCGGCCAGGTCGACATGATGTTCGACACCACGGTCGTCGCCGGCCCGCACATCGCGAGCGGCAAGCTGCGCGCCCTCGCGGTGACCTCGGCGAAGCGCCTGGCGTCGATGCCGGAGGTGCCGACGGTGGCCGAGAGCGGCATCCCGGGCCTGGCCG
>JBDSDD010000025.1:0-9648 GCA_039920745.1 Burkholderiaceae bacterium | reverse complement strand
CATCCGCCCGGCGCGCCAACGCGAGCTCGCGCAGTACTACATCGCCCTGCTGGGCATCCGCGCGGCCGATTCGGACATGCCGATCGCGCTGCTGTCGGGCGGCAATCAACAAAAGGCGCTGCTCGCGCGCTGGCTGGCCACCGCGCCGAGCGTGCTGATCCTCGACGAACCCACGCGCGGCATCGACGTCGCCGCCAAGCAGGAACTGATGAACGAAGTGATGCGCCTGGCGCGCGAGGGCATGGCCGTGCTGTTCATCTCGTCGGAGATCGACGAGGTGCTGCGCATCTCCGACCGCATCGTCGTGATGCGCGACCGCCGCAAGGCCGGCGAGCTGCCGCGCGGCGCGAGCGAGGCCGAGGTGATGGCGCTGATCTGCGAGCCGGCGGCATGACGACGACCGACATGGACACCCCCACGCCGCTGCCAGCGAAGCAGCCCCCCCCGCCCGACTCGATCTGGCTGCGCGCCTCGCGCCATCCGCTGGTGTGGCCGCTGGTGACGCTGGCGCTGATCCTGGCCGTCAACGCCAGCCTCAACCCCGGCCTGTGGCACCTCGATTGGCGCGACGGGCACCTGTATGGCAGCCTCGTCGACATCGTCAACCGCGCCGCGCCGCTGGCCATCGTCGCGCTCGGGTTGACGCTGGTGATCGCCACGCGCGGGATCGACATCTCGGTGGGCGCGGTCGTGGCCATCTCCGGCGCGGTGGCCGCGCTGATGATAGGCGGCGACCTGCAGATCGTCGACGGCCAGGCCGTGCACACCAGCCACTTCCCGCTGGCCGTGGCGCTGGGGGTCGCGCTGGTGTCGGCGGCCGCGTGCGGCGCGTGGAACGGGCTGCTGGTGGCCAAGGCGGGCCTGCAGCCCATCATCGCGACACTGATCATGATGCTGGCCGGCCGCGGCGCCGCGCAACTCCTCACCGGCGGCCAGATCATCACGATCTACTACCCGCCCTACTTCGTCATCGGCAACGGCTTCCTGCTCGGCGTGCCGGTGGCAGCGTTGCTCGCACTGGCCGTGTGGGGGCTGATGACGCTGCTGCTCGATCGCAGCGCGCTGGGCCTGTTCATCCAGGCGATCGGCATCAACCCGCGCGCCGCGCGCGTGGCGGGCGTGCGCTCGCGCACGATCACGATCTGCGTGTACGCGTTCTGCGGGCTGTGCGCGGGCATCGCGGGGCTGATCGTCAGCTCCAACGTCAAGAGCGCCGATGGCAACAACGCCGGCGTGCTGATGGAGCTCGACGCGATCCTGGCCGTCACGGTGGGCGGCACGCTGCTGACCGGCGGCCGCTTCACGCTGGCCGGCACGGTGATCGGCGCGCTGATCATCCAGACGCTGACGTCCACCATCTATGCGATCGGCGTGCCGCCCGAGATCAACCTTGTCGTCAAGGCGGTGGTCGTGTTCGCGGTGATGCTGCTGCAATCGGCCGAGTTCCGCCGCCAGTTGCGTGCGCTGGCCTTTCGGGGAGCGCCGCGATGAGCGCCATGCGCCTGAAGCTGCGCGGCTGGCGCATCCCGCCGGTGGTGGCCAGCGTGCTGCTGCTGCTGGCGATGGTGGCGTTCGGCAGCGTCATGTACACGGGCTTCTTCAGCGCCCAGGTGTTCCTCAACCTGCTGATCGACAACGCGTTCCTGCTGGTCGTCGCGGTGGGCATGACCTTCGTGATCCTGACCGGCGGCATCGACCTGTCAGTGGGCTCGGTGGTGGCGTTGACGACGATGGTGTCGGCCGCGCTGGTGGAGCATCGCCACTGGCCGGCGGGCGTCGTGATCCCGCTGGTGCTGGCCGGCGGCGCGCTGTTCGGCGCGTTCCAGGGCTGGCTCATCGAACGCTTCCGCCTGCAGCCGTTCATCGTGACGCTGGCCGGCATGTTCCTCGCGCGCGGTCTGTGCTACGTGATCTCGATCGACTCGATCAGCATCACCGAGCCGACGTTCAGCGCGATTGCGCAGGCGCGCATCCCGCTGTTCGCGGGCTCGGCCTTGTCGGTGGGCGCGGTGATCGCGCTCGCCACGTTCGCGCTGGCGCTGTTCATCGCGCACGGCACGGCCTTCGGCCGCAACGTCTACGCGATCGGTGGCAGCGAGCATTCGGCGCTGCTGATGGGGCTGCCGGTGGCACGCACCCTCGTCGGCGTCTACGCGCTGAGCGGCTTTTGCGCGGCGCTCGGCGGCGTGCTGTTCGCGTTCTACACCTTGTCGGGCTACGGCCTGCACGCCACGGGCATGGAGCTCGACGCCATCGCCTCGGTGGTGATCGGCGGCACCCTGCTCGCGGGCGGTGTCGGGCTGGTGGCCGGCACCTTGTGCGGCGTGCTGATGCTGGGCCTGATCCAGACGCTGATCACCTTCGACGGCTCGCTCAGCGCGTGGTGGACCAAGATCGTCATCGGCGCGCTGCTGCTGGCGTTCTGCCTGCTGCAGCGGCTGACGCAGCGCGGGGCACCCGGAGCCGAGCCGACCTGATCAGGCCTTGGGGTGGCGCAGGAAGTAGCGCAGCATCTCGGCGCTGGCGTCGGGGCCGCGCGGGTCGGTATATGAGCCGGCCTGGTCGCCGCCCGACCACGCGTGGCCGGCGCCGTGCAGCGTCCATTGCTCGGCGCGCTCGACGCCCTGCCCGTCCACCCACGTGCGGCGCGTGTACGGCACACCCAGGCGCGAGGCGTCGCGTTGCACATCGGGCCGCGCCGCCAGGCCGGCGGCTTCGACGATGCGCTCGGCGTTGACGACGTTGACCGTGGTGTCGGCGTCGCCGTGGAAGACGATGGTCGGCGGCGTCGCGCCCGGGCGCGTGCTGCGGCGCACGGGCTGCGCCCCGCCGCTCATCGCCGCGAACGCGGTCTGCACGTTGGTGGCCGCGCCGGTGGGCAGGCCCGAGTGCACGCCCACCGCGGCGAACAGGTCGGGATAGGCGTCGCCGAGGATCGCGGCCATGGCGCCGCCGGCCGACAACCCGGCCACGTAGACACGCGCCGGGTCGACGTCGTGCGTGGCGATGACGTGGCGCACCAGACCGGCGAGGATCGCCGGCTCGCCCTTGTCGCGCGCCTGGTGGTTGTGCTTGAACCAGTTCCAGCAGCGCTGCGCGTTGGCGCGTTGCGACTGCGACGGGTACAGCACGAGGAAGCCTTGCGCCCGTGCGAGCGCGTTCATGCGCGTGCCGCGCGCGAAGTCGTCGGGATCCTGCGTGCAGCCGTGCAGCATCACCACCAGCGGCAGCGCGCGGCCGTCGCGGGCCGGCTGGAACAGCTTGTAGTCGCGCGCGCCGCCGTCGTTCTTGAAATGACCGGACGTGAAGGACTCGGTGGGCGTGCGGGTCGCCGCATCGGGCCGTGCGGCAGGACCACCCTCAGGCTCCGCGATGACGCGCGCCTCGACGTCGATGACGTCGTCCTCGCGTGCGCGGGCCGGCGCGACGTCCTCGCGTGCGCGTGCAGGCGTGACGCCCGTGCTCGCGCCGCCAAGCGCCTGCTGGATCGCGGCCGTGGCGTCGCCGAGGCTGCCCGAGCGCATCAAGCGCGCCGCCTCGTTCATCATGCGGTGGAAGTCGATGGTCATTGGAGTCGCTCCGCGAGGGCGGCCTTGATCTGGGGGCTGGCGTGCAATGCACCCAGCACGACGACCGTGTTGAGGGTCTGCAGCGCCAGTTCGGGCGTCACGTCGGGGGCGATGGTCAACAGGCCCAGCACGCGCACGTCCAGCGTCTCGTGCCGAGCCCGCACGGCCTCGAGCTCGGCCACGCCGAGGTGCTGGATGCCCAGCACCAGCGTGCGCCGGCTCACCACTTGGCGCACCGCGTCGGCGTGGGCCGCGATCTGGTTGCGGATGGCGGTGCGGATCAGGTCCGTGCGGTTGGCGTAGAAGCCTTCCTGCACGAGCAAGTCGATCTGGCCCAGGTCGACGAAGCCCACGTTGATCGTGATCTTCTCGTCGACGGGCTTGGCATGGGCGGTGGGTCTCAGGGCTGGCATGGCGCCATCCTACCACCATCCACTTGGATGGTAAATATCCATACACTCCAAGAAAAAGCCGGGCAAGCCCGGCCTTGTCGCGCTGCGGCGAATCAGCTGCGGCGACGACGCGCCATGAAGCCGACCAGGCCGCAGCCGGCCATCAGCAGCGCCATGTTGGCGGGTTCGGGGATCGACGGGGTGGACGCGACGTTGGTGAACACGAAGGTCTCGTCGTGGTAGTTCAAGTCGCCACCACCGGCCAGGTCCTCGAACGCGACGTAGGTGCCGGCGGGCCCATCCGGACCGGTGTACGACGTGGAGTAGACGTGGTTGACGCCATCCGTGTTGAGCGCCACGGTCGAATACCAGGCGGTGCCGATGTCGCTGACGTAGGTGTAGAACGTCAGCACGTCGCCGGCATTGACGTGGCCGAAGTCGAGTTGCTGGCCGACGGCCGTCTCGGCCGGAAGCGCGCCGTGGTTCTGCAGGCCGGTGACGCCGCTGTCGGTGCCGTTGACCAGCAGGCCCAGGTACTCGGTGTAGCCGGCGGTGCTGCCCAAGTAGTAGGCAGAAATGTCGCCCGTGGTGGCCGCGGTGAAGGTGTAGGTCACCGGGTTGGCGGTGCCGACGTTGCCGTAGGGGATCGAGTCCGCGAAGGCGGATCCGGCGGCCGTCGTGGCCAGCAGCGCGGCGGCCAAGGTGGTCTTCAAATTCATCGGGACTCTCCAGGATGTATTGGTGACTGCCGTGAACTCCGATGCGACATGCATGCGACGGCGTGCACGCAGTATGGCCAGCCCCCATTTCGTGCGGAATCACCGTTTTGGTAAGTATTGTCCCAATGGCCCGCATCCCCCCTAGCTTGAACCATGCTATTCGATTGAATCGCCCCCGAAAAAGTCCGGGCGTGCCCGGACTCCCTCGCAGGACGCGCCGGTCAGCAGGCGTGCCGGGGGCCGCTCAGGTGCTGCGCCGCATTTCCTGATGGCCAATGCCAGCCTCCTCGAAGCGTTGGCCATGGCCGACGAAGCCCGCGCGCCGATAGAAGCCGACCGCGGAGACCTGCGCATGCAGCATCACCTGCGCGTCGCCGCGCCGGCCGGCCGCCGCCATCAACGCCTCCAGCAGCTCGCGCCCGATGTTGGCGCCGCGGAGCTGGCGGCTGACGGCCATGCGGCCGATGCGCGCGGGGTGGCCGGCGCCGTCGGCGGCCAGCAGCCGGCCGGTGCCCACCGGTCGGCCCAGGCGATTGCGGGCCAGCGCGTGGACGGCCGTGAGGTCGGCGCTGTCGCGCTCGATGTCCACGGGCACCTTCTGCTCGTCGACGAAGACGGCGGTGCGGATCGGCTGGGCCTCGGCGCCCAGCTCGCTCCAGCCCCCGACCGTGACGCTCACCATGGGCTCGCCCGCCTGGTGCGCGCGGAACGCGTCGACGAGCGCGGCCGGCGCCGGCTTGGGGCGCTTGGTCGTCGCGTCCGTCCACACGTAGACGATCTCGCCGTGCACCAGCAGCTCCTCGCCGCGGAACACGCCCGCAACGAAGCGCAGCGAGCTGGTGCCCGCCGACTCGAAGCGGATGCCGACCTCCAGCGCATCGTCGTAGTGCGCCGGCGCCAGGTAGTCCAGCGTCGACTTGCGCACGAACAAGTCGCCGTCCAGGTCCTGCAGCGTCGCCTCGTACGGCAGCGCGAGCGCGCGCCAGAAGTTGCCCATCGCGGTGTCGACGTACATCAGGTAGTGGCCGTTGAAGACCACCTTCTGCATGTCGACCTCGGCCCAGCGCACGCGCAGCGGATCGGCGAAGCGGAATTCGGAACGTTTCATTCGAAGGCTTTCTTGAGGGCGTCGGCGATGGCCTGCTGGGCCTGCGCGGCCTCGGGCAGCATGCGGCCCATCTTGATGAAGTCGTGCGTCACGCCGCGCCAGATCTCGAGATCGACGGCGACGCCGGCCGCGCGCAACAGGTCGCCGTACGCGATCGCCTCGTCGATCAGGACGTCGCATTCGGCGATGACGATGCAGGCCGGCGCGACGCCGCCGTGGTCGGGCGCCAGGGCGGGCGCGAAGCGCCAGTCGGTGCGATCGGATGCGGCGATGTACTGGTCGAAGAACCACTCGACCTGCGCCTTCTCCAGCAGGAAGCCGTGCGCGAAGCGCGCGTGCGACGGCGTGTCGGCATGCGCGATCGTGCCGGGCGTGATCAGCACCTGCAGCGCCAGCGTGAGCCCGGCGTCGCGCGCCTGCAGCGCGCAGACGGCCGCCAGCGTGCCGCCGGCGCTGTCGCCGCCAACCGCCAGCCGCGCCGTGTCCAGGCCCAGGCGCACGCCCGTGTCCGGTTGGGCCAGCGCGCGCAAGGCGGCAAAGCAGTCTTCGACGGCGCACGGGAAGCGGTGCTCGGGCGCGAGCCGGTAGTCGAGCGCGATGACGGCCGCGCCGCTGCGCAGCGCGAGCTGGCGGCACAGGCTGTCGTGGGTCTCGAGGTTGCCGATCGTGAAGCCGCCGCCGTGCAGGTAAAGCAGCACTGGCAGCGCGTCGGCCGACGGCGCGTACAGGCGCGCGGGCAGCGCGACGCCATCGGCGCCGGGCAGCGTGATGTTGTCGACGCGTGCCAGCGGCGCGCGTGGCGGCTCCAGCACCTCGGCCGCGACCGTGTAGGCGATGCGGGCGTCGGCGGGCGTCATCGTCTCGAAGGCGGGACGGTTGGCACGTGCGATGCGCTCGAGCAGCGCGGCCATGCGCGGGGTGAGGAGGCTTTTGGCAGACAAGGCAGGTGGACTGGGAGCGCGAAACCGGCAAGCATACGGTGTCGCGCCCGGGCGCGCCGGCGCAGCGGCATGCGACCCGTCCCGAGCAGGCGCGACGCCGCGGTGACAGCCGCGTTTGTCCTGCCGCCCTAAACTGCCTGCTCCCCTTTGCCGAGACCGCCATGGCCCGCTTCCAGTACGTCACGCAGATCGAGATCGACGCCGGCGCGGTGCGCCTGCTGCCGCAGGAGTGCAAGGCCGCGGGCATGCGCAAGCCCCTGGTCGTGACGGACGCTGGCGTGCGCGCGGCGGGCGTGCTGGACATCGCGCTGGCCGCGCTCGCCGACGTGCCGCACGCGGTGTTCGACCAGACGCCCGGCAACCCGAACGAGGCCGCGGTGCGCGCCGCCACGGCCGTCTACCTGGACAACGGCTGCGACGGCCTGATCGCCGTGGGCGGCGGCTCCAGCATCGACCTGGCCAAGGGCGTGGCGATCGCGGCCACGCACGAGGGCCCGCTCGCCAACTGGGCCACGATCACCGGCGGCGCCGACAAGATCACCGCCAGGGCCGCGCCGCTGATCGCCGTGCCCACCACGGCCGGCACCGGCAGCGAGGTCGCACGCGGCGCAATCCTGATTTTCGACGACGGCCGCAAGCTGGGCTTCCACAACTGGCACCTGCTGCCGCGCGTGGCGCTGCTCGACCCCGACCTGACGCTGGCGCTGCCGCCGGCGCTGACCGCGGCCACCGGCATGGACGCGATCGCGCATTGCCTGGAGACCTTCATGTCCGCCAAGGTCAACCCGCCAGCCGACGGCATCGCGCTCGACGGCCTGCGCCGTGGCTGGGGCCACATCGAGCGCGCGTTCAAGGACGGCAGGACTGACCGCGAGGCGCGCTGGAACATGATGAGCGCCAGCATGCAGGGTGCGCTGGCGTTCCAGAAGGGCCTGGGCTGCGTGCACAGCCTCAGCCACAGCCTGGGCGGCGTCAATCCGCGCCTGCACCACGGCACCTTGAACGCCGTCTTCCTGCCGGCCGTGATCCGCTTCAACGCCGGCGCCGAGTCCATGCGCAAGGACGCGCGCCTGGACCGCATGGCCCACGCCATGGGCCTGCCCGACGGGCGCGACTACAGCGACGGCGTGGCCGTGGCCCAGGCCGTGTTCGACATGACGGCCCGCCTGGGCCTGCCCACCGGCCTGGCGGCGATGGGCGTGACCGAGGCGCTGTTCGACGAGATCATCGATCACGCGTTGCTGGACCACTGCCACGCGACGAATCCGCGCCTGGCGTCGCGCGAAGACTATCGGCGGATGCTGCAGGACTCGATGTGAGCGACCGGTCGCGCGTGATGCGTGCGAGCCTCAGGGCAGGTTGACGTAGCTGTTCTCGGCCGTCGACGACTGCTGCGTCTTGCCGCCCGAGCACCAGGTCAGCGCCAGCGTCTTGTTGTCGCCAGGGGCGGGGTCGATGCCCAGTTGGGCGTTGGTCACCTTGAACTGGAGATGCTCGTCGCGCACGAGCATCTGCAAGCGCTCGGTCACGTCCGACTGGCGCGCGCCAGCGCCGTAGGTGGCCTGCAGGATGCGCAGGTTGCGGCAACGGCCGTTGCCGCCGCCGTTCTCGCCCCAGTCGCCGCGGCCCCAGCCGGTGAACTGCGCGCCGTCGACGAAGCGGCCCTCGGCGTATTCGAACGTGCGCGAGTGGCCCTGCGAGTCGCGCGCGATGATGCGCAGCGTCTTGGCCTTGCCGTAGTCCGGATCGGTGCCGAATGTGTCGTTGCCCATGCGGAAGTTGCGATCCTGGCGTGCCAGCTCGCGCAGCCGCTGGGTGACGTCGATGTAGTTCTCGGCGGTGCCGTAGACCGCATGCAGGATCCGATATTCACCCGCGTCGACCGGCCGCGCGGCCGCCGCGACATAGTCGTCGTTCCAGCCGCCGGCACCTTGCCCGCCGCCCCAGTCCCCGCCCTTCCAGCCGGTGAACTGGCTGCCGTCGACCCAGGCGCCTTCGCGAAAATCGAAGATGCGCTGCCTGCCGTCGGGGCCACGCGTATACAGGCGCAGCGTCTTCGTCTCGCCGTAGGCCGGGTCCACGCCGAAGGTGGAGTTCCTGAGCTTGAAGGTGAGGTCCCCGCTCGCGAGCTCCTTCAGGCGCGCGGTGACGTCGACGTTGCGGTCGGGCGTGCCGTAGCGCGCATGCACGATCTGGTAGGCGCCCTGGTCGGTGGCGTCCGGCGCGGCCGTGGCTGCGCCGGCATGCAGCCCAAGCGCCACCAGCAGCAACACCAGGCGCCACAGTGCGTTGATCGAGGTCATGGTCGTTCTCCCGCTTCGGTTGGACACGTGAATGCAGGTGCATTCTCGACCCGCGCAAGGCCGCGCCATCTCCGTGAACGCCCGAGGTCCGGTACAAAAATGCGTCATCGCCGATCTGCGGCGACAAAAAAAGGGCCCACCCGTTGCTCAAGACGGATGGGCCCTCATCATCGTGCCGCCTTGGCGCCCGTCCCCACGGGCGCCGCGTCAGCGCGACGTCACGCTTTACGCGTGCTTCTTGTCGAAGAACTGTTCGTTTTCGGTGGAACCCTTCAGCGCGCCGGTGGAGGCGTCGCGTTCGATGGTGGTGGTGACGGCGTCGAAGTAACCGGTGCCCACTTCGCGCTGGTGCTTGACGGCGGTGAAGCCCTTGTCGGCGGCGGCGAATTCGGCTTCCTGGAGTTCGACGAAAGCGCTCATGTTGTTGCGCGCGTAGCCGTAGGCCAGGTTGAACATCGAGTAGTTCAGGGCGTGGAAGCCGGCCAGCGTGATGAACTGGAACTTGTAGCCCATCGCGCCGAGTTCGCGCTGGAACTTGGCGATCGTCGCGTCGTCGAGGTTCTTCTTCCAGTTGAACGACGGCGAGCAGTTGTAGGCCAGCAGCTTGCCCGGGAAC
>JBDSDD010000024.1:0-22948 GCA_039920745.1 Burkholderiaceae bacterium | reverse complement strand
AGTGAAACGCCTCTGCGCCGATGATAGTGCGGGTTCCCGTGTGAAAGTAGGACATTGTCAGGCTAATATCAAGTAGACCGCCCGAGCTAGTAATAGCTCGGGCGTTTTGCTTTGTGCGCTCGAATATCACCCAACTCGTAGGAATCGACGCATCAATGAAAACGCCCGGGATGCCGGGCGTTTGTCATGGCGCAGACGAAGCACTCAGTTGAGCGCCAGCAGCAACGCGCCCTGGCGCGACCACATGTCGGCCTCCTCGCGCAGCAGATAGGCAGTCCGCGGATGCTCCTCCGCCCATTGCGATGAGTACGTCAAGCGTGCGCCGCCGCCGGGCACGCGCGTGAGGTTCAAACCGCTCGCATCGACCTCGCCGCGCGCATGGCACTCGATCACGGCCAGGCGCAGGCAAAGCACCTGCCAGGCCGTCAGCTCCCGCGACAGCCCGGATTCGATCTTGCGCAGTCCACCGCGCTGCCCCAATACCAGTTCTCCCAGGCGACGCTGCTGGCTCTGCGAAAAGCCTGGTGCGTCGACGTGCGAAACGACGTAGGCACTGTGCCGGTGATGGTCGTGGTGAGACACCATCAGGCCCACCTCATGCAGCCCCGAGGCCCAGCGCAGTTCCTTGTGCATTTCGTCGTCACCACTGGGCCAGGCGCTCTCGAAAAAGCGTTGCGCTGTGGTCGCAACGCGTTCGGCTTGTGCGACGTCCACATGGAAGCGTTGTTGCAACTCGGAAATGGTTGCATCTCGCAGATCATGGCCGCTGGCCTGGTTGCCTGCAGCGAGGCGTTCGGCCAGGTCGACGATCACGCCTTGGCGCAGCGCACCCTTGGCGGCCAACAATTCGTCAATGCCGAACTGCGCGCAGATCGTGTACAAAATCGCCAGACCGCCGGCGATCACCGGGCGGCGCTCGGGTTTCATGCCTGGGATGTCGAGCTTGTCGATGTGGCCCAGTTCGATGCAGCGCTCGATCAGCCAACGCAAGCCTTCGGGGGTGATGCGACCGTCGGTCTTGCCGCTGGCCTTGAGGACGTCGGCGACAGCGCCAGCGGTGCCCGACGAGCCCAGCGCCTCGCGCCAATGACGGCGTGCGAACGGTACCAACGCCTCCTCGAGCTCCGCACCTGCGGCCACCTGGGCGGCGCGAAACGCGGCACGCGTGTAGCGGCCGTCCGGGAAGTAGCGCATCGACAGGCTCACGCAGCCCACCTGGAACGATTCGGCTACGCGCGGCGAACGGCCGTCTCCCAGGATCATCTCGGTGGAGCGTCCGCCGATGTCGATGACGAGGCGCGGCTTTGTGGAGGGCTGCAGGAACGCGACGCCGGCGTAGATCAGGCGCGCCTCTTCGCGGCCGGAGATCACTTCGATCGGATGCCCCAGCGCGGCCTCGGCACGCAGCAGGAACTGGTCGCGGTTGCGTGCCTCGCGCAAAGTCTGCGTGGCGACCGCGCGGATCTGCATCGGTGCCGAAGACTTGAGCGTTTGCGCGAAGCTGGCCAGGCAGCGCAGGCCTCGCTCGGTGGCTTCCTCCGTCAGCATGCCGTCCACATCAAGGCCGGCACCCAGGCGCACGGCCTCCTTCAAGTAAAGATGGCGACGGTAGCGTCCATCCTGCACTTGCCCGATTTCCAGGCGAAAGCTGTTGGAGCCCATGTCGATCGCCGCAAGCGGCCCGACAGCGGTAGGAGAAATGACAGGCATGCGCGCGATTGTGCCTCCCCTGCGGGGCACAGCAGATGTCGGCGCGCGAGAAGCCTACATCCGCAACCCCCGGAACTGGCCGACCGGCGCCTTGCCCGAAGCGGCCGGCCTGCGTCTACTTCACCACCAGCACAGGCACGTCGCAATGCACCAGCACACGCGTGGTCTCGCTGCCCAGCAGCAAAGCACTGACGCCGCGACGCCCGTGCGAAGCCATCACGATCAGGTCGCAGGACTGCGTCTTCGCGTGGTCAACGATCGCCTCCCACGGATGCTGCGCCTCGACGGTGAAGGCCTGGCAGTCCAGCCCTTCAAGTGCGGCGCTGGCAACCACCTCCTTGACACGCTTGAGCGCAACGCGCTCCTGGGCGTCGTAGAACTCCTGCGGCGGGATGGGCTGCATCTCGGAGATGGCGCTGTATGGAAACGGCTCCTTCACCGTGATCGTGCTGAGCGTCGCGCCCAGCGCCTTGGCAAGGGCGATGCCGGTGGCGACGGCCTTCGCGGTGATCTCGGTGCCGTCGGTCGGGATGAGAATGCTGCGGTACATGGCGTCTCCTGCGGTTGCATCGACACCGGAAAGTGTGCGCCTTTCGGACGCCCGCCGCACCCTGAAAGATCAACCCGCCTTGACGCCGCTCAACCGAGCGCCACGGGCCGCGCCGGATCCGACGACCACTCGCTCCACGAGCCTGGGTAGAGCGCTGAGCCCGTCAGCCCGGCCACCTCCATCGCGAGCAGGTTGTGGCACGCGGTGACGCCCGAGCCGCACTGGTGCACCACCTGCGCCGGCGCGGCGCCGAAAGACTCGAACATCGCCCGCAGCTCGGCCGCGGGGCGAAAGCGGCCCTGCGCGTCGAGGTTGTCCTTGAAAAAGCGCGAGCGGGCGCCGGGGATGTGGCCCGCGCGCCTGTCCAGCGGTTCCACTTCGCCTCGATAGCGTTCAGCGGCGCGGGCATCGAGCAGCGTCACGCGGCCCAGCGATTTCAACAGCGTCTCGGCGTCGACCATCCGAACCGCGCTCTCGCCGATCGGATACGCCGAGCCGGCCGCCGCCGCCATCATGGCGCCCGTCTCCAGAGCCCCTCCGGTCGCCTTCCACGCATGCAGGCCGCCGTCCAGCACGCTGGCCGCGGCATGCCCGATCCAGCGCAACATCCACCACGCGCGCGCCGCGTACATGCCGCCCTGCGCGTCGTAGAGCACGACTGCGCGCTCTGGCGTCACGCCCAGGCGAGCGAGCGTCTCGGCCCAGTCGCCCAGCGCGGGCAGCGGATGGCGGCCGTTGCGACCCGTCTTGGCCCCGGCCAGCTCGCGATCCAGGTGCGCGTAGATCGCACCGGGCAGGTGGCCTTCCTCGAAGGCCCGCTCGCCCGCGCCGGGGTCGCCCAGGTCGAAGCTGCAGTCGATGATCAACGGCGCGCTGCCCCCCGCGTGCGCGGCAAGCAGTTGCTCGGGCGAGACCAGGGGGGTGGGCAAGGAGGCAGCGGTCATTTCAAGTGTCCGAAGGCGGTTGAATGGTGTCAGGAGCGGTGACTGACAGCGTAGACGCGCGCAGGCGCGAGGCCGCGAGGCCGGCGCTGACGATCAGCACCATGCCGCCGACCGCCTTCCACGTCAACGGGTCGTGAAACAGCCAGATGCCGTAGACGAACGAGAACGCGATGCCCAGGTATTGCAGGCTCGCGTTGGACAGCGGCCGTCCGATCGCGTAGGCCCGCGTCATCAGCACCTGCGCGGTCGTCGCGAACAAGCCGGTGGCCAGCAGCAGCAGCAGGCCAGCGAGCGTGTGCTGCCTGTGCCAGCCCTGGACCAGCGACATCACCAGCCCGGTGACGAAGCCGCCGATCGAGAAATAGAACACCACGCGGATCTCGGGCTCGCCGACGCGGCCCAGCGTGGTCACCTGCAGATAGGCCAGGGCCGACAGCATGCCCGACGCGAGCCCCACCATGCCTGGCGCCAACTGGTCGCGATCCATCGACGGCTGCAGCACCAGCGCGACGCCGACGAAGCCCAGCAGCACGGTGGCCACGAGCCGAGGGTCGACGCGTTGGGCGCCCAGCACCACGGCGCCGCCGATCAGGAACAGCGCCATCCACACCGAGGACATGTAGTTGAGCGTGACCGCCGTGGCCAGCGGCATGTGGCCGATCGCGTAGAACCACATCGTCAGCGCGCTGACGCCGACGACGCTGCGCCACGCGTGCATCGCCGGCACCTTTGTCCTGAGCGAGACGCCGCGCGCCCGCGCCAGCAGCGCGATGCCGATGATGCCCACGAGTCCGCGGTACATCACGATCTCGCCTGCGCCGTAGGTGTCGGACGCGAACTTCACGCACACGCCCATCGTCGCGAACAGGAACGAGGCGCAGATCATCAGGAGCGGAGCAGACATCCTGCCATTGTGGCGCGGCACCCCAGCCAGCGCTGCCGCTCGGGCATCACAAGCGAGGATCCAAGGGAGCGCGGGATCCGGCTCCGCCGGGCCCGTCGCGGCCTTCCCCTCGGGGTCAGCGACCGCCAGGCAGCGTGGGGCTCTTACCTCGTTGCCTTCAACGCTTGGCGATACCACTCGTGGAAATGGCGCATGCCGTCTTCCATCGGGCTCTGGTACGGGCCGGCCTCGTCGTCGCCGCGCTCGAACAAGGCTTTGCGGCCCGCGTCCATGCGCAGCGCGATCTCGTCGTCCTCGACGCAGGTCTCGAGGTAGGCGGCCTGTTCGGCTTCCACCAGATCACGTTCGAACGCTGCGATCTCCTCGGGGTAGTAGAACTCGACGACGTTGGTCGTCTGCTGCGGGCCCTTCGGGTACAGCGTGGAGACCACCAGCACGTGCGGGTACCACTCCACCATGATGTTGGGGAAGTAGGTGAGCCAGATCGCGCCGTGCCGTGGCGGCTTGCCGTCGCGAAAGCGCAGCAGCGCGTCATGCCACTTGCGGTACGTGGGGCTGCCCGGGCGCGCGAGCTTGTTCGCGACGCCCACGGTCTGCACGGAGTAATCGGCGCCGAACTCCCATTCCAGGTCGTCGCAGCTCACGAAGCTGCCGAGCCCGGGGTGGAACGGGCCGACGTGGTAGTCCTCGAGATAGACCTCGATGAAGGTCTTCCAGTTGTAGTCGCACTGGTGCACGTGCACTTTGTCGAGCACGTAGCCGCTGAAGTCGAGCTCCGCGCGCGGGCCCAGGCGGGCGAGGTCGGCGGCGACGTCGCGACCGTTGTCCTCGAACAAGAGACCGTTCCAGCTGCATGTCTTGTAGCGGTTCAGGTGCAGGCAGGGATCCTGCGCGAAGTGCGGCGCGCCCAGCAGCTTGCCGTCGAGTCCGTAGGTCCAGCGGTGCAGCGGGCACACGATGTTGGACGCGGTCCGGCCGCGCCCCTTCAGCATCACGGCCTGGCGGTGGCGGCAGACGTTGGAAAGCAGCTCGACGCCGCCGTGCGGCGCGCGCACGAGCACACGCCCCTCGCCTTCCTGCGGCAGGGCGTAGTAGTCGCCAATTTCGGGGATCGCCAGCTCGTGCGCGAGGTACCTCGGCCCATGCTGGAAGATGAGTTCCTGTTCGCGGCGGAACAGATCCTCTTCGAAATAGGTGGAAACGGAAAGTTGAGAGCGCGCGCGCTCCAGAGCTTCAAGCGTAGTGCTCAGGTCCGACATGATCCCCAGGATCCCAAAAAACCAATGTCAACCCCCACCCGGTGGCCCCGCGGGTGGATCTGTACGAATCGTTCGGCGGCCGCTAACGCGTCGCGGGCGGTGGTCGGGGATGCTGGTGATCATCCTGTCGACTCCGTCTCGCTTACACGCCCTGTGCCCGGCGTGCCGAACCAGCTATTTTACCCAGACCGGGCAGTGCCCTCCACCCATGTCCCCATTTTTCGGACACCTCGCAGCGAAAACGTGCAGTCCGTTGCAATCACCGCTCAGTGCATGTGACGAGATGACTACAATCCCGATTTGCCCGAGCCTGTACCCATGGATCGCACTGAATCACTGACCCCTGCTGACGCACCTGCGAGTTTCGAGGATGCCCAAGCGGAACTGGATGAATTGGTGCGGGCCATGGAAACAGGCCAGATGCCGCTCGACGGCCTGCTGAGTGCCTACAAGCGAGGCGCGCAGCTCCTGGAATTCTGTCGCTCCAGGTTGGATGCCGTAGAAGAACAAGTGAAAGTCCTGGAGGAGGGCCAATTGAAGCCCTGGACTCGACCATGAAGATCGATGATTTCTCGCATTGGGTACGCGAGCGCCAACGGGACGTCGAGCACGCCCTGGAACGCTGGGTGTCCGATGATTCCCCCGCCGGCCTCGGGTCGGTGATGCGCTACGCCGTGCTCGACGGCGGCAAGCGCCTGCGCCCGCTGCTCGTGATGGCCGCCACCGAGGCGGTCGCTGGCGATTCCACGGCCGCGCTGCGCGCCGCCGTGGCGGTCGAGCTGATCCACGCCTATTCGCTGGTGCATGACGACATGCCTTGCATGGACAACGACGTCCTGCGCCGCGGCAAGCCCACCGTGCACGTGAAGTACGGCGAAGCCCAGGCGATGCTGGCCGGCGACGCGATGCAGGCGCTGGCCTTCGATGTGCTCACGCCCGACGAGGGCATGCCCCCGCTACTGATGTCCACGCTCGTGCGCCTGCTTGCGCGCGCGTCGGGTCACGACGGCATGGCCGGCGGCCAGGCGATCGATCTCGCCAGTGTCGGCCGTCAGCTCGACGAAAGGTCGCTGCGCGACATGCACCGCCGCAAGACGGGCGTGCTGTTGCAGGCCAGTGTCATGATGGGCGCCGCCTGCGGCCCAGCCGACGCCACGGCGCTCGCCGCCCTCAGCGAATACGGCGCCGCCGTCGGCTTGGCCTTCCAGGTGGTCGATGACGTGCTCGACGTCACGCAGGACTCCCACGTGCTGGGCAAGACCGCCGGCAAGGACGTCGACCAGAACAAGCCGACTTTCGTTTCGCTGCTGGGCCTCGAGGCCGCGCAGAAGTACGCGCACGACCTGCGCGACCAGGCGCACGCTGCTCTGGCGCGCAGCGGATTAGGGCAGGCTGCCTACCTTGCGTGCCTCGCGGACAAGATCGTCGAGCGCGACAATTGATGTACAAGCGCGTCTTGCAGTTCCTCAAGGTGCACGGCCTGCTCCGTACCGCGAACGCCTCATGACCACCAATCTCCTCGCTACCATTGCCAGCCCCGCCGACCTGCGACGCCTGTCGCGGGCCGAGCTGCGCACGCTGTGCGACGAACTGCGTCAATACGTCCTGCACAGCGTCAGCAAGACGGGCGGCCATCTGTCGAGCAATCTCGGCACGGTGGAGCTCACCGTGGCGCTGCACTACGTGTTCAACACACCGTACGACCGCCTCGTCTGGGACGTGGGCCATCAGACCTATCCGCACAAGGTGCTCACTGGTCGCCGCGACCGGATGAGCACGCTGCGCATGTACGGCGGCCTCGCCGGCTTCCCCAAGCGCGACGAGAGCGAGTACGACGCGTTCGGCACGGCCCATTCGTCGACGTCGATCTCGGCGGTGCTGGGCATGGCCCACGCCGCCAAGCTCAAGGGCGAGAACCGCAAGGCCGTGGCCATCATCGGCGACGGCGCGATGACCGGTGGCATGGCCTTCGAGGCCATGAACAACGCGGGCGTGTCGATGGCCGACATGCTGGTGGTGCTCAACGACAACGACATGTCGATCAGCCCGCCCGTGGGCGCGCTGAATCGCTATTTCGCCCGCCTGATGAGCGGCAAGTTCTACTCCAAGGCACGCGAAGGCGCCAAGTCGGTGCTCAAGAACACGCCGCTGTACGAGTTCGCGCGGCGCTTCGAGGAACACACCAAGGGCATGGTCGTGCCTGGCACGATCTTCGAGGAGTTCGGCCTCAACTACGTCGGCCCGATCGACGGCCATGACCTGGATTCGCTGATCCCCACGCTGGAAAACCTGCGCGACGCCAAGGGCCCGCAGTTCCTGCACGTGGTCACGAAGAAGGGCATGGGCTACAAGCTGGCCGAGGCCGACCCGGTCAACTACCACGGCCCCGGCAAGTTCGACGTGGCCATTGGCCTGCAAAAGCCCACCACGCCGCCCAAGCAGACCTTCGCCGAAGTCTTCGGCACCTGGCTTTGCGACATGGCAGAGGCCGACAAGCGCCTGATCGGCATCACGCCGGCCATGTGCGGCGGCTCCGGCATGAACGAGTTCGAGCGCCGCTTCCCCGAGCGTTACCACGACGTGGGGATCGCCGAGCAGCACGCCGTCACGTTCGCCGGCGGCCTGGCCTGCGAAGGCCTGAAGCCGGTCGTCGCGATCTACTCCACGTTCCTGCAGCGCGGCTACGACCAGTTGATCCACGACGTGGCGCTGCAGAACCTGCCCGTGGTGTTCGCACTCGATCGCGCCGGCATCGTCGGCGCCGACGGTCCGACCCACTGCGGCGCGTACGACATCGCCTTCATCCGCTGCGTGCCCAACATGAGCCTGCTGACGCCGGCCGACGAGCGCGAGACGCGGCGCGCGCTCAGCACCGCGTTTGCGCAGGACCACCCGGTAGGCGTGCGCTATCCGCGTGGCGCCGGCGCCGGCGTCAAGCCCGAGGCCGACTTGAGCGTGCTCGAGTGGGGCAAGGGCGAGAAGCGCCGCGAGGGCCGCCGTGTCGCGCTGCTCGCCTTCGGCCCGCTGCTCTATCCGGCGCTGGAAGCCGGCGAGAAGCTCGACGCCACGGTCGTCAACATGCGCTATGTGAAGCCGCTGGATGTCGAGCTCGTGCTCGAGCTGGCGCGCAGCCACGAGGCCCTCGTCACGCTCGAAGAAGGCAGCATCATGGGTGGTGCTGGCAGCGCGGTGCTGGAGGCGCTGGCCGCCGCCGGCGTGCAGGTCCCGGTGCTGCAACTGGGCCTGCCCGACCGCTTCGTCGAGCACGGCGACCCAGTTCGCCTGATGCATGAATGCGGCCTCGACGCCCAAGGCATCGAGCAGTCGGTGCGTCGTCGCTTCGGCCCCGCACTGGCCGTCGTACGTCCCGCCGCCGTCAACGGCTGACATGCTCGCTGGCGCCACGCGCGCAAGCGCGGGCGCCCGAACACGACTTCGCGGTCAGGCCCCATGGGCTTGCGCACCGGCTGCGAGCCGGCGACCGACCTCCAGGGCGGGCGGATCGGCGCCACGGCGCTGGGCTCGCCCAGCAACGTGCTGGCCAAGTTCGTGCGTGCCAAGGCCTGCCCGAAGCTGGTCGACTTGTCCCCCATCGGCGTCGGAGTGAGCGGCCATGACCGGCGCAAGCACGCTCCGCGGTTGGTGGTACGGTAGCGACCTCGACCGGCCCAGCCGGCATCCAAAAGATCTACCTCAGGGAGGCATTTCATGAAGACCACTCTTTCCATGCTCGTTGCGGCGTCGACGCTGCTGACCGCTTGCGGCGGCGGCGGATCGACGTCGCACCCGACCGGACCCACCGGCCTGACCATCACCAGCGCCAATCAGGGTGCCGTCGCCCGTGCGACGGTCGCGGGCGCGTTGTCGGTGTCGAACATCCAGACCGCGACGCCTGGTTTCGGCACTGTCCAGGCCTCCAGCGACTCCGGCCGAGCGCATGCGCTGTCTGCCATCGTGCAGCGCGCGCTCGCTGCCGTCATCCGGCCCCGCGCCACCATCCAGGGCGTGTCGGCGCATCCGGCGGCCCTCACCAGCGATACCTCGCCGTGCACCGTCAGCGGTACCTTGACGACGACGTTCGACGACCGCGACGGCAACCTGGTGCTGTCGGCCGGCGACGTCACGAGCATCGAGTTCAACGCATGCCGCGATTCGGCCACCTCGCTTTTCAACGGCAAGGCCGTCGTCACGCTCACCACCACGCCCGACGCCACGCAGATCGCGGCGAGCGCCGACTTCCAGGACGTGACCAGCGTCGAGGGCGGCCTGACGACGGGCATCAATGGCAGCCTGCTTGTTGCGGAGACCGATTCCGATGTCGATTCCGACACCACGCTGACCGTCGGCAACGTCGCGCTCACGGTCACGCTGGCCTCGGCGAACTACAACGACGTGGTCACCCTGGCCTCGGGCCTGCGTGTCAGGGTCGATGAGCAAAGCGCGGCCAGCCGCAGCTCGCTGACCTTCGACGGTATGCTGCAGGCGCACTCGGTCACCGGCGGGGCGGTGACGCTCGTCACCCTGGCGCCGCTGATCAAGCTGGACGCTGACGCCTACCCCAGCTCGGGCGTTCTGCGTGCCAAGGGCGCGGACGGCACGTTGCTGATCACTGTCCTCAACGCGACGACGGTGCAGGTGCAGCTCGACACCAACGACGACGGGGTCTACGAAGGCAGCACGACGCTGGCCTGGAACGCGTTGATGCCGTCCTGATCCAATCGCCAGCGCGTGGCGGTGCGAGATGGGGTCATTCGATGACCCCGTCTCTTTTCAATGCGGCGATGCGCTCTGGCGAGATGCCGGCCTGCGTGAGCACGTCGTCGGTGTGCTGGCCCAGCGTCGGCGCGGCGTGGCGCACCTGGCCAGGCGTGCCAGACAGCTTGGGCACGATGCCCGGCGCCGCGATCGTTCCGCCGTTCATCGCGGGGATGCGCTCGATGTTGCCGCGACTCACGTAGTGCGGGTCGACGGCGATCTCGGCAATCGTGTAGACGCGGCTCGCGGGCACGCCCGCGTCACGCATGCGCGCGAGGACGTCGTCCAGCGGATGTTGCACCGTCCAGGCGCCGATCGCCGCATCGAGCTCGGCGGCACGCAGCGAGCGGCCGTCGTTGGCGGCCAACGTCGGGTCGTCGGCGAGATCCGGGCGGCCGACCAGCAGCATCAGGCGCTTGAAGATGCTGTCGCCGTTGCCGGCCACCAGCACCGCGTTGCCGCAGGCGCAGGCGTAGGCGTTGGACGGCGTGATGCCCGGCAGCGCGCCGCCGGCGGGGCGGCGCACTTCGCCGAACACGTCGTACTCGGGCAGCAGGCTCTCGCTCAGGTTGAACATCGCCTCGTAGAGCGCGAGGTCGATGCGCTGGCCTTGCCCGCCGCGTGCGTCACGCGCGTACAGGGCCAGCATCACGCCCAGCGCGCCATGCACGCCAGCGACGGTGTCGCCCAGCGAGACGCCACTGCGCACAGGCGTGCGGCCCGGCTCGGCGTTGAGGTAGCGCAGGCCGCTGAAGGCCTCGGCCACGGCAGCGAAGCCGGGCTCGCTGGCGCGCGGCCCGGTCTGGCCAAAGCCTGACAGGCTCAGCATGACCAGGCGCGGATTCAACGTGTGCAACGTCTCCCAACCGAGCCCCCAGGCCTCCAGCGAACCGGGGCGGAAGTTCTCGATCAGCACGTCGGCGTCGCGCAGCAGTTCACGCACCAGCGCCTGGCCTTCGGGCGCGCGCAGGTCGATGCAGACCGATTCCTTGTTGCGCGACTGCGCGTCCCACCACACCGAGGTGCCCTCGCGCAGCTTGCGCCACTTGCGCAGCGGGTCGCCTGTCACGGGGGGCTCCACCTTGATGACGCGGGCGCCGAAGTCGGCAAGTGTCTTTGCGGCGAACGGGCCGGCGATCAACTGGCCGAGCTCGACGATCTTGATGCCTTCCAGTACCTGCATGCCACCTCTCCTGCGCAAGGCCACCATTCTGGAGAGGCTTCGCGTCCGAAGATAGGGCTGTCGCGAAGCAACGCTTCGCGCGGGTGAAAGCCTCCGCCGTCGCAAGGTGAGGCCTGGCTGCAGCCAACCCGGGCCCACCGGTCGCGCCGCCGCCGCTGCCTGGGCCAGGCGCAACGTGCTGGCTGGGATCGTTCGAGCATCACTTCTGGGGATGAGCGGCACAGGGACGCGAGCCCAGAATGTGCGTACGCTCGACGAGCCTGCCGGCTCGCGGCGACTCAGGAAGGATTGCCATGGCTGCGCTTGTCGACCACGTCTTCGTTCTCATGCTCGAGAACCGTAGCTTCGATCATTTCTTCGGCTTGTCGGGGCGCCCTGGCGTCCCGAAACCGACCGCGCCCGGATTCGGCCCCGGCGCCACCGATCGCGCGGCGATCGATCCGCCGCACGAATTCGATGCGGTTCACAAGCAGATCAATGGGGGCGCAATGGACGGCTTCGCGCCGGGCGCCATGCTGGCGTTCGAGCCGGCGCAGATCCCGGTCATCACGCAGTTGGCGTCGGAGTTCGTGCTGTTCGACAACTGGCACGCCCCCGTTCCCGGCCCGACCTGGCCGAATCGCTTCTTCGCCCATGCCGCCACCAGCGGCGGTCTCGCGACGAGCCCCAGCGTGTTCGCCGCAGGACAGGCCGTGATATCACCGCGGGGCTCGTTCAAGTTCCGGCCCGGCCAGACCCTGTTCGAGCGTGTCGCCGCCGCCGGGAAATCCTGGCGCGTCTATCACGGCGACGTCACGCCCCAGGTGCTGGCGCTTCCCAACATGGTCAAGAAGTATCTGACCGACCACACGCTGTTCTGCCCCATCTATCCGGGCGACCCGCACTTTTCCGACTTCGCGACCGATGTCGCAGGCGACTCCTACGCACCGGCGTACACCTTCATCGAACCCAACTACGACGCTTACGGCCCCCAGTTCGGGCGCGGCGATTCGCAGCACCCGCGCGGACTCGTCAGCGCGGGCGAATCGCTGATCAAGGTCGTCTATGAGTCGATCAGGAACTCGCCCGCCTGGGAGCGCAGCGTCCTGCTGATCACCTGGGACGAGCATGGCGGCTACTACGACCACGTCGCCCCGCCCCAGGCCGCAGTTCCCACCGACCAGCCGTCGAACAGGCCGGCGTCGGGCGATCCGGGCTTCCAGTTCGATCGCTTCGGCGTGCGCGTGCCCGCGATCCTCGTCTCGCCGCTGGCGCCTCGAGGCAAGCTGGGCAGCGAGTTGTTCCCGGGCAAGACCTTCGATCACACCTCGATCATCAGTTCCGTGTTCGAGACGTTCGCCGTCGGCCCCGCGCTGACTGCCCGGGATGCCGTGGCGCCGACCTGGACGGCCTGCCTGTCCGCGCAGGCCCGAGCCGGCCTGCCACCCCCGCCGACGACGCTGGCCGACACCGTACCGGCCGCGGCGTCCGCGCCTGCGCCCGCCGCAGCCAGCGGCGCGGCCGTCGACAGCCTCGCCACGGGTGCGTTCCTGATCGCGCATGCGCTGGATCTCGAGATCGCGAAACGATCACGCAACGGCACGATCGCCAACGTCACGCCGCAGACGGCGATTCAATATCAGAAGGCACGGCAGGCCTCACTGAAGGATCCGCACTTGAGTCTCGAAGTGGCTCAATACATCGCCGAGGTCGGCGTTCGAACTCGTTTTCATCGCGACAAGCTCGCCATCAAGGCGAAGCGGGGCTCCTGACGCCGAACCTCCAACGCGGTTCAACGACCCGCATCCTCAACAGGGCCCGAAGCGCCCGAGGGAGGCGCCGGCATCGACCCCAACGCGACCGATCAGGCGGCCTGCAGGTTGCCCAGCATCGTGGCCTGCACCTTCACAAGCGTCGCTTCGCCCGACTCGGTCAGGCGCAGCGAGCCGCCGTTCCACTGCAGCCAGCGCATCGCCACGAAGCGGTCGATGGTCTGCTCGGGGATGTCGCAGGCGCGACGGCGCGACAGCAGGTCCACGGTGGCGAGCAGGGAGTCGTGCAGCGCGGTGTTGAGCTTGGTGAGGGTGGCGACGGTCTTCATGATGCGTTCCTTCTGGGTTGAACGCACGATAACGACCGCGGCAGCAACTCGGCGTCGGCCACGGCAGCGTTCCCGTGTAGGACGGCGCCGACTCGACCATTCAGGCGCGGTCGCCCTCGCCCTCGCTCGCGCGCGCCGCCTTCATCGCGGCCTCCCAGACCCGCTTGGGCAGGTGTCCGCGCAGGCGCTCGATCAGCAGGTCGGCGATCTCCGCGTTGATCTGGTGGCCGACGTGCGGGAGGACATCGGCGGTGACGTCGGCGCCGATCGCCACCAGGTGCTCGGCGGCCTCCAGCGTGAAGCCGTAGGGGATCACCGTGTCAGCCTTGCCATGGAACATGTGCACGGTGGTGGCCAGGTTGGGCGTTGCGGGCAGTTGCGCGAAGCGCCCGGCGATCGAGACCACGCGGCCGGCGAGCGCCGGCTTGTCGCGCGTGGACTCCAGCGCCATGATCCCGCCCTGCGAGAACCCGATCAGCGCCACCGCGTCGGTGCCCACGCCCGCATCCTTCTGCCACTTGGCCACGGTCTCGGCGAAGGCCGGCAGCGCCGCCTCCACGCGCTCGGGCCGGCTTTCCTCGCTGATGCCCTGCACCGAGAACCACTGGCGGCCAGCGCCGGACTCCGACACCAGCGGCGCCGCGATGCTGACGACGAAGGCCTCGGGGAATTCGGCCGCCAGGATGCGGCCCAGTGGCACCAGATCCTGCGCGGTGGCGCCGACACCGTGGAACAGCAGCATCAACTGCTGGGCCGGCCCCCCAGGTCGGGCGACGATGATGGATTCGGACATGGCGTTGCCTTCGCGTGCGGTTCGACTTGAACCGGATTGGATCACGCGGGCGCACGCGGCGCTCGCGTCAGGCCATGCGTGCGCGCGGGACGCGCGAGCGCGCAATCGCGACCGCGACCGCACCCAGGCCTTCGAAGAACTGGCGGGCCATCTCGTGCGCGGCGAGTTCGATCAGCGGCGCGCCCAGCACGCCCAGCACACCGTCCAGGCTCACCGCGATGTCGGCCGCCAGCGTCGTGGCCGCGGTGCCGTCGGGAGCGAGCGCCAGCGCAGCGCTGCCGACGCCGTTGGTTCCGCCGGTGCGGGTCTCGAAGTGCAGCGTGCAGCGGTGCGGGGCCACGATGTTGCGGCGGTGCACGTAGACCGTGAAGTGGTGCGTCGCGAGCCCCATCGGCACCGCCATCTCGCCGACGAACTCGTCGCGCGCGATCTCGATCAGCGACTCACAGCCGGGCAGCACGCGTTGCAGTACGGCGATGTCGTTCAACGCCGCCCAGGCGTTGTCCAGCGGAACGGGAAGGGAGTGGTTTTCGCGGAGGCGCATGCTCACAGCGTAGCCGCACGTGCAAGGCGCGCGTGTCGGACGAGGATGAGCTTGCGTGTCGGAGGAGCGCTCGTCAGACGCCGGTGGCGGCGAATTGCGCGTGCACGTCTTCGCACCAGACCTCGAGGTCGGCCTCGTTCATGCCCAGCGCGGCCAGCGCGATCGCGCCGCCCTTGCTCCACTCGATGTGGCGGTTCAGGCCCTGGTAGCGCTGGATGATGGTCTCGCAGACCAGGCCGAGCGCGACGAGCTCGCGCACCTGCGGCGGCATCGGGCCCATCCAGGAGCTGTATTCGTGGTGCAGGCGCGTGGCGAGCACGGCGGTCTGCGACACGCCCCAGGTGCGCGCCATCAGCGCGCCCACCAGCGCGTGGTCGACGCCGTGGATGGATTGCTCGAGGGCCGTGATGCTGCCCTCGTGCACGTTGCACTTCTCCAACGTGGAGACGTAGCCGGTCTTGCCCGGGAAGCGCTGCAGCAGCACAGCGATGCCCAGCTCGACGAACAAGCCGTAGGTGTGGGCCAGCGCGGGCGGCACGACCCGGCGCGTGCGGGCCAGATAGGTCATGGCGCGGGCACGCTTGGCCGACACGTCCCAGAAGCGCACGAGCCCCGGGCCGGTGGTGGGCAGCAGCTTGCGCAGCACGATCTCGGTGAAGATCGCCTGGCACTGGGCGAAGCCCAGCAACTGGAACGCCTGGTCGACGGTGTCGGCGCGGCGGCTCAGGCCCATCAGCGGCGAGTTGGCGTACTTCAGCAGCGCGGCGGACAGCGCCACGTCGGAGCCGGCGATGTCGGCCACCCGCTTGAGCGACGGGTCGTCGCGCTCGAGCTCCTGCTGCATGTCGACCAGCAGTTGCGGCCGGGCCGGGATGCCGATGTCGCGGACCAGCGCCTGGAGCGCCTTTCCGTCGAGGTCGGTGAGAGCGAGCAATTGATCACCGCCCATTTCGGGCAGCGAGGTGAGAGCGGAGGCATCCATGCGCGAGGGTTCCGGGTTGACTGTTCCGTCTCGGGCTTATCGGCAAAATTGCGGAAGTGTTGAGCCGCACGCGTTCATTGCGATGCCTTGTTTCAGGTACGGCGCCGGCAATCCGTCACGACAGGGGTCTCGAAGTGGTTTCAGCCGCCATCGAGGGCCCCGCGAATATGCGCCAGCGCGGTCGGATCGTCCAGCGTCGTCAGGTCGCCCGGATCGCGGCCTTCGCACAGTGCCTGGATGGTGCGGCGCAGCAGCTTGCCAGAGCGGGTCTTGGGCAGCGCGCTGACGAAGCGCACGCGGGCGGGGCGCGCGACGGCGCCCAGCGTCTCGTCGACGCGCTTCATCACCGCGCTCTCCAGCGTGCGCGCCAGCTCTGGCGTGGCGACGCGGGCGGCGTCGCGCGGCACCACGAACGCCATTGCCACCTGGCCCTTGAGCGCGTCTGCGACCCCCACCACGGCCACCTCCGCGACGGCCGGATGCCCCGAGATGCTTTCCTCGATCTCGCGCGTGCCCAGCCGGTGGCCGGCCACGTTGATGACGTCGTCGGTGCGCCCGAGGATGAAGAAGTAGCCGTCCTCGTCGCGCACCGCCCAGTCGAAAGTGGAATAGACCTGCCTTCCCGGGATGCTGCGCCAGTAGGTCTGGACGAAGCGCTCGTCGTCGCCCCAGACGGTCTGCAGGCAGCCCGGCGGCAAGGGGTAGTCGAGTGCCAGCACGCCCTTCTCGTTGGCGCCCAGGAGCTCCTTGCCGGTGTGCTCGTCGAGCAGCACCGCGCGGTATCCGAAGACGGCCTTTCCGGGCGAGCCCAGCCGCGTCTGGGCGGGCTCCACGCCATTGAGCAGTGTCAGGATCGGCCATCCGCTTTCGGTCTGCCAGTAGTTGTCGATCACCGGCTTTCCGATGCCCTGGGTGATCCAGTCGGCGGTCGGCGCGTCCAGCGGTTCGCCCGCAAGGTACAGCGCACGCAGCGACGACAGGTCATGCCTTCTGAGCAGCGCCGGATCCTGCTTCTTGAGCACGCGGATCGCGGTGGGCGACGAGAACATCACCGACACCTTGTAGTGCTCCACCAGCCGCCACCAGATGGCGCCGTCGGGCTGCTTGCCGAAGCCCTGGGTGGGCAGGCCCTCATACATCAGCGTCGTCATGCCGGCGATCAGCGGACCGTAGACGATGTAGCTGTGGCCGACGACCCAGCCGATGTCGCTGGTGCAGAAATAGGTCTCGCCGGGACGGCCGTCGAAGATCGTCGGTATCGATGCGGCCAGCGCGACGGCGTAGCCGCCCGTGTCGCGCTGCACGCCCTTGGGCTTGCCTGTGGTGCCCGAGGTGTAGAGCGTGTAGCTGGTGTGCGTGGCGTCCACCCAGGTGCACGGCACCTGCGCGCTGGCGTGACGCGCGCGCAGGCCCGCCCACGCGACATCGCGGCCCTCCACCACCGCCGTCGGCACCAGACCGCGGTCGACCATCAGCACGTGCGCCGGCTTGTGCGCGGCCAGCACGATCGCCTCGTCCAGCAGCGGCTTGTACGCGATCACCTTGCCGCCGCGCGAGCCGGCGTCGGCGCTGACGATCAGCGTGGGCCGCGCGTCGTCGATGCGCGTCGCCAGGCTCGCGCTGGCGAAGCCGCCGAAGACGACCGAGTGGATCGCGCCCAGCCGCGCGCAGGCCAGCATCGCGAATGCGGCCTCGGGAATCATCGGCATGTACAGCAGCACGCGGTCGCCCTGGCGCACCCCGAGCTCCTGCAGCGCGGCGGCCATGCTCATGACTTCCTGCAGCAGCTGCGACGTCGTCCACGTGAGTTCCTGGTCGACCTCGGTGGACACCCACACCAGCGCTGGCCGATCCGGATGCGTGCTCGCGTGCCGGTCGACGGCGTTGTGGCACAGGTTGGTCAGCCCGCCCGGGAACCACTGCACGAACGGCGGGTTCGAGGTGTCGCAGACACGGTCGAACGGACGCTGCCAATCGATGCGGCGGGCCTGTTCGGCCCAGAACGCCTCGGGATCGGCGAGCGATTGACGGATCAGCTCCGCGGCGGTGGTGGCCATGTTGTCTCCGGCTGCCCTTCGTGTAGCTGCGATAGTGCCACGACGGACGGAGACGGGCAGTCGCTGAGTACTACGTCGTCGCCGGCGCGGGATGCTCGCCTCGCAGCGAGACCCACGCGAGCAACCAGGTGAGCAACGCCACGACCGCGATGCCTGCCAGCATCGGCCGCGCGGTGCCGTCGACGAACGGGCCCATCGCGGCGATCACCACGGCCCCGCTCACCATCTGCAGCGTGCCCATCAACGCAGATGCAGCGCCGGCGATCTCGCCGTGGTGGTCGAGCGCCATCACCGACACCGCTGGCATCACCAAGCCCAGGAAGCCGAAGCCGATCATCAACATGACGATCAGCGTGGCGAGCGTGTCGACGCCTGCGAAGTTCAGCGCCGAACCGGCGCACATCGTCAAACCGAACCCGGCCACCGAGACCGACACGACGCGGGCGTTGCCGAAGCGGTGCGCCAGCTTGCCCGCGAACTGCGAGGCGCCGATGAACGACGCCGCGTTGACGCCGAACGCCAGGCCGTACTGGCGCGGCGTGAGCCCGTAGTGGTTGATCAGCACGAACGAGGAGTTGGACAGGTAGACGAAGAAGGCGGCGAGGCCGAACGACACGACGCCGGTCAGGCCCATGAAGTGCGGGTCGCGTGCCAGCAGCGCGAACGCGCGGCCGGTGCTGGCGATGTCGCTGCCGGCGCGATCCTCGACCGACCGTGTCTCCTCGAGTGCGAACGTGGTCAGCAGCAGTCCCAGCACGCCGATGACCGTGATCGCCCAGAAGATCGCCTGCCAGCCGCCCGCGTCGATGATCAGGCTGCCCACCAGCGGCGCCAGGATCGGACTGACGCTGAACACGAGCATCAGCAGCGACATCAGGCGCGTCGCCTCGGCGCCGGTGTGCAGGTCGCGCACCACGGCCCGGGTGATCACGTTGGGTGCGCCGCCGCCCAGGCCCTGCACGGCGCGAAACGCGACCAGCCAGCCGATGTCCGGCGCGAGCGCGCAGCCCACGCTGCCGATCACGAACAGTGCGATGCCGACATGCAGCGGCGGCTTGCGGCCGAACATGTCCGAGGCCGGCCCGTAGACGATCTGGCTCAGCGCGAACGCCACGAAGAACGCCATCAAGCTCATCTGCACCTGGTGCACGTCGGCCTGCAGCGCGTGGCCGATGGCCGGCAGCGCGGGCAGGTACATGTCGATCGCGAACGGCCCGATCGCCGACAGCAGGCCCAGCACGAGGGCCAGGCGCAGGAAGTTGTGTTTCATGGAGGGTGCGATATGCGGCATGCGTGCCGCCAGGAGCGAGCCGCGAAGTATAGAGATCGGCCTGGGACAATGTGCATCTGATGACCGTCTCCCTCACCACGCTCGCCCTCGCCGACCTGCGCGCCGGCCGCCTCGCCGGCCGCGCCTCGCCCGTGACGCACCTCGACCTCCGCCACTGCCAGCTCGACGAGTTTCCGCGCGAAATCTTCGAGCTCGCCGATACGCTGGAGATGCTTGACCTCTCCGGCAACCAGCTGCGCACGCTGCCCGACGACCTGCCGCGGCTGCACGCGCTGCGCATCCTGTTCTGCTCCAACAACCTGTTCGAGACGCTGCCCGCGGTGCTGGGCCAGTGCACCGGCCTGGACATCATCGGCTTCAAGGCCAACGTGATCGAGCACGTGCCGGCCGAAGCGATTCCCGCCAACCTGCGCTGGCTGATCCTGAGCGACAACCGCGTCGCCGCGCTGCCCGAGACGCTGGGTGCCTGCCACCGGCTGCAGAAGCTCGCGCTGGCCGGGAACCGGTTGACGGCGCTGCCGGCGGGGCTCGGACGCTGCGACCGCCTGGAGCTGATCCGCCTGTCGGCCAACCACTTCCCGACGCTCGCCGATGCGCTGCCCGACGCCCTGCTGGCCCTGCCGAACCTCACCTGGCTGGCCTACGCCGGCAATCCGTTCAACGTCGCGCAGGAGGCGCGCGCGCTCGAAGCAACGCCGATCGCGCACATCGATTGGCATGCGTTGCAGCTGGGCGATCTGCTGGGCGAGGGCGCTTCGGGTCGCATCTACTCGGCCCGCTGGCAACCTGCGCCGGGCACCGATCGTGCGGTCGCCGTGAAGCTGTTCAAGGGTGCGGTGACCAGCGACGGCCTGCCGGGCAGCGAGATGGCCGCCTGCATCGCCGCGGACGTCCACGCGCACGTGATCGGTGTCGAGGGCCGCATCGTCGGCCACCCGCAGGGCGCCCAAGGCCTGGTGATGGGCCTGATCCCGCGGCGCTACCGCAGCCTGGCCGGCCCGCCGAGCCTGGCGAGCTGCTCGCGCGACGTGTACGCCGCGGAACTGCGCTTCACGCCCGCCCACGCGCGCGCGATCGCGCAGGGCACGGGTGACGCGCTCGGGCACCTGCACGCGCAGGGGCTGATGCACGGCGACTTCTACGCCCACAACATCCTCGTCGACGACCAGGCGCACGCGCTGCTGGGCGACTTCGGCGCGGCCTCGTTCCTGCCGGAGCACGACGCGGCGCGCCGCGAGGCCTTGATCCGCATCGACCGGCGCGCGCTGGCGATCCTGGTCGACGAACTCGCCAGGCGTTGCGCCGAACCCGCCGCGCTGGACGGCCTGCCAGGGGAAGCGGCGGCGCCAGGACCCGCGCCTCGAGCGTCGGATGGTTGGCGCCCGCGCGGGGACGTTGCCGGTTGAAGGCGGTGCGCGCCGCCGGCTGGCCGCCGCGGCTCACGATCCGTGCGGCGCCGCATGCGGCTCCGCGTGCGGAAACGGCGCGCGCCACGCGAAGATCAGCGGCGGGATCGACGCGGCCAGCACGAATGCGAAATACGGCGCGTAGCGGTGGTCGAACGCAGCGTAGACCCAGCCGCTGACCGAGCCGGTGGCCCACTTGGTGAGTGCCATGACGCCGGTGGCGAAGGCGTAGTGGGTCATCTTGAACGGGCCGGGCGCGATCTGCTGCATCATGTAGAGCATCTGTCCGACCGAGCCCATGCCGAAGCCGAACTTCTCGACCGCGACGACGGCGCCGATCCAGGCCACGTTGTCGGGCATCGCGTGGCTCAGGTAGAAGTAGGTCACGTGCGGCAGGTTGAGCGTCAGCGCGAGCAGGAACAGCGAACGCCGCAGCGTCATGCGGGCGATGACGAAGCCGCCGAGGAACGCCCCGGCGATGAAGGCGATCGTGCCCACCGTGCCGTTGATGGCGCCGAGTGCCTGGTTGTCCAGGCCGAGGCCGCCGGCGCTGCGCGGATCGAGCATGAACAGCGGGCCGAACTTCTCGATGAAGCCTTCGCCGAAGCGGTAGAAGAAGACGACGGCCAGCATCGTCCAGATGTGCGGCTTGCGAAAGAACGTGACCCAGGATTCGCGCAGCGCGGGCCAGGAGGCGCGCAGTCCCTGGCCCTGGAGCGCCGAAGGCGCGCCCGGCGGCAGCACGCGCAGGTGCCACAGGCCGAAGCCGCCCATCACTGCTGCCGTGCCCACCATCACGGCCATCCAGCAATGCACCCAGGACCAGCCGGCGCTGTCGTGCAGCCAGCCGGTGAGCGACACCAGCAGGCCCGAGGCGATCACCGCCCCCATGTTCCAGCACATGCCCTGCAAGCCCGCGTAGCGAGCCTGGTCGCGCAGCGGCATCGTGGTCATGAAGACGCCGTCGGCTACGATGTCCTGCGTCGCCGACGCGAAGCCGGTGATCCAGAAAAACGCCAGCGACGCGCCGAAGAATCCTGGCAGCGGCAGGCAGAACGCCACCAGGCCCAGCGTGGCCATCATGAGGAATTCCATGCTGATGACCCACCAGCGCTTCGTGCGGAAGGGCTCCAGCAAGGGCGACCACAGCGGCTTGAGCACCCAGGGCAGGTACATCTGCGAGGTGTACAGCGCGATGTCCTCGTTGGAGACGCCGAGGTTCTTGAAGATGATCGCGGCGACCACGCCCACGGTCACGTTGGGCAGTCCCATCGCGAGGTACAGCGTGGGAACCCAGGTCAGGGGCGAGCGGGGAGAGGTCATGGTCTGGCGCCTGCTCAGACGGTGCCGCGGCGCGCTTCGAGGCGCGCACGGATCTCGTGCATGCGCTGCTCGGTGAGGGGAAATCCGAGGACGACCAGCAGGGCGATGAACAGGCCCAATACAGGGATTGCGGACAGCAGGATGCGAATCATGAAGATCGCGTGCTCGCTTTGTACCGGCAGCTTCGAATTGAAGCCCGTGAATTGAAGGATCCACCCCGAGGAGCCGACGCCCAGCGCGATGCCCACCTTGGTGATCCACGACTGGCAGGCGGCGAACGAGCCTTCGCGGCGCTGGCCGGTCTCGAGCTCGTCGTAGTCGATGACGTCTGCGATCGCGGAGCTGATCAGGATCCAGAAGCCGGCGCCGGTGAACGCGACGAAGCCGCACGCGAGCAGTTGCAGGTACGGTCGCTGCGGGTCGTAGAACCACCAGTCGCCGATGAACGCCGCGATGGCCAGGACGAACACCACGGCGAGGCCGCGCGGCTTGCCGAATCGACGCGCGATGGTCGTGAAGAACGGGATGCCGCAGAGGCCGAACACCATGCCCGAGACGCCCATCCAGAAATTCCACGTCGAGCCCAAAACGACGTCGCCATGGCAGACGTAGTACACCGTGGCGTAGTAGCCCAGGCTGCTGACCATCGCCGTGCCGATGCCGTACGCGAGCGCCATGCCCAGCAACTGGCGGAACGGCTTGCAGCGCAGGGTACGCCACAGGGTATCGGCAAGCGGGATCCTTTGCTGCTTGCGGTCGACGAGGTGCTGGTAGTAGCGCTCGCGCGTGAGCAGCACGATGGCCACGGTGACCGCCACCATGATCGCGCCCAGGATGGTGCAGTAGACCTGCGCGCCGCGCAGGATGTCGGGCTTGCCGTGGCCGTCGTTGAACACCGCGAGCGTGGTGAACTGGGCGGCGAAGAACAGGCCCAGTTCGGGCAGCTTCTGGATCGCGTTCTTGACCGACATCACGCTGGTGCGCTCGTGGTAGTCGGGCGTCATCTCCGCCCCCAGGCTGACCCAGGGCATGTTGAAGCAGCTCATTACCGGCACGTAGAGCAGCGTTGAGACCAGCATGAACGCGAAATACTGGCCGTCGCTCCAGCCGCGGCCCACCGCGAACATCAGCGGCAGCCCGATGCCCGCGAGCAGGCCGCCGACGAAG
>JBDSDD010000023.1:0-15446 GCA_039920745.1 Burkholderiaceae bacterium | reverse complement strand
CACATCCTCAAGGGCGACGTCGCCACCTGCAAGCCAGGCACCGTCCTCGGGCACGAAGGCGTCGGCGTGATCGATTCGGTCGGTGCCGCTGTCACCAGCTTCAAGCCGGGCGACCATGTGCTGATCTCGTGCATCAGTTCCTGCGGCCGCTGCGAGCCGTGCCGCAAGGGGATGTATTCGCACTGCACCACCGGCGGCTGGATCCTGGGCAACAGCATCGACGGCACCCAAGCCGAATACGTGCGCATCCCGCATGCCGACACCAGCCTGTATCCCATCCCCGCCAACGCCGACGAAGAAGCGCTCGTGATGCTCAGCGACATCCTGCCCACCGGCTTCGAGTGCGGCGTACTCAACGGCAAGGTCGCGCCCGGCTCCAGCGTCGCCATCGTCGGTTCCGGCCCGATCGGCCTCGCCGCCCTGCTCACCGCGCAGCTCTATTCGCCCGCGCAGATCATCATGGTCGACCTCGACGACAACCGCCTGCAGGTTGGCAAGCAGTTCGGTGCCACCGACACGGTCAACAGCAGCGCAGGCGACGCCGCGGAGCAGGTGCTGGCGTTGACCGGCGGACGCGGCGTGGACACCGCGATCGAGGCGGTCGGCATCCCCACCACCTTCCAGATCTGCCAGGACATCGTCGCGGCCGGCGGCACCATCGCCAACATCGGCGTGCACGGCGTCAAGGCCGACCTGCACCTCGAGACGCTCTGGTCCAAGAACATCACGATCACGACACGCCTGGTCGACACCGCGACGATCCCGATGCTGCTGAAGACGGTTTGCTCTCATTGCATCGATGCAAGCCGGCTCATCACGCACCGCTTCAAGTTCGACAAGATCCTCGACGCCTACGACACGTTCGGCCGGGCAGCGGATACGAAGGCGTTGAAGGTCATCATCGAAGCGTGAGCGCTTACGGCCACCTCACCTCGCCGACATCACCGGAAGACTGCCTCCGTCCAAGGATTGCTGATGCACGACCAAACCCCCCGCCCTGCATGCTTTCGCTGGGGGTGTCGTTCATCTTTCTTAGAGGGTCTGCAGATATGCGGCGACGTTGGCCATGTCGTCGCTGTCCAGGCCGTGGACCGCGGCCTTCATGGCTGCGCCCGCCGGGCGCTCGTTGGTGTTCTGGATGATGCGCAATTGCTTGCGCACATAGTCCGAGTGTTGTCCCGCGATTCGCGGAAAAGCGGCCAATCCTTGGCCGTGATCGCCATGGCAACTCGCGCATGCGGGAACGCCGCGCTGCGGCGCGCCAGCGGTGAACAGCATCTGGCCGTCCTTGACCCTCGCAGGGTCGCCTTCGGCTTCCTGTCGCGCAGGCGCTTGCTTGGCGTAGTACGCGGCCAGTTGTGCGATCTGAACATCGGTGAGACGGCGGCTGATTCCCCACATGTACTCGAAGCCTTCAGGATCCTCGCGCGAGTGATTTCTGAAGCCAGTCAGCTGCGCCACCACGTAGTCAGGAGACTGTGCGGCGAGGTTTGGAAAATTCGGTGACGTGGCGACACCGCCCTGGCCGTGACACATCGCGCACACCTGCTGGGCCAGCACGGTGCCGGTCACTGCCGGATCGTCGAGATTGCGAGATCGATCCAAATTGGCGCACCCCGCTGTCAACCACGCGGCACAGACGATGAGAGTCGCTCTTGACATGTTCATGCGAGTCTTTCGAACAGACCGCTGACGTGGAGTCATCGGTGTCATCAATATGCCGCCCATGCGTACAAGAAGAGCGAGTTGTTGTCGCCCGCATTCCGCCCGAAGCCGTCGTAGTTGACGCGCGCTCCATTGAATTTCTGGTAGACGGTGTATTGCAGTCCGACTCTCAGGTTCTGGATCGGCATCCAGAACGTCTCGAACGTCTGCCCGCGCGTGGCAGGGTTGCCGCTCAGGTTTCCGGTGACGCGAGTCGAGGGCGAATCCGCGCCGGCCGCACCCGTGATCGTCAGGCTCGCCGGGTCATAGCCGGAGGATTGGTTCGCGGTGTTGGTGGAGCCGTGAAGATCGAAGTAGGCGACGCTGCCGCCGTAGCGTGCCTGGTACACATAGGACAGCTTGGCGCGCAGCAGCGTCGTGCGGTCGGAACTCGACGTGAGGGGAAGCGCATTGCCTTGCGCGTCGACGAACGCAACCGTTTGGCCAATCAGCACGTTGGGGTACGCATGCTTGTCATGCGCGACGACGATCTGGGCCGTGACGGTATGCGGATCCAGCAAGTACTGGTATTGAGCGTCGAAGACCTGATCCTCGAATCGATGGACGGTCGCGGGGTCGGAGGTGTCCAGCGGATCGTCGAAGATCCGCGAGTTCATGCGGGTCGCGCCGAGCATCAGGTTGTTGGCACCCCAGTTCTGACTGAGTGCGACGCGCAAGTACGGGTTGTTGCCGCGCAGCTTGGTGACATCGGCGTTCTTCAGCCCGGCGTGCAGGAACGCCAGCGCGCCCTTGGCGGTGCGATAGTCGCCGACCTCGAGGTAGACCAACTGGTTGACGAACGCATACGCGCTGAGCCCGGCAACATTGCCGCCCGCGGCCAGGCCAGGATACGGCGAGGCCCCATCGATGAATTGGCTGCTCGTCGGACTGGGCACCGGGACGTATTGCATCCACGCAGGTGCCGTGTTCCAGGGATCAGACACCGACGGATTGTTGTTGAGGCTGACCCCGAAGATCACGTCCTTGGAGTCGTCGACCACGTGGTCCGCGTAACGGATGTCGATGTTGTCGGCGGAAAACTGGCCCTTGAAGTGCCCCGTGTCCGTCGTGACGGCATAGGGATCCCAAGTGAATTGCGTGAAGGCGCCGATGTTGTCGGTGATCTTGCCGCCGAGGAACAAGCTCGCATTCGCGAAGATGGGCTTGTCGTTCTTCTGGAAGTCAGCGTACGGGTCGTTGCTCTTCGATGTATTGGCGACTTTCGAGAGACTGGCCACGGCCATCACCGAAACAGGGATGGTTCGCACACCCAGGGTGTAGCCAGTCATCTTGAAGAGCCGGCCGTAGTTGGTCAACTCTGGATACTGCCCACCGGCATGGCAGGCGACGCAGTTCTGACCCGTCTGCCTGTTGAAGAGTGGGAGCGCCGACGCCGTGATCGGTGTCATGGCCAGGATCACGACAGCGACAGCTGTCGCGACGCTGAACGGGATGCACCACCGTGCGATCGAACGAATGATCGGAGGTCTCAAGGCAAATTCCTCGGTAGCGACGATAGGGGTCGTCCCTGCAACGCGCCGCTTGATGGCAATCGCTGCAATGAACGAACGTGGCCGCCCGTGAACGCTGACAGCGATGAACGGTCGGAGACTTCCAAGTCGGGAAGTCTGGAGCGACCGGTTGTCGAGTGTCTGTCTGCTAGCGCACGGAGCGAAAGCTGCAGGAAAGCTGGGTGCCGCAACGCCTGCGCTGGCACGCCCTCGCGGCACTGTCTCTCACCGTGGTCGAGCAGCACCGCAAGACGAGGCGAGGAACCGGGTCAACGCAATGGCACGGCCGCATCGAGCGACGTCACGCGCAAGGCGTCTGCATCGCACCGCGGGCGAACCTCCCGGAGATCGCCAAGCTCTGCGTGAAGGCCAAAGGGAAGTCGCGGCGGTACGGGAAGGTCTGCGACGCAGACCACATCATTGCGCTGCTCGGCGAGACAGTTTCCGGCCTGCGTGTCGAGAACAATTTGCGGGCGATCCTGGAGACCGACAACCGCAAGAAGCCGACACTTCCCGGAAGAACTGGTGGGCGGTGCAGGTTTCGAACCTGCGACCCCGTCCGTGTGAAGGACGTGCTCTACCCCTGAGCTAACCGCCCGGCTTGCACCGGTGCCGTGCACCAACACGGCTAACTACTTGAATTATCTGGCTTGCTGGCTTGCCCGCTTGCAGCTTCAGACCAATGCTCTAACGCTGAGCTAACCACTCGATAACTTGTTTGCCCAACATCAGGACAGCCTTGGATTATGCCACAGCCTTTTGTTGTTGCGCACGCCAGATTGTGTTTGCGCCACTCGCCTTGTCGATTTCGCCAAGCACGCGTTCGTGGTCGATCAATTCGGCCTCGGTGGCGACGAGGATGGGCAGCACGAAGACGCTGAGGTCGACCGGGCCGCCCATGTCGCCCGCCTTGCCGCGTTCCTCGGTCATGTCCATCACCAGCGAGTCCTGGCCGCGGGTGAGGCGGATGTAGACCTCGGCGAGCAGGTTGGCGTCGATCAGCGCGCCGTGCAGCGTGCGGTTGGTGTTGTCGACCTCGAGGCGCTTGCACAGTGCGTCGAGCGAGTTGGACTTGCCCGGGAACTGGTCGCGGGCCATCTGCAGCGTGTCGGTGACGGCGCCCACATGCGTGCTGAACTTGGGCCGGCCGCAGCGGCGCAGTTCCTCGTTGAGGAAGCCGACGTCGAAACTCGCGTTGTGAATGATGATCTCGGCGCCGCGCACGAACTCGATCATCTCCTCGGCGATGCTGGCGAACAGCGGCTTGTCGCTGAGGAACTCGTCGGTCAGGCCGTGGACGGCGACCGCGCCCTCGCCGTTCTTGCGCTCCGGGTTCAGGTAGTAGTGCAGATGGCGGCCGGTGAGGCGGCGGTTGTCCATCTCGATGCAGCCGATCTCGACCATGCGGTCGCCGCTGTCGGGGCTCAGGCCGGTGGTTTCGGTGTCGAGGAAGATCTGGCGCATGGCGTTTCCGGTTGGCTCTGGCTGGGATTTTCGCCTGAGATCAGCCCAGCTCGGCGAGCCGCTTCTTCACTTCGTCGACATTGCGCGGATTCTGGCCGGGCAACGCCAGGAAACGCACGTACGCTGCCTTGGCTTGCGCGACGTCGCCCTTGCCCTGCCAGGCGACGCCCAGGCGGTGATCGATGGGCAGCGCGTCATGGCCTGGCAGCTTCGCCGCGGCCTGCAGTTCGGCGATCGCGGCGTCCCATTGCTGCTGCTCGATCAGCGCGCGCGCCAGGCCGTAGTGGCCTTCGACGAGGTCGGCCTTGTCCTTGGTGACGCGCTCGAACACCGCGCGCGCCTTGGCCGGCTGCTTCGCTTCCAGGTAGCCGAAGCCCAGGCCCACCCACTGCCCGCGCACCTCCTCGGCCAGCGACGCGTCGGTGCCGACCTGCACCGCGGCGACCAGGCGCTCGGCGTCGGGCAGCTTGTCGTCGTACTGCAGGATGCTGGCGTCGAGCAGCTTCGCGTATTCGGGCTGGCGGGCGACGGCGGCCTGGGCCACGTCGCGCGCCTTGGAGACGCTGCCGCCGACCATGCCCGGCGCCATCAGGTAGAACTGCACCAGGCCGCTGCGCGCGGAGAAGTATTGTGGGTCGATCTCGAGCGCCTTGATGAACTCGTCACGCACCTGGCCGACGCCGAACGCCGCCTTCATCATGCCTTGCGTCATCACCTGCACGCCCGTGACCGCGCCGACGCCGTAGTGGCAGGCCGCGATCTGCGGCGTGGCCCTGGTGCAGGCCTGGAGCTTGACGAGCGCCGCGTCGCGCTTGGCCGACGCGCCCTCGCCGCGCAGGCCCAGCATGCTTTGCGTGTAGGCCTGCCAGGCCTGCGCGTCGTCCGGCTTGACGGCCAGGCGCGCAGTGGCCAGTTGCTCCAGTTCGGCGTAGCGGCGCTCGTCGGACAGCGCGCGCCACTGCGGATCCTTGAGCACCTCGGCGTGCGACAGCGACGTGGCCAGTGCCAGCGCAGCGAAGGCAGCGGCCGGCAGCCGCTTCATGAACATCGAAGTCATCGGAATCCTTGAGGGTCGCGCGCCGGTTCGGGCGCGCGAGAAAGAGGCGAAATCAGGCAGGCAGCGGCGCGCCGCCGCGCGGCTGGCGCGCGCCCCACCAGAACATCACGACGCCGGCGATCACCATCGGCACGCACAGCCACTGGCCCATGCTCAGGCCCAGCGACAGCAGGCCCAGGAAGTCGTCGGGCTCGCGGAAGAACTCGGCGGCGAAGCGCAGCAGCCCGTAGCCGATCAGGAACAGTCCGGACACCTGGCCACGGCCGCGCTCCTTCTTGCCGAAGACCCACAGGATGATGAACAGCAGGATGCCTTCGCCGAGGAACTGGTAGACCTGTGACGGGTGGCGCGGCACCATCGAGCCCGACTCCGGAAAGATCATGGCCCACGGCAGCGACGGGTCGGCGATGCGGCCCCACAGCTCGCCGTTGATGAAGTTGCCGACGCGCCCGCTCGCCAGGCCCAGCGGCACGCACGGTGCGATCAGGTCGGTGACCTGCAGAAACGGGCGCTTGCGCTGCCACGCGAACAGCGCCATCGCGACGATGACACCCAGCATGCCGCCGTGAAACGACATGCCGCCCTTCCACACCGCCGGGATCTCGGTGAGGTGGTGCCAGTAGTAATCGGCCTTGTAGAAGATGACGTAGCCCAGCCGCCCGCCCAGCACGACGCCCAGCACGCCGTAGAACAGCAGATCCTCGACGTCGCGCCGGATCCAGCCCTCGCGCCCGAACCACGGATAGCCAGCGC
Source organism: Burkholderiaceae bacterium (assembly GCA_039920745.1). Taxonomy (GTDB): domain Bacteria; phylum Pseudomonadota; class Gammaproteobacteria; order Burkholderiales; family Burkholderiaceae_C; genus Scleromatobacter. The sequence goes on along the minus strand of JBDSDD010000023.1, from coordinate 8,957 downwards.
GACGCCCGGCCAGCCACACGAACAGGCCGAACGCGACCATGTAGGTGAGACCGTACCAATGGATCGCGAGCGGGCCGAGCTGAACGGCCACGGGGTTGAACTGGGGGTGAACCAGCGCCATCGACTGAACTCCTTGAACAGCCGGCGATTGTCGCTGTTTCGCGAGACGCCCCGCACGCTCCTGTCAACGTGCTTGCGAAACGCGCCCCGCACCGCGCCGAACGTGCTCGACGAAGCGCTCCACCACCGGCGCCGCGCCCGCCCGCCACACGAGACTGGTCTCGCAACGCAGCGCCTGCCCGGGCTGGCCCGTCACGCGCGCGTAACGCACGCCCGCGCGCTGCAGGTGCGTGAGCGACTCCGGCACCCACGCCACGCCCATGCCGCCGGAGACGAGGTTGACGATGGTCTGCATCTGGATCGCCTGCTGCGCGATGCGCATCGTTTCGCCGCCCGCGTGGTACGCCGAGAGGAGCGCGTCGAACAGCGACGGCGCGATCGTGCGCGGAAAGATCACCAGCGGATCGGATTGCACGTCGCGCCAGCGCAGCCGCGGCATCGCGCCCGTGGCCGGCGACACGTGCAACTTCCATGCGGGATGGTTCTGCGGCAAGGCCATCACCAGCGCCTCGTCGATCACGCGCACGTGCTCGAAGCCCGGCGGAACGGCGCCGGGCGCGTGCAGCACGAAGCCGGCGTCGATCTCGCCGGCGGCGAACAGCTCGAGCTGCACGTCCAGCGTCGCCTCGCGCAGGCTCAGCGCGACGTCCGGGTAGGCGCCTCGAAAGCCGCTGAGCCAGGCCGGTAGCGGGCCGTACGTGACACTGGAGACGAACGCCAGCCGCAACTGGCCCGACAGCCCCGCCGCCGCCGCGCGCACCGCGGGCGCGAGCGCGTCGGCGCCCTCGAGCAGCTTGCGCGCCAGCGGCAGCAGCACCACGCCGGCCGGGCTCAGCGCGACGCGGCGCTGGCTGCGGTCGAACAAGCGCGCGCCGAGCGCGGCCTCCAGGCGCTGGATGGCCTGGGTCAACGGCGGCTGCGTCATCGACAGGCGCGCGGCGGCGCGGCCGAAGTGGCACTCCTCGGCAAGGACGGCGAACTGGCGCAACTGGCGCAGGTCGAATTGGGCGTCAGGCATGGGCAGTTTTAATTGATTCACAAAACATATCAATCAAGCACGATGAATCTATTGGACACGCATTTTGACGCGCTGGATACTCTGCCTTCACCCCAGGTTCAGAAGACTCCAGGAGACCCTCATGTCCGCCGCCAACCGCCGCTCGAAGAACATCACCGAAGGCGTCGCCCGCGCCCCCAATCGCTCGATGTACTACGCGATGGGCTACCAGGAGGAAGACTTCGTCAAGCCGATGATCGGCGTGGCCAACGGCCACTCCACGATCACGCCGTGCAACTCCGGCCTGCAGCCGCTGGCCGACGCCGCGGTCGCCAGTCTCAAGGAGTTCGGCGCCAACGCGCAGCTGTTCGGCACGCCCACCATCTCCGACGGCATGGCCATGGGCACCGAGGGCATGAAGTACAGCCTGGTGTCGCGCGAGGTGATCTCCGACTGCGTCGAGACCTGCGTCGGCGGCCAGTGGATGGACGGCGTGATGGTGATCGGCGGCTGCGACAAGAACATGCCCGGCGGCATGATGGGCATGCTGCGCGCCAACGTGCCGGCCATCTACGTCTACGGCGGCACCATCATGCCGGGCCGCTACAAGGGCGAGGATCTCAACATCGTCAGCGTGTTCGAAGCCGTGGGCCAGTTCTCGGCCGGCAAGATGAGCGAAGAAGACTTCCGACAGATCGAGCGCCGCGCCATCCCCGGCCCCGGCTCGTGCGGCGGCATGTACACCGCCAACACGATGTCGTCGTCGTTCGAGGCGCTGGGCATGAGCCTGCCGTACTCGTCGACGATGGCCAACGTCGAGGGCGAGAAGATCGAGAACACGCGCGAGTCGGCACGTGTGCTGGTGGAGGCCGTCAGGGCCGACCTCAAGCCGCGCGACATCGTCACCAGGAAGGCCATCGAGAACGCCGTCGCCGTCATCATGGCCACGGGCGGCTCCACCAACGCCGTGCTGCACTTCCTGGCCATCGCACACGCGGCCGAGGTCGCGTGGACGATCGACGACTTCGAGCGCATCCGCAAGGCCACGCCGGTGCTGTGCGACCTCAAGCCCAGCGGCCAGTACCTGGCCATCGACCTGCACCGCGCCGGCGGCGTGCCGCAGGTCATGAAGCTGCTGCTGGACGCCGGCCTGCTGCACGGCGACTGCGTCACCATCACCGGCAAGACCATCGCCGAGACCCTGGCCGACGTGCCGTCCGTGCCCCGCGCCGACCAGAAAGTGATCCGCAGCATCGCCAACGCGATCTACCCCGACGGCCACCTCGCGATCCTGCGCGGCAACCTCGCGACAGAGGGCTGCGTCGCCAAGATCACCGGCCTCAAGAGCCCTGTCATGACCGGTCCGGCACGCGTGTTCGAGGACGAGCAGTCCGCGCTCGCCGCCATCATGGCCAACAAGATCGTGGCCGGCGACGTGATGATCCTGCGCTACCTCGGCCCCAAGGGCGGCCCCGGCATGCCCGAGATGCTCGCCCCCACCGGCGCGCTGATCGGCCAGGGCCTGGGCGAGTCCGTCGGCCTGATCACCGACGGCCGCTTCTCGGGCGGCACCTGGGGCATGGTGGTCGGCCACGTCGCTCCCGAGGCCTACGAAGGCGGCGCGATCGCGCTGGTGCACGAAGGCGACACGATCACCATCGACGCGCACCAGTTGCTGCTGAACCTGCACGTCTCCGACGACGAACTCGCCAAGCGCCGCGCCGCATGGAAGAAGCCGGCGCCGCGCTACACCCGCGGCGTACTTGCCAAGTTCGCGAACCACTCGTCGAGCGCGAGCTTCGGGGCGGTGCTGGACAAGTTCGAGTGAGCGCGCGAGCAGGCATCGGCGAGGCCTGCGGCCACGCGCTCACGTGACGTCGGTAGCCGCGCTCACGGCGAGGCTGCGAAAGCCGGCGCTCAACAGGTTCGACATCCGATGGCTACTCCCGGGCCTTGGCCGGAGCCAGTGGGCTGCCTACTCGAACAACGCCTCGACGGCGTCGTTCCAGGCACGCGGCCCGTTCGACCATCGCTTGCTCACGGCCGCCTCCGGCAGCCCCGTCAGGCACCAGCCCTGGCACTTGTCGAAATCAAACGCGGCATGCGGCGTGTCGTTGATCAGCAGCAGCGCCTTGAGCCCGTCCTTGGACCAGCCGACCTCCAGCGTCGACGCGAGGTCGGCATCGGTGACGTCGGCCGCCACGTAGACCAGCAGCGCGTCCTGCACCGGGTTGCCGTCCTCGACGTCGGTGTCGATGGCGTAGAAACAGCCCATCTCGCCGTCATCCTCGAACACCACGGCGTAGCGGCCGATGGGCGAGTCGGCATCGACGACCACGGGCCGGCCGACCTGGAAAGATTCCTTCGCGACGATCTTCAGTGCCATTCCGCCAGCGCGCGGACTATTGCTTCGGACGGGTCTTGCCGTCGCGGTGCTTGTGCAGGTGGCCCAGGCCCATCGCGTCGATATTGCGATCGAGGCGATCCTGCTTGCGCTTGGCGTCGGCGACCATCGCCTTGCGCTTGGTCCAGCCGGACGCGTCCGACCAGATCCACCAGACCGTCGCGAGCGCGAACGGCAGGACGAACTTCCACAGGTCGCCCGAGAAATCCCAGTTCCAGGCGCCCATCGGACCCCAGTCCATCAGGTTGCAGACGATCAAACCGACGCCGACGAGGACAAAAAGCATGCCAGAACCCCTGCCCGACCGCGGCGCACCGCCTTGGCGACGCGGCCTGGCGGCAGCGTCGCGGGCAAGCGACCACGTCCGGGATCACATTGAAAGGACGAATCGACTCAATGTAGCAGCATCACCGCCGCCGCGACCGCCGCCGAGCGGTGGCAAATGCGTCAATTGTTCTCGGACAACTGATCCAGGATCGCCGGGTTTTCCAGCGTGCTGGTGTCCTGGGTCACCTTCTGGCCCTTGGCGATGTCGCGCAGCAGGCGCCGCATGATCTTGCCGGAGCGGGTCTTGGGCAGGTTGTCGCCGAAGCGGATGTCCTTGGGCTTGGCGATCGGGCCGATCTCCTTGCCGACCCAGTCGCGCAGCAGCTTGGCGATCTGCTTGGCTTCCTCGCCGGTCGGCCGCGCCCGCTTGAGCACGACGAAGGCGCAGATCGCCTCGCCCGTGGTGTCGTCGGGCCGGCCGACGACCGCTGCCTCGGCCACCAGCTCGGTGCAGGACACCAGGGCCGACTCGATCTCCATCGTGCCCATGCGGTGCCCGGACACGTTGAGCACGTCGTCGATGCGGCCGGTGATGGTGAAGTAGCCCGTCTTGGCGTCACGAATGGAGCCGTCGCCCGCCAGGTAGTAGCCTTTGAGCTCGGCCGGGTAGTAGCTCTTCTTGAAGCGCTCCGGGTCGCCGTAGATGGTGCGGATCATCGACGGCCACGGCTTCTTGACGACCAGCAGGCCACCGGTGCCGTTCTCCACGTCGTTGCCCATCTCGTCGACGATGGCGGCGGCGATGCCGGGGAATGGCAGCGTGCACGAGCCTGGCACGAGCGGCGTGGCGCCCGGCAACGGCGTGATCATGTGGCCGCCGGTCTCGGTCTGCCAGAAGGTGTCGACGATGGGGCAGCGGCCGCCGCCCACGTGATGGTGGTACCACTCCCAGGCGGCCGGGTTGATCGGCTCGCCGACGGAGCCGAGGATCTTCAGGCTGGTCAGGTCGTAGGACTTCGGGTGCACCTTGTCGTTGGCCTCGGCCGCCTTGATCAGCGAGCGGATCGCGGTGGGCGCGGTGTAGAACTTGGAGACCTTGTGATCCTGGATCATCTTCCAGAAGCGGCCGGCGTCGGGGTACGTGGGCACGCCCTCGAACACCAGCTCGGTGCCGCCGAGCGCCAGCGGGCCGTAGGTGATGTAGGTGTGTCCGGTGACCCAGCCGATGTCGGCAGTGCACCAGAAAACGTCGTCGGCCTTCAGGTCGAACGTCCACTTGGTGGTGAGCATCGCGTGCAGCAGGTAGCCGCCGGTCGAATGCTGCACGCCCTTGGGCTTGCCCGTGGAGCCCGACGTGTAGAGCAGGAACAGCGGGTGCTCGGCACCAACCCATTCCGGCTCGCACGTGGGGGGCGCCGCGGCCGTCACGTCGTGCATCCAGTGGTCGCGTGCCGTCCAGGCGATGGCGCCGCCGGTGCGCTTGTAGACGATGACGTCCTTGACCGTGTCGCAGCCGCCAAGCGCGATCGCGTCGTCGACGATGGCCTTGAGCGGCAGCGACTTGCCGCCGCGCTGCTGCTCGTCGGCCGTGATGATGGCGACGGCGCCGGTGTCCTCGACACGGTCGCGCAGGCTCTGCGCGGAGAAGCCGCCGAAGACGACCGAGTGCGGCGCGCCGATGCGGGCGCAGGCCTGCATCGCCACGACGCCCTCTACCGACATCGACATGTAGATGACGACGCGGTCGCCCTTCTTGACGCCGCGGGCCTTGAGCGCGTTGGCCATGCGGCAGGTGCGCGCGAGCAGGTCCGCGTACGAGACGCGCGTGACGCTGCCGTCGTCAGCCTCGAAGATCAGCGCTACCTTGTCGCCCAGCCCGGCTTCGACTTGTCGGTCGAGGCAGTTGTACGACGCGTTGAGCGTGCCGTCCTCGAACCACTTGAAGAACGGCGCGTTGCTCTCGTCCAGCGTCCTGGTGAACGGCGTCTTCCAGCTCAGCATCTCGCGCGCCTGGCGCGCCCAGAACGCCTCGTGGTCGGCCTCGGCCTCGGCGCACAACGCGTTGTAGGCGTCCATGCCGCTGACCCAGGCGTTGGCCTTCAGGTCGGCCGGCGGGTCGTAGGTCTGCAGTTCGTGCGGGGTGTGCTCGGCAGCGCTCATTGGTCATGTCTCCTGGAAATCCGGGATCGTCGAGGATCCCTTGTCTTCATTCTGCTCCGCGAAACCGGGCCCCGGGCAGTGACTGCCTGACGAGGAGACGCGCGGGTCGTACGTTAGAGGGCCGCTCTTACCCGACACTGACGCGTGCCGGACACCGGAGGCTCCCTACAATCGTCCTCAACCCACGAATGCGAACGAGCCCATGACCCCGCAAACGCCGCCTCCCCGACTTCGTCCGCTGCCGCGCTTGATTTTCGCGAGCCGCTGGCTTCAATTGCCACTCTACCTGGGGTTGATCCTGGCGCAGTGCGTCTATGTGGTGCATTTCTGGGTCGAGCTGACACATCTGCTGCAGGCGGTCTTCGGCGACGGCCATGCACTGCAGACTCTCGTCCAGGGCATCGGATACCACCCGGCGCCGAGCGATTCGGGCGTGCCGATGGCCGAAGTCACCTCGCTCAACGAAACCGTCATCATGCTGGTGGTGCTGGGGCTGATCGACGTGGTGATGATCTCCAACCTGCTGGTGATGGTGATCATCGGCGGCTACGAAACTTTCGTCTCGCGCCTGAACCTCGAAGGCCATCGCGACCAGCCCGAGTGGCTGGACCATGTCAACGCCTCGGTGCTCAAGGTCAAGCTGGCCACCGCCATCATCGGCATCAGCTCCATCCACCTGCTCAAGACCTTCATCAACGCCGGCGCGTACGACTCCAAGGTGCTGATGTGGCAGACACTGATCCATCTCGCATTCCTGCTGTCGGCGATGGCGTTGGCCTACGTGGACAGGCTGCTGCCGCAGCACGCCCAGCCGCATTGAGCAGCGCATGCACAAGACCGCCGAATTCGCGCTGACCCGCGACGACTACCGCCTGCTCCAGAAAGTAACGTCCCGGCGCCTGTCGCAGCGGCGGGACGTGCGCCCGATCGAATGGCTGCTGAAGATCGTCGCGTGGCTGATGATCGCGTCGACGCTGTTCGTGTTCTTCAAGCTGCTCGATCGCCTGCCTGACGAAGCGGGCACGCTCCAGACGCTTGGCGCCCTCTTGCTGCTCGGGATCTTCCTGGCACGCCTGGCTCTGCCTCTCGCGCTGGCACGCGTGCGCCATCGGCTCCTGGCCGACCATGGATCGTTCCTGCGCCCCCACCAGCTCGAGTTCCGCGACGATGCGTTGGTGACACGGTGGTCGACGGGCTGCGCCGAGATGCAGTGGGCGGGTTTCGTCGACAAAGACGAGGACGCGAAGAATTTCTACCTCTTCGTCGACCACTGCGCCGCCTACGTGATCCCGCGCAGCGCTGTCGCCGGATTCCAGGCGGACTTCGATCGTTGCCTTGAACGCGTCGCGCCGATCTGAGCAACGCGCTCCCGCTCGGAATCCCACTCCGCGCGGCGCAGACCGAGGCGGCCCATGCCCGACGAAGCCGCTGGTGCAAGTCGGCAGCGGATAATGGCGGACTGCCTCCAGCAACCCGGCCAGAAACCATGACGATCACCCTCAAAGCAGCCGACCTGACCGAGAGCGTCGCCTCGGCTCTGCAGTTCATCAGCTACTACCACCCGGCCGACTACATCGCCCACCTCGCCCGTGCCTATGCGCGCGAGGAAAGCCCGGCGGCCAAGGACGCGATCGCGCAGATCCTGACCAACTCGCGCATGAGCGCCGAGGGGCGCCGTCCTATCTGCCAGGACACCGGCATCGTCAACGTGTTCCTCAAGATCGGCATGGACGTGCGCTTCGCCGGCTTTCCGGCGGGCCTCGAGGACGCCGTCAACGACGGCGTGCGCAAGGCCTATCAGCACCCCGACAACAAGCTTCGCGCCTCGATCGTCGCCGACCCGCAGTTCGCTCGCCGCAACACTGGCGACAACACGCCTGCAGTCATCCACACCGAGCTCGTCCCGGGCCACACCGTCGATGTGCAGGTCGCTGCCAAAGGCGGCGGCAGCGAGAACAAGAGCAAGTTCGTGATGATGAATCCGAGCGACAGCCTCGTCGATTGGGTCTTGAAGACGGTGCCGACGATGGGCGCCGGCTGGTGCCCTCCGGGCATGCTCGGCATCGGCATCGGCGGCACGGCCGAGCGCGCGATGCTGCTGGCCAAGCAGAGCCTGATGGAAGACATCGACATGTACGAGCTGAAGGCCCGCGGCCCGAGCAACAAGCTCGAAGAACTGCGCATCGAGCTGTGCGACAAGATCAACGCGCTCGGCATCGGCGCGCAAGGCCTGGGCGGCCTGACGACCGTGCTCGACGTCAAGATCTCGACCTACCCGACCCACGCCGCGAGCAAGCCGGTCGCGATGATCCCGAACTGCGCGGCGACCCGCCACGCGCACTTCGTGCTCGACGGTTCCGGCGCCGCCTACCTCACGCCGCCGAGTCTCGACCTGTGGCCCGACGTGAAGTGGGCGCCCGACTACAACAAGTCGACGAAGGTCGACCTGAACACGCTGACGAAAGAACAAGTCGCCGCCTGGCAGCCCGGCGACACGCTGCTGCTGAGCGGCAAGATGCTGACCGGCCGCGACGCCGCGCACAAGCGCATCCAGGACATGCTGGCCAGGGGCGAGAAACTGCCGGTGGACTTCACGAATCGCGTGATCTACTACGTCGGCCCGGTCGACCCGGTGCGCGACGAGGTCGTCGGGCCGGCCGGCCCGACCACCGCGACGCGGATGGACAAGTTCACCGAGATGATGCTGGCGCAAACCGGCCTGATCGGCATGATCGGCAAGGCCGAGCGCGGGCCGGCCGGCATCGAGGCGATCAAAAAACACAAGAGCGCGTACCTGATGGCGGTCGGCGGCGCGGCGTACCTCGTGTCGAAGGCCATCAACCACGCCGAGGTCGTCGGCTTCGCTGACCTCGGCATGGAAGCGATCTACGAGTTCGACGTCAAGGACATGCCGGTGACGGTCGCGGTCGATTCCAATGGCGTCTCGGTGCACGAGACCGGGCCGAGGGAGTGGGAAGCGAAGATCAAGTCAGGCATCGGCAGCAGGAT